>NZ_JPII01000027.1:0-153074 GCF_000832025.1 Shewanella sp. cp20 | reverse complement strand
GCGGGTCGACTTTGGCGTGACCAGCGAACTCTATGGCGTTTTCGGCGAGCCCAATCGACGCAATCAACCGGCAAAGGGACGGCGCCTTACCGATACCCGCCACTAGAGGCAGAGCCTCAAATGCAAACTGCCTGATACTAGCAGCAACTTGGCAAAGGCTAGGCGCGGGGACGCGTGGTTAACATGGCCGCGCCCATAGAGAAAGTCTGTAGCCATCTGGCTGTAGCGGGCGCCACCTTACGCCAATCCAGGTCAGGATGACGAAAATCCAAATACTCTAACAGGCAGGCGAGACAAATCTGCTGCAACGACAACTTGCTGTGCCCAGAAATGGCCATCAGCTCTATCTGTGCCAGCCCCCTGAGTAAGGCTTGCTCGAATCTCGCCGTCCAGAACGGGCTACGCAATCCTTCATCGTCCCGCATCTGC
This sequence comes from Shewanella sp. cp20, assembly GCF_000832025.1. Classification (NCBI taxonomy): domain Bacteria; kingdom Pseudomonadati; phylum Pseudomonadota; class Gammaproteobacteria; order Alteromonadales; family Shewanellaceae; genus Shewanella; species Shewanella sp. cp20. The sequence continues at coordinate 152,645 of NZ_JPII01000027.1, read as the reverse complement.
TCCTGCCTTAACGCCACCGCACTGTCGAGCAGCCCCTTGATCAGGGAGTATTGAGTCTCGCCATACCAAGAATCACCAGGCTGACCAAACAGCTCACCACCGCAATATTCATGATCCAGGTAGCGCAGGATCACCTCGCTATCATACAAGGCGCCGCCATCGTTTAATAACAAACAGGGGATCTTGGCCAGGGGATTGGCATCTAGCAGTAGCTCGGTATTGTCCAATGGGTTCACCGCTACCGGCTCGATCCCCCTGATGGCAAACTGTGCGATGACGACACGCACGGTTCTTGCGTAGGGTGATGCGTCAGAAAACAGTAATTGCATCTCGCTTCCTCTACCAATATTTCTCGACGGTGATCTGTCCTGGCGCGCGGCGAAGATTTTTAGCCAGGCCACGGGACTGCAACAGGGTATTGAGTTCTTTTATCATCTCTGGATGACCACAGATCATCACCTGTGAATCTTGTGCGCTTAGGCTGAGGCCAACCTGCTGCTCTATCACGCCGCTCTCTACCCCTTGGGTGATGCGGCAACTCAGCGCCCCTTCCACCGGCTCTCGGGTCACTGAGGTGACTAAGGTAAACTGCTCAGGGTATTGCGCCTCGAACGATTTAAGCTCCTGAAAATAGGCGAGATCGTCTTGATACCTCACCCCATATACTAAGATCACACGCTCAAATCTCTGCCAGGGCTCGGCGGTTCTCATCATGGAGATAAAGGGGCCCACTGCTGTGCCCGTGGCAAAAAACCACAGATGTTTGCCCTGCTCAGGGAGCTCATCCAGCGTCATGAAACCCGCCGCCTTGGTAGAAATATCGACGCTATCCCCCGGCCCTAAGGCCTGGAGCTTAGGCGAAAGCAGCCCGTCGTCAACACTCACTGCCAGCACCTCGAGCAGCGGCGCATCGGGCGCATTGACCAAAGAATAGGCCCGGGCGACACGTTTATCGTCGATATGCAACGACAACTTGATAAATTGCCCAGCAATAAACTCGCCGATATCCGCCGACAGCTTCAAGGTAAATAACTGATCGCTCCAGTCAATCCGCTCTACAACCTTTGCCTCTCCCCACATATCGCCACCTCTGCTGGCATCAATCGACACTGATACTCCCATGATTCATAGATTTTCTATCCGAGTCAAGACAACAAAAAACCCCTTATATGAAGGGGTTTATCCTAGGGCCTGTTGATTTTTCAAGTTTAATTTTTGTTCAATCTAAACGCGTTTTGCGCGAGGCGAGAGCCATGAAGCATAGTTACTCTATGTGAATGGCGAACAACAAATAAATCGTCTGGAACGATTTCTAACAGCGTCGCTGACCGCCTGCGATGAAAGGCAGGAAGCCTTTCATAAAGTGCAGCGCGCGTTTAGATGAACCCGTTGGGCAGCGTTTGTAGGCCATTTCTACGGCGTTATCGCCAGTTTGTGTAGAGAACTACACGACACAGGCTCTGCCTTGTATAAACCACCTTCAAACTGCTGCAAAAACAAACAGCAAAGTTCAACAGGCCCTAGTCAAATGGTATCGAAAGAGACGCTATTCTTGCTCAGGCTCCTGATTGAAACTGTCTCTGAATGCCTGTAGCCCTTCCTGTACTAGGCCGTAGGTCTTGTCGACCCCAGCCTCGATGTCACCTTCAAGCACCTTGAGCCCAGAGAGGATATCTTTGGCCTCATCGAAACCTTGGTCTATCGCCCCGCCGATAATGTCCATGAAGGAGCTCAACTGTTCATCGAACGACATGCCACTGTTTTGCTCCTGGTGTATGGCAAAAAACTGGGTGGCAAAGCTAACGATGCGCTCGGCCGTCGCCTCGGGCGAGGTATCGACCCCTTGAGCCACAGCCGTCTCAATGGCGTGCTCGCCCATAGTGGGCGCCAGCTCCTCATTGATCGCCTCGATTGCTGCCTTGTAGAGCAGCTGCATGGGCTCATTGCCTGCGCTCAGGTTCACATCTTGCTGCGCTTCCAGGATCGCCGTATTCATCAACTGTTTACTGGCCGCCAGGGCCGTCTTGTTCTTAGCCACTTCGGAGACTTGCTGACCATGGTTAGTCGTCGAATCTGTCTTGTTATGCGCCGCCGCAGATACGGCTCCGCCGTGATTTTGAATCTCCATAATCGCCTCGCTCACCAAATTAAATTAACCCTCAGCTATAATTATCGTCCATTTTATAAACAACTTTAGCCCTAAGACCCAATTAATCTGTCATCGGCATACTCAGCGAAATAGGATATGCTAGCCAACTCGTTAAAATAGATAGGGATGCTTATGTTACGACTCATCAGCTTTGGGCTTCTCGCCCTATTAGGTTACCTGCCTATAGCCCAGGCCAATGCGGCAATTGCCAGTAAGACTGTGATTTTGGTACGTCATGGGGAAAAGGCCACTCAAGGTCGCGACCCTAGCCTGAATGACGCGGGCAAGTTGAGGGCACAAGCGTTGGTAGAGAGCCTGGCCGATACCCCACTCACCCTGGCCATATCGACACAATTTAAGCGCACCCAGGAAACTTTGGCGCCGCTTATCGCCGCGAAAGGGATTCCTCTGATCGTTATCGACGCGGGCAGGGAGATGGACAAGCATATAGCGGCTATCGTCGATAGCGTCATGGCGCAGGAAGGCAATGTGGTCATTGCGGGGCATTCCAATACTGTACCACTGATCATCAAGGCACTGAGAGGACCAGAGATACCTCAATTGGGAGAGGATGAATATGACAATTTATTTATCCTTTCCCTGCACCAAGATGGCCCAAGTAGTCTGATAAAAACCCAATATGGTGCAAGTTCAAGCAATACCCAATAAGGATTAGACATTAGTCTAGATAGCGCTAGCTTTATAGACTAAACTTGATTACATTAGCGATATATGGATTAGCAGCAGGTGCTGGCAACAAGCCCAGCCATGGAGAGTCACAGGTGAGTAATTCGTTTTTTGGAGCGGGAAATAAAAGTAAACCCTTGTCGGTTAGCTGCCAAAACTGCAACCGATTAACGGTTATCGAAGGTGAGACTATCTGCTTCAAGGGGGGAGAGATCATTAGGCTTACGCCTTATGAACCGCAAAATAGCAAACTCAGCCTCCTTTGCGACGGCTGGAGACCGGTCAATACCTCAAAGTCAGCCTAATCTTTCTACCTGCCACTCAGGCAGTAACCCCCTATAACATCCCCGCATAGTCATTCGCGCAGTGTTTTACCTCGCGAGTCAGCCCCTCGATCACGGTCGAGGCTGGTATCATCGCCAGCGTCAGGCCCCGAGTCGTGACCCTTAAGTAGGAGCTAAGTTGGGCATAAACGGTGACCAACTCCTCCTGTTCCAGCCCCCGCTCTTTCAAGGTCGCCATGATGGCTAGCCAATCGGTATCCACAACCCGCGCCTGACCTTCGATACTTGCATGTATAGGGATATTTTTCATGGGACCGCCTCCACAGGTTTGTTATTGACAAATATTATGCAAATCAAACCTGAACGAATACTTAACCCCCTACAATTAATGTTGATTTTGTACCGTCCACAGCTTCTTGTAGAGGCCATTGGCTGCCAGCAGGCTCTGATGATCGCCGCGCTCGACGATCTTCCCCTGACTTAGAACCAAGATCTGGTCGGCATCCACGACCGTCGACAGCCTGTGGGCGATCACCAGACTGGTATGCCCCTTGGCCATCTCCTTGAGGGCATTGAGGATCGCCTGCTCCGAATGACTATCTAGAGACGAGGTCGCCTCGTCGAACACCAATAGGGGTGAGCCCTTAAGAATCGCCCTGGCGATCGCCACCCTCTGCTTCTCGCCACCGGATAGCTTTAGCCCGCGCTCGCCCACCTTGGTATGCCAACCCTCGCTGAGTTGTGAGACAAAATGAGAGAGATGGGCCAGTTCTATCGCCTCCTTCACTTGCTCATCGCTGGCCCCCGGCAGACCATAACGAATATTCTCCAGCAAGGAGTCGTTAAACAACACGGTATCTTGCGGCACTATGGCAATGGCGCTACGCAGCGCGTGTTGGGTCAGCGCCTTAGTATCATGCCCATCTATGCTGATAACCCCCTGCTGCGCCTCATAGAAGCGAAACAGCAGCTTCACTATGGTGGATTTACCCGCGCCGCTATCCCCCACAATCGCCACCTTATGCCCAGCAGGGATCTCGAAACTCACATCGGACAAGATAGGCCTGTCGCCGTAACGAAAACTGACTCCCTCAAACCTAAGGCTCCCCAGCGTGATCTGGGGCGACTTAGCGTCGGGCGCATCCTCAATCTTTGGCACTCTATCTAGCAGACTAAACATGCGCTCGATATTGGCCAGCGCGCCGCGTATCTCGCGATAGACAAAGCCTAAAAAATTCAGCGGCATAAACAGCTGCATCATGAAGGCGTTGATCAGCACGAAGTCACCTATGGTCATGGCTCCCTGACTGACCTGACTCGCGGCCAATGCCAACATCAGCGTCATCGCCAGCGAGATGATCAACGCCTGACCGGCATTGAGGGCAAACAGAGAGAGTCGATTCTTACGCTTGGCCACCTCCCATCGCTCGAGGGCCTGATCATATTGCTCAGACTCATAGGCCTCGTTGTTAAAATACTTCACCGTCTCATAGTTGAGCAGGCTGTCGATGGCGCGGGTATTGGACTGAGAATCTGCCATAGCCGCCTCACGCACGAAGCCGGTGCGCCACTCGGTGGCAAAGATGGAAAATAGGATATAAGCGACGACGGCGCTTAACGTAATGATGGCGAACGCCCAGCCATAGTTATAAAGCAAGATGCCCACCACCAGTGCGATCTCGAGCAGGGTCGGCACTATGTTGAACACCATGAAACGCATCAAGAAGCTGACCCCACTGGTGCCCCGTTCTATATCTCGAGACAGGCCGCCGGTGCGCCGTTCCAGGTGAAACGCGAGATCCAGCCGATGCAGATGATCAAACACAGACAAGCCCAAACGCCTTATCGCTCGTTCGGTAACCCGACCAAATAGCGTGTCTCTCACCTCGGAGATCACTGTGTTCAGCAGGCGTAGACTACCGTATGCCAGCACCAGGGCGATGGGCACCGCAATTATCTGCTCACTCAAGGCCTCACTCAGGGTATCCACCAGGTGTTTGAGCACGAAAGGCAGACCGACGCTTGCCATTTTCGCCACCACCAGACAGGCCAGCGCCAGTACCACCCGCCCCTTGAACTCCAATAGATAGGGCCAAAGCAGTTTCAGGACCTGCCAGTTCAATTTATCGATAGGACCATCAAAATAGAGCGTGGGACGCATGGCAACTCCAGCTAGCATCAATATTGGGAGGATGGCATTTAGATGAAATCGAGATAAAAGCCATAACATCCACCATCTTACCTTAGTAGACTCATCCGCCACTAGCGCAATTGTTCAGCTTTGCCAAGGGGTTAGCATTTTGCCCTATGCAAGCTGTCCAATATCAGACTTTAGGAGCATTCGTTTGTACAGCCTGGCACGACTTTAGATTGACAAAATGATGGCAAAATCAGAAAAAAGCATTATTCTTGAGAGAATAATTATCACTTTAATGTTTCAACGGGGTAATTATTGTTATCTCTTGCCGGAGATTTTGATAATCTCAAGATCAGCTTAAGGCAGTTCAAGCCGAGCAAAAGCAGAGCGGGAATAACCCCCATTTTTTAAAGGAAGCCGATATGCCACAATCATCTGACGTGCAATACCCTCCACTGCCATTGGTACAAACTTGGGTATGGATGATGACAGAATCGAACAGCCCAGAAATTCAGCAAAAGGGTCAAAACAATTTAATATCGTCTTTTGGCAGTCTGGCTAAGGCCAATGAATATCTGGTGAAACAACAAGCCAAATAAACGGGCTAGCAGAATGCAAAAAAGGAAGCCAATTGGCTTCCTTTTTAGTTTCTCGTCGACACCCGGCTGAGCAAGCTCAGCAGATGAAGGCCAGACTAAGCGCGACGTTCGAGCACACTCTGATTGAGCTGTGCCAGCAAAGTCTCGGTATCTTCCCAACCAATACAGGCATCTGTGATGCTCTGACCGTAACACAAAGGTTGCCCTTCGATATAATCCTGACGTCCCTCGACCAGGTGACTCTCGACCATTACGCCGAAAATCGCACGCTCACCGGCACTTACCTGACTGGCCACATCTTCGGCCACCAGCATCTGACGCTTGAACTGTTTACTGCTATTGGCATGGCTAAAATCCACCATGATATTTTGCGGCAGGTTTGCCTTCGCCAGCTGTTCACTGATCGCCTGAACGTGTTCGGCGCTATAGTTAGGCTCCTTGCCTCCACGCAGAATGATGTGACAATCGGGGTTGCCCTTGGTGGAGACGATCGCCGAATGGCCATACTTGGTCACCGACAGAAAATGGTGAGGTGCACTGGCCGCGCCGATCGCGTCGATAGCGACCTTGATGGTGCCATCGGTCCCATTCTTGAAACCTACGGGGCAAGAGAGGCCCGATGCCAACTCTCTGTGTACCTGTGACTCTGTGGTACGAGCGCCAATTGCGCCCCAACACATGAGATCCGCCACATATTGTGGGGTGATCATATCCAGGAATTCACCCGCAGTAGGCACGCCTAAATCGTTGAGATCTAACAGCAGTTTACGCGCAGTACGCAAACCATCGTTCAACTTAAAACTGTTATCCATGTAAGGGTCGTTGATCAAGCCTTTCCAGCCCACTGTGGTACGCGGCTTCTCGAAATAGACGCGCATCACCACCTCGAGTTGATCCTTATATTGCTCACGCAATTTGGCGAGTCTCTCACCGTATTCAAGCGCCGCCTTAGGATCATGGATAGAACAAGGGCCAATGATCACTAACAGACGATCATCTTCTTTTTTAAGGATATTGTGTATATTCTGCCGTGCGTTAAACACTGTTGCCGATGCATTTTCGCTTGCCGGAAATCGCTCAAGAATGGCGACAGGGGGTAACAACTCTTTAATTTTATTAATGCGAACGTCATCAGTTTGATAATACATGATATTTATTTTCCACTCCGGCTCTGGATTAAATAAGGGTCTCTCTATTGCACTACTGATTTCAATTTATCCAGTATCCTCCGCTATTGCAACCAAACATTAATAAAATTAAAAATATAAAAATAACCATCTGTTATATAAGATTAAATTATTATTTTTATTTAAAACTTTCCCAGCTAAGCCAGCGATATAAACGGATAGAGACAAAACAAATTGTTAACATTTGTCTGGAAATCGGCTAGAAGCCTATCTATAGTAGATTATTAAAGGTCATAAGAGAGTGACACCGAGGCTCTCGAGATGGCGCAACAGCCCCTGTTGAGGTAACCATCGCCCCGATGAGAAAATTGCTGCTGGCATCTGGTTTTATACTTTTTTCAAACCCGCTTCTGGCACACGCTGCTAACACAGAGATCTCCTTTGCGGTCAGCAACACCATTCCCCCCTATTTCTTTGCCAACGGTCAGAGCGGGATTCAATATGAGCGTCTCGCGGCGGTGTTAGCCAGGCAGTCGTTATCGATCGGACACATTCATCTATCCCCCAATAAGCGAGCGTTCCGCCAGGTCGCCAGCGGCAATGTCGATTGCCTCATCAATGCCCCCGAGAACCTAGCGGGCCTCTACTACACCCGCAGCCTTATCAGTTACCAAAACAGCGTGTTTACTCTGGCCAGCAATAAACTGCTCATCGACTCAGTCACCGATCTGGCGGCGATCTCTGTCATGGGATTTCAGAATGCGACGCAATATTTAGGTAAAGACTTCTACCAGATGGCACTCAATAACCCGCAATATGGCGAATCCAACAGCCAGAAAAGCCAGGTGATGATGCTGTTTTCTGGAAGGGTCGAAGCCATTATCTTGGAAGGGCGCATATTTGAATATTACCGCGAACAGCTCAAGTTTAGAGTCGACACCCTTCTGGCAACGGTTCGCCATCCCCTGTTTGCGCCGGCTCCACGCAAGATAGCCTGTCACAGCCAAGCCATTGCAGAAAAAATAGACTTGGGTATCGCCCAGTTGGACAGAGAGGAAGCTGAGGAGAAAAGCCGAAGCATCGACTCAGCGCCAGAGCCTGAGAAGATGCCTGTAGAGCTAAAATAGTGTCGGTATTCGCTGGCGATTCAAATCGCTTCATTCAACCAGGATAGGCATGACATGAAAGACGCCTCTCACAGGCGCCTTATTTATGAATACCTTGGTAAAAAATACCTTAGTGAATAAATGCCTTAATTAATAAATACCTTGGTTAATAAATGCCTTAGTTAATGAATACAGGGTTAATGAATACCTTGATGCGACTGCATCGCCTGCAACTTGGCCTGATAGCGTCGCTGGTTATATTCATCCACAGATAAGGACAAGGCCTTTTGCATATTCAGCTTAGCCCTGCGCTCATCCCCCGTGGCCCAATAGGCTCTGGAGAGACCGAAGTAAAACTCATGGCGATAGTCAGCCTTCTCCACCGCGCGTTTGTACCAGGCCAACGCGGTCTGGTACTCGTGCTCTGAATAGGCCTGCTGCGCCATGTCATAGTAATAATAGGGATTACGGATCCTGACCAGTTCCAGGGTCTTATGTACCTCAGCCCACTCCTCTAATCTGTCTTGGCTGGCCAGCAGCACACTGTAATTAAACAGGGCATTCATATCCTCACTGTCTTGGGATAACGCCAGCTTATAGAGGGTCTCCGCCCTATCATCCAACCCCTTGTAGCGGTAGAGAATTGCCAGAGTATTCAAGGCGGGTATAAAGTCGGCCTTCAACATGAGGCTCTGTTTCAGGTAGGCATAGGCCTGATCGTAACGTCCCTCAACCAGCGACTCCGCCGCGACATTGTTATAGAACATCGCCATGACGGTAGTTCTATCGATACGCCGCTTAGCGTAGCCACGCATGGTACGTTCGGGCAGAAAATCGATCTGCAGCGCATTTTTGTCGGCAAGGAAGGTATCACTCGTCTCTCGTGGAATGAGGCGCAGATTGATGTGACCATTCACCAGATAGAAATCACCGGCCTTATCCCACACGGGCGGAACCTCGACCTCTTGAAACTCGACATCGACCCCTAAGGCATCGGCCAGCGAGGCACTCAGCAGCACCAGCGACAGGCAGTTACCTGCCCTGGCATCAAAGGTATCGGCGGGGATCTTGGTCAGATTATCTCGGTACTTGAAGCCACCCTTATCGGCATTGATGTAATTAGCCAGCCACAAGTTGGCGGCAATATAGTCCCTTGCCATTCGGCTACGCTTATAATCTTGCCGCAGATCCACAGTTACCTGTGTGGGCAATGCAAACAGCTTATCTGGGGTGACTTGAACCGCTACCGCCGTGAATTCTTCGTCGGCAAAGTATTGATCTATATTAGCGAGGGTTTCCTTACCCGGGCCGCTGGCACAACCGCTCACTATGAAGCATAACAACAACATAGCGCGCCTATACTCAAATAGCCTTTTCATATTAAACCTACGCTGATGAGGGCACCGTAAGATCTATCATAAAGTAGGCTTTTTCATTTTGCCCCACGCAAAGCGTTACAAAATATTAACAATCACTGAGCAACTGGCGGATCGACCTGAATATAGAGCTGCATGGGAGCCGTGCCCTCGTCTCGATACTGATAGGGACGATAGAAATTCGCGCCACAACGATAGTAGGCATAGGGCAGCTTAAACATCACACAGCCCAGGGGGAGACTCTGTAATATCTTAATCTGTTGCTGCATACGCAAAGATTCTCGCCACGCGAAATCCTGCTGCACCTTATCGCGCACGGCAAAGGCATCGAAAGGCTCACTCGACTTACGCACCACCACCTGGCCCGCCTGCAGCTGAGCCGACATCAGCATCAAAACCAATACCCAGAGAGACTGCTTCATGTTAACGCTCCTCACACCATCCCTGTCGATAGCATAATACAAAAAACAGGGTCCGCACCATGAGGCACGGACCCTGTTTATCAGACTATCTAGTCTAGAGGAGTATCAGCTGGCGCTCTTGAGCGAGACAAACTCAGGATAGGCATCGATACCACAATCCGATGCGTCCATGCCGTTGTACTCTTCCTCTTCAGAGACACGGATACCCATGGTGACCTTGAGTAGATACCAGGCCGCAAAAGAAGCCGAGAACACCCAGGCGAAGATAACAGCCGCACCATAGAGCTGACCCAACAGCGTCGCATCGGCATTTGATAGTGGCACTAACACCAGACCAAACAGACCGGCAACACCGTGTACCGAAATCGCGCCGACAGGATCGTCAATCTTGATTCGATCGAACATCACGATAGAGAAGACCACCAGACCACCGGCTACCAGGCCGATAACCCCGGCCAGAGGCAGCGAAGGCGACAGCGGATCGGCGGTGATCGCCACCAGGCCCGCCAAGGCGCCGTTTAAGATCATGGTCAGATCCGCCTTACCCCATACCATCTTACAGACCACCAGGGCTGAGACGGCGCCGAACGCGGCTGCAGAGTTGGTGTTGACGAAGATCTTCGCCACCGCCGAGGCATTTTCGGCATCAGACACCAGTAGCTGAGAGCCACCGTTAAAGCCGAACCAACCCATCCACAGAATGAACATACCTAGGGTAGCCATAGGCAGGTTTGAACCTGGGATAGGGTTAACCTGACCGTTAGGGCCATACTTGCCCTTACGAGCGCCGAGCAACAAGACGCCTGAGATCGCCGCGGCTGCGCCCGCCATGTGCACTATGCCACTGCCGGCAAAGTCGACAAATCCCGCCTCTGAGAGGAAACCGCCGCCCCAGGTCCAGTTACCCTCGATTGGATAGATAAGCCCTGTCATCACCACAGAGAAGATCAGGAAGGCCCACAGCTTCATACGCTCGGCAACGGCGCCAGAGACGATAGACATAGCCGTCGCCACAAACACCACCTGGAAGAAGAAATCCGACTCCAGCGCATGGTCGGCATCACTGGCCTGAGCACCAATGAGACTGGCGAACGAAGGTAACCAGCCGCCCTCGGCGTTATCCACATACATGATGTTGTAACCCACCACCAGATACATGATACAGGCGATAGAATAGAGACAGACGTTCTTGGTTAAGATCTCTGTGGTGTTCTTAGAGCGAACCAGGCCCGCTTCCAACATGGCAAAGCCCGCCGCCATCCACATCACCAGCGCGCCTGAGATCAAGAAATAAAAGGTGTCGAGCGCAAACCTCAACTCAGATACTGTCGCACCTAATTTTACTAACTCTTCCATTGGAATTACCCCCTTAAAGTGCTTCGTTATCGAGTTCGCCGGTACGGATACGGATCACCTGATCGAGATCCGTCACAAAAATCTTGCCGTCGCCTATCTTGCCCGTGTGCGCCGCCGCCACGATGGACTCGATAAGGTGATCGACATTTTCAGCCTTAGTCGCGATATCCAGTTTGACCTTAGGCAGAAAATCTACCTGGTATTCGGCGCCACGATAGAGCTCAGTATGGCCTTTCTGACGTCCGAATCCCTTCACCTCGGTCACCGTCATCCCCTCAATCCCCAACCCTGCAATGGCTTCTCGCACATCATCGAGTTTGAATGGCTTGATTATTGCGCTGATTAATTTCATTACCGCCTCCGACTCATCTTAGTATTCTTGCTGATGCCAAAGGCAATTCAATCATCAGGCCAATATTACAAACCCTTAACATTCATAAACTTAGTAATACAGGCTCACTTAGGGCTGAATACAAATGCACCAAATAGGTGCGGCTATGCATTGGCTGCACAGAAATAGCGCAGCCAACTATTCGACTTATGACGGATTGGTAGAGGGGATTATCTGGGTATCATGGAGTCACCACCCATTGAGGAGCGCCCCATGTTAAAACCACAGAAATGTGTGCTGATCATCGTCGATGTTCAAGGAAAGCTGGCTACCCTGATGCACCAAGCCGAGGAACTTGAAGCCCGGCTTATCACACTGATCAAGGCGGCCGAGCTGTTTGAGATCCCAGTCATCTGGCTCGAACAACTCCCCGATAAGCTAGGCGCCACCAGCCCGGCGTTAGCTGAGCTACTTGCGCCTCACTATCAGCCTATCGCCAAGGCAACTTTTAGCGCCTGGCAGGCCGAGCCCTTCAGACAGGCATTGCGCCAGTATGACAGGCCCAAGGTGCTGCTCGCCGGTATAGAGACCCATATCTGCGTCTATCAGACCTGCCGGGATCTGCTGGATAACAGTTACGAGGTGCACCTGGTGACAGACGCCGTCTCCTCGCGAACACAAGCCAATAAGATCTTGGGCAGCGAGATAATGGCGCAGCACGGCGCGCTGTTGACCAACAGCGAATCTCTACTGTTCGAGCTGCAGGCTGAGGCCAACGGCGACAGGTTCAAGGCCTTATTGAAGATGATTAAATAAGATCAGACATAAAAAAGCCCCGGATAACCGGGGCTTTTACTATGCAGGGGGGAGAAATTAGTAAGTTGCTTCGCGCTTCTTAGCTTCGGCATCCCACTTAGGAAGTACAGTCTTCTTGAACTCTTCCTTGTCGCCATTCAACTTCTTCATATCCATACCCAGCGCAGCTTGTGCCTTAGCCTTGGTAGAGACATCAGGGAAGGCGATAGGTTGCTTGACACCTTTCTTCGCTAGCAGCTGAGCAAGCTTAACACGAGCATCACCAGCCTTATCTACCGAGGTACCTAATATACGCAGTGCTTCATCAGCCGCGTGAGCCGCAACACCGTGAGAGGCAGTTGCATAGTCCCAGCGCCATTGTGAATGACGGATATCCATTAAGATAGGCTTCATTTCAGCTTCGGTTGCACCGGCATCCCAAGCGGCTTTAGCTTCGAAGTGTGCTTTAACTAACTGAGATTCAGCTCGTGCTTTAAGGTCAGCGACCTTCGCTTTACGTTCTTTAGTTAGGTTAACCATGAACTCTTTGCTTTGAGTATGACAAGTCGCACAAGTCTCTTCGAAGCGATCGAATGGATTACCTACCTTATGGTCTGTAAACTTACGGCCTTCAGCATTCTTCACTTTAGGCATGTGACAGTCGGTACAGGTCACATTGTTCTTACCGTGTACACCCAGCTGCCAAGTTTCATAACCTGGGTGCTGTGCTTTCAGCATAGGCGTCTTAGAAACAGCATGTGTCCAGTCTTTGAACTCCATGTTGTCGTAGTAGACTTCCATCTGCTCAACAGTTGTACCCATATCCCATGGGAATTTCACGAAGCCCTTACGATCTTTGGTCTTCTCGAAGTAGTACTCTACGTGACACTGGCCACAAACCATAGACTGCTTGTCTTTCTTAGAAGCCTTGTCAAACGGTGTGCCTAGTGTAGCCATTGCGCGCTCGGCGAATGGACGTGACATGCGTAGCTTAGAAGAGCCTTTCTCGTGACAGTCTGAACAACCGATAGTGTTAACGATTTCGGCGCCGCCTTTGTACCACTTACCAGTGAAGTAGCCATCTTCGCCCTGCTCTTCGATAACGCGCGGTACGTCTGGGCTCTTACAAGACCAACATGCCATCGGCATTGGACCATCTTCGGCAGACTTAGGCGCACCGGTACGTAGTGTATTGCGTACGTCAGTTACCGCATACATGTGACCACGTGGCGCATTGTAATCTTTCGCGAAACCATAACCTGCCCACAATACGACTAGGCTAGGAACCTCTTCAAGCATATCGACAACTTCTTTGCTTTCGGCAGTGTCATGCCAGCTGTTGTACTGCTTTGAAAACTTGTCTTTGTAGACTTCATTGCGTGGCTCGGTCTTGTCGCTTGCCATAACGCCGGTAGCCATCAGGCCTGCGGCGACCAAAGCACTCAGTGCAAAGGTTTTTGTTGTTAATGTTCTCACCATCTCATCTCCGTGTTACTTTTTTATAGTAGTCTTTAAAACCACAACATCTCCAGGGCCAAAGTTAGTCCCTTAACCCCGTTAAAAATATACCCCTTATGGGGTATCCGGGTTAAAACTTGAGGCAGATCATAATGTGAATGTGTTGTTGGTCACATTTTTACCACATTGTTAATTTTATCAGCGATTGCTAAACAAGTATGATAGTCCAAATTTCCGATTTTTCCCTATTATTTAATGAGTTCTAATACATGAAGAAAGGTAGTCTTACCTCCACCATCTTAAGGTTAATGCTGGCCTTAATTTTACTTTCCAGTGGACTTGCCACCTTCGCCATAGCTAATTTGGCTTATAGCCTGGGAGATGCCAGAGCCATCAACGCCTCTGGCTCTCTGCGTATGCAAAGTTACCGCCTGATGTTCTATGCCAACTCGGGCAGCGAGGAAGCCGACGAGAAAATTAAGGAGTTTGAGGCCACACTCCACTCGGATGCCCTGAAACGCTCGCTCGATTGGATGACCCCGGATGATCTCGCCTCCCAATATCTACTGGTTATCGAGAAGTGGCAGGTAATGAAGCAATATATCGAAGAGGAGAACTCCCGCCTCTATGTCTCCGCCCTCAAGGATTTCGTCGACACCATAGATCTCTTCGTGCTGGAGACTGAAGAGTTTGCCGCCTTCAAGCTCAAGCTGCTGGCCGCCAGCCAGATCAGCGGCCTGGGGCTGATGCTGTTGATTGCCTTCTTCGCCGTGCGCTTTACCAAGCGCAAGGTGGTCAAGCCGCTCAATCAGTTGATGGAGTCGGCCAACACCATCTCTAAAGGCGAGTTCGATGTCACCATGCCAGACAGTGAATATGTTGAGCTCAGCTCGCTGAGCAACGCCCTAGCCACCAGCGCCAGGGAGCTGTCGACCCTATATAACAATCTGGAAAATCAGGTTAAAGAGAAGACCTTCGCCCTCACCCGCGCCAACAACGAGTTGAAACTCCTCTATGACAACCTGGTGATGCTGCATTCGGGCAAGCTGGAGATCAGCACCCTGAAACAGGCACTGAATCAACTCAGGGCCCATGAACCCCATAGCTTCCTCAGGCTAGTGATCGCCCAGGACGACAAGGAGAAGCTCTACATAGATGCCGATGGCGGCTGGCCGATTGCCTCGCTGAGCCAGACACGCTTCCCGCTGAAGTTTGCCGACAATGAGCTGGGCTATCTCGAGGTCACCTCCCTGGGCGAGATCAATCACCCCCTGTTTGAGAACTTCGCCATCATGTTGGCCCGCTCTATCGTCATCTATAACGCTGGCGAACAGCGCCAACAGCTGGCGCTGATGGAAGAGCGCGGCGTGATCGCCCGTGAGCTGCACGACTCCCTGGGTCAGCTGCTGTCGTTTCTTAAGATCCAGGTCAACCTGCTCTCCAAGGGACTCGACAGCCAGTGCCGCAGCCCTCAGGTGGAGGAACAACTCCAGGAGATCAACGAAGGGGTTAACACCGCCTATGTTCAGCTGCGAGAACTGCTGTCCACCTTCCGCCTGACCATTAAAGATCCCAACCTGAATCACGCCATAGAGATGATGCTGGACCAGCTCAGGGGGCAAACCACGGCCGAGATCACCCTCGAAGATAAGCTGCCGATCCAGCTGCTGGGCGCCCATCAACATATTCACGTGTTGCAGCTCACCCGGGAGGCGACCCTCAACGCCATCAAGCATGCCCAGGCGAATCATATTCATATCTGCTGCACCCGTAGCGGGAACAATGTGAAGATCAGCATCAGTGACGATGGCGTAGGTCTGGAGAAGCTCAAGGAAAGGGACCAACATTTTGGCATAGGAATCATGCATGAACGAGCAAGTCGCCTCTCGGGTGTGGTAGACTTCAGCAGCAACGAACAGGGCGGGACCACGGTCACCTTAGTTTTCCCTCCCGAAAAAGAGCCAAACCAGTAGGATGCTGGTAATATAAAACACTAATTTTTAAATAAAACAGACCTCAGTGGAGGCATAAAAAATGGGCAAACCCTATTCAGTTTTGGTTGTAGACGATCACCCCCTGTTACGTCGCGGGATCTGTCAACTTATCACCTCTGACTCAGACTTCACCCTATTTGGTGAAGCAGGCAGCGGCCTAGATGCCCTGTCGGCAATTGCCGAGAATGAACCGGATATCGTGTTACTGGATCTCAACATGAAGGGGATGACAGGACTAGATACCCTCAATGCCCTGCGTCAGGAAGGGGTCACCAGCCGCATAGTGATCCTAACGGTATCCGACGCCAAGCAGGACGTTATCCGCCTGGTCAGGGCCGGCGCAGACGGTTACCTGCTCAAAGATACCGAGCCGGATCTGCTGCTGGAGAAACTCAAGAATGCCATGCAGGGTCACCGCGTGATCTCTGAATCGGTGGAAGACTTCATCTATGAGCTGAAAGATGGCGCCGACGAGCAGGCCTGGATAGACAACCTGACACCGAGAGAGCTGCAGATCCTCGAGCAACTGGCTGAAGGCAAGAGCAACCGGGTGATCTCAGAGCAGCTGCATATCAGCGAAGGCACGGTCAAGGTGCATGTGAAGAATCTGCTGCGCAAGGCCAACGCCAAGTCGCGCACCGAGATGGCGGTACGCTACCTGAACCAATAGGCTTATGTTTGGTTTAGTTTACTTGGATTTGATTTGTGTGGATTGAGAGTGATTAAGTTCAGAATCGCTCATTAGACGCAAAAAAGGCAGCCCAGGCTGCCTTTCTTCTTTGTAGGGTTTTCCCCTTACTATTCGCCTAGATTTCCTCGGCTATCGACTCTCCTCGATGAAGGCCTGCCAGCTCTTGAGCGCCGCCTCGAAATCCTCCAGTCCACAGAAGGCCTGGGACTCGCCGTCATATAGCGACATAGACTCATCCAGAGGCGTGTCATCATCCATCTCTAAGGCGTTGGCAAAGACTCTCGCCTGCTCCTCATCCAGCTCTAGGGAGATGGCCTTACCGATAAAACCTTGCTCTGTCAGCTTACCCTGTTGCAGTGCCTCGATAGTCGAGGCTATCTGAGCGATAAGCGCCTTATCTTCGCCCAGCTCATCGACAAACCAAAGCCCCATAATCTCATGATCCATGGTGAACTGTGCCACCAGGGTGCCGGTCAATGTGTTACGGCGAAATTCATATTCCATAAGCTGTCTTCCCCAAGGTTACTTTGCAAATTCTAACCTAAGGCCAAGACAATTGCAGAGATATCCAAGCCGCCTGGCGCTAAGCGGCGAAAATTCCCCCTCGGGCAGTTCACTCTGGCATTTCATACAGACGCAAAAAGGGCGCCGAGGCGCCCTTTTTCAATCTCTTTAGGAGAACAGCGAATTACTTAGCCGCTGCCGCTTCTTCGGCTGCCGGTGCGGCCTTCTCGATAGAAAGCAGCTCAACTTCGAAGATCAGCGTCGAGTTAGCCGGGATGCTGCCGGTATCGCGGCTACCATAGGCCAGCTCGGCTGGGATCACGAAACGGTACTTAGAACCCACAGACATCAGCTGAACACCCTCGGTCCAACCTGGGATAACGCGATTTAGCGGGAACTTAGCGCTCTGACCACGGGCGATAGAGCTATCGAACTCTGTGCCGTCGATCAGGGTACCAACATAGTGCACTTCAACCGTGTCTTCTGCAGCAGGCTTATCACCAGTACCTTCGGTGATCACTTCATACTGCAGGCCAGACTCTGTCGTCACAACGCCTTCTTTCGCCTTGTTGGCTTCTAGGAAAGCCGCGCTCTCTGCCTGGGCTTTCTCGGCCAGTGCAGTCGCCTGTGCCTGACGCTTCTCGTTTAGTTGCTCGTCAAGGCCTTGCAGTACTGTCTGCATCTCTTCTTCGGTCAGCTTCAGCTCGTCGTTCAGACCGTTGCTAAAACCTTGAATAATCAGGCTACGATCTACTGGTAGACCCAGCTCTTCCTGCTCCTTGATATGACCAGACATATATTTACCGATCGACGCGCCTACGCTATAGGCTTGCTTCTGCGCCTGGGTCTCGAGTTTTACTTCTGCCGGTTTTGTTGTTTTTTGTTCTTGGTTACAAGCAGTTAGACCAACCACCGCCAACGCGACCAGTGACATCTTATAAATGGACTTCATTAAAGCTTCCTCAGCATTTTCTTGTGGTTACAATAACCTTACTCTTCTAAGACGAACCACTTTATACTAGTTAATTAACATATACCAATTACATTGATTAAGTTTCATCAATGATGGTTTGGTGGCCTTACCTAGGCGAAAACCTTTGAGCTAAAGACAACTCAACCAGGAACAAGTTCATGAGCAGAACCGGATTGCTGTATTTTTGTACACTGATTGCTTGTACACTCCTGCTGAGTGCTTGTCAGCCTAAACCTGAGGTCGATAGCCTGATCGCCGAACCTAGCTATGATGCCAGCCTCTCTCCACAGGCGCGTTTACTTCTGGTCAGCACCACCAGCAACAACCTGCAACTCTGGGATCTCACCCAAAAAGCGCTTAAGTATCAGTGGCTCCATGGCAAAGCGGGCGGCACAGCGATCGCCACCGCCCTGTCGGACAACCTGAAATACGCTGCCTCCCTCAGCAGCGATTCGGTCGCGCTGTGGAATATACAAGATGGTCAGCCACTGGGATGGTGGTCCCTGCCCGCCAAGGGGCAGTGTCTGGCGCTTGCCGACAATGGAACCCTACTGATCGGCCTCACCGACGGCAGCGTCATGTCACTCAATCACCAGACCGACACCCTGATCAAATTCCTCGGGCACAGCGAGAAGGTTAACAGCGTCGCCCTCTCTGCCGACGGCCGTTGGGCACTATCGGGCGGCAACGACAACCGGGTCATTCTTTGGCAGGCCAACACCGGGCAGCCACTGCAGCAGTGGCAACTCCCCAGCCGGGTACTCAGCGTCAGCCTGACCCAGGACGCCAGCCTGGCTTTCGCCGCCGATAGCACCAATAGGGCCGAGATCTGGCAGACGCAGACAGGCGAATCTGTGTCTCGCCTTAAAATAAAACGTCGCACAATGAACTTTTCCACCGCACGCTTTACCAAAGATAACCAGACACTACTCACCGGCACCCCTGCCAGAGAAGTGAGCGTTTGGCGGGTAGCCGATGGAAAAATGCGCGCCAACTGGCAAGTTACCCGCACCGAGCGTGCCCAAATCAAGGGCGCCGTTGTATACTCTGTGGCTGAAACCCTTAATGGGCAGATCATCAGCTTTAGCAGTAATGGCTTGCTGGAAACCTGGCCCATGCCCGATTGATAGAGGACTAACATTGGTGCAACTAGAACAAAGAATCGAAGATCTTGAGATGAAACTGGCTTTTCAGGACGACACCATAGAGTCGCTGAACCAGCAGGTGATCAAGCTCAACGACCTGTTGGCCGAGCAACAGGAAAAACTGCGCCTGCTCACCAGCAAGCTGGCGCAGGTCGAGCCCAGCAACATCGCCAGTCAGGCGGAAGAGACGCCGCCTCCCCACTATTAGACCGGCGCCATGGCGCCAGGCCATTTAACGGAACTAGCTTCACAAAGGATCTGACCAACTATGCCACACCAAAGCAGCCCTCATAGTCGAGTCTCAAGACGATACCGCACGGCCATGGCCTGCGCGCTCTTGTCGCTCACCCTATCGGGCTGCGCCTTTAACAGCGTCTTTATCAGTTATCCGTCACAGCTTGCGCCGGTAAAGGCCGATCTCACCAGACAGAGCGATGCCGCCCTCTATCGACAATTCGACGATGCCATCACAGGCCAAGATGGACTCCTGTATGCCCAGGAGGCGGGACGTATTGCCCAGATCACGGGAGACTTCGAGGCTAGCAAAGCCTATTACCAGCAGGCCGTCGATGCCTACACCAAGTTTGACGACCAGGCGGTGATCAGCGCATCTGATCTTGGCGCTACCGCCAGCAGCCTGTTTATCAACGACAACGTGATCCCCTATCGTGGCCCCGGCTATGAACGCATCATGTTGCATCAGTATCAGGCCCTTAACTACCTCTTTAGCCGAGACAGCCAGGGAGCCCTGGTCGAGGTGAGGCGCAGCAACGAGCTACAGCAGAGCGAGCAGGCCAGATATCAGAAATCCCAGGCGTCGGTACAGGCGATGGCCAACGGCACCATAGACGCCGAGGTCAATCGACTCGGGCAAGCGGCCGGCACCACCACAAGTTCTTTCCTCAACGCCTATAGTTACTACACCACGGGGCTGCTGCACGAGCTGCTGGGCGAAGAGAATGACGCCTTCATCGATTATCGCAAGGCGGCGCAGATCACCCCGGACAACCCCTATCTGCAGCAAGATCTGGTGCGACTGGCCAAGAAACTGGCTATGCCGCAATATGAGGAGTTTAAGCACCGCTGGGGCGATACCAAGCTGGCCAAGCCCGGCCAGGGACAGGTCGTCGTCATACTCGAGCGGGGTTTTGTGCCTGAGAAGCAAAGCTTTACCGTGCCTTTTCGCATTAGCGGCAACTGGCAGACTGCCTCCTTGGCCACCTATGTACCCAGCCGAGTCAGCGTCCCCCAAGGGGAGATCATTGGCCTGGGTACTGTGCTGAAGACGGCGCCGCTCGCCAATATTGACGCCCTGGCAATCACCGCGCTTAAGGAAGAACTCCCCAGCGCCCTGTTTCGCCAGGCCGCGAGAATCTACGCCAAGGCAGAGATGGCCCGCAGCGTGCGCAGCGAGTCCAAGCGCCGCAAGGACGAGTTCGACGCCGGAGCCATCGCCATGCAGATCTTCAATGTGGTTACCGAGCAGGCAGACAGACGCAGCTGGTTGACCCTGCCCAGTCAGGCCCAGTTAGGACGTCGCTATCTGGATGCGGGCCAATATCAGATCCGTCTGGGGCAGTCTCAGGTGCAAGCAGTTGACGTACAAAGCGATAAAACCACATTAATTTGGATAATTGAGACTGGTAATTTCACCCGTTTTCATTCAATAATCATCTAATCAAGACTAAGGAATCGGTATTTTTATGAAAAAGTTCAACCTCATTTTTATCATCGCCGTGGCGATTGGCCTGGCGGGTTGTCAATCTAAGGTGCAGTACGGTGATGCTACTGAAGTCGAAACCGTCAATGAAAACTTCGGTTCTACGGATCTGCAGGCGATCACCGCCAAGATGGTCGACAGCATGCTGAGCTTTCCGCCTGTGGTAGCCATGACGGCCAAAGATCGCCCTGTCATCTTTGTCGACAAGATCAAGAACAAGACCTCAGAGCATATCGATACCGAATCTGTCACAGATTCGATCAGCAACAAGCTGCTGCGCTCGGGTAAGTTCCGCTTCATCGACATGACCAAGGTCGACGCGGTACGCAAGCAACTGGATTATCAGAACAACGCCGGCATGGTTGACCCATCGACCGCCATCAACTTCGGTCGTCAGATCGGTGCCCAGTACATGCTGTACGGCAACCTGTCGAGCATAGTTAAGCAAGATGGCAGCACCAAGGATGTCTACTACAAGATGACCATGCGCCTGATGGATCTGGAAACCGGCCTGATCGAATGGTCAGACGAGAAAGAGATCCGCAAGACCAAGTCAAAATCTTTCCTCGGCATGTAAGCCAGACTCACCGTTAAAAACCAGCCTAGTGCTGGTTTTTTTATGCCTAAATCTGCATAGCGAAGAGAAATTTTGTCGATAAATTCTACTGCCAAGGGGCAGAGTCGGGTAGAATGTGGCGGCCTTTGGCACCCATGTATGGCGCGGGTATTTGCCCGCCCATTGAGTGCTAGCCGAACGATAAGCCCTCGAGCCAATAATATAAGAAGGACCCGTTTTGAGACTGTTTTCCCTGTGCGCTAGCCTCTTCCTCTGCCTCCTAATCGGCGCATGCCAAAGCACCTCCCCCGGCAGTCAACAGACAGTCGAGAAATCCCTCGGCATCAGCGCCAGCGTCGCCAAACAGCGTGCCAGCCGAGTCAGCCAGGTCAGCTACCAGCTACACCTAGATCTGACCCAGGCGCGACGCTTTAAGGGCGAGGCGCTGATCCAGTTTGAGCTCACCGGCAGCGAGCAGGCCATAAGCCTAGATCTGGAGCAGGCGCTTATCAGCCAACTGCTCATCAATGATCAGAAGCTCTATCCCAACTATAATGGTCACAGGCTAGTGATCCCGGCCAGCCTATTACAGGGCGGCAGTAACCAGATAAAGGTGGACTTTAGCAGTCCCTACAGCCATGAAGATCAGGGGCTTATCGAGTTTATCGACCCACAAGATGGCCTGCGCTACCTCTACAGCCATTTTCTGCCCTCCAGCGCCCAGACCCTGGCGCCACAATTTGATCAGCCGGATCTCAGGGCCAGCTACCAGCTGAGTGTATTGGCACCCAGCGACTGGCAAGTCGCCAGCGCAGCCAAGGTGCTGAGCCGTCAGCCAATGGGCGAGAGCCATCAGCCAATGAGCGAGAGCCGTCTGTGGCAGTTTATGGTGAGTAAGCCGGTCAGCCCTCATAACTTCTCCCTGCTCGCCGGGCCATATCAAACCTGGCAGAGCCAGGCAGAAGGGATTGCATTGAATCTGTTTGCCCGTCAATCTCAGGCACAATCTATCGATGCCGAGGCCTGGCTTTCCCAGACCGGCCAGGCCCTTAGCCATTATCAGCAGCGTCTTGGCAACCAATATCCCTTCGGCCACTACACCCAGGCGATAGTGCCTCACTTGCCGAGTGAGTTTCGCGCCAGTCAGGCGCAGACCAGCTTCAGTGAGGAGAGTCTGCCTAGAGTCACGCCTCGGCGGGCTATCCTGCGGGCATTGGCCGAGCAATGGCTAGGCAATCTGGTCACCCTCAAGTGGTGGGATCAGCTCTGGCTCAATCAGAGCCTGGCCTATCTGGTTGCCGATGATGCCGAGGCGCAGCTGTTTGGCCAGGCCCATACAGGCAGCCAGGCTAGCTTTGTTCGCAGCCCCGAACAGGTGCAGCAGCAGATCGCCAATAGCCTAGAGCTGTTTTCACAAGATAGGACACCGAGTCAAAATAAGGCTATCGCCCAGCTCAATCAGCTCAAGTTCATGCTGGGCGACGCCAGTTTCTACCAGGGTATAGGCCAGTATCTCGAGCGCTTTGCGCTGCAAAATGCCGATCTGAATGACTTTATTCAGAGCCTAGAGCATGTCACCAAGCAGCCCCTGAGCCAGTGGAGTCAGACGGCCTTTAAACGAGCGGGCATCATCCGTCTGGAGGCAGAGTTCAGCTGCCGCGGCGATCGCATCTCACGCTTTAACCTCATACAGCATAACGGCGATGCCGAGAGCATGCAGAGGGTCAAGGTAGGCCTGTTTACCCTGGGCCGCCATGGCCTGCACAAGAACCTGGTGAGCGAGGTCAATTACCAGGGGGAGCGCACCGAGGTGAAGCGCCTCAAGGGGGTGCGCTGCCCGGATCTGGTGTATACCAACTACCAGAACAAAGCCTATGTCAGGGTCAAGCTGGACAGTGACTCCCAGGAGACCGCCCTGTTACATCTTGGCAGCCTGGAAGAGGCAGAGCTGAGGCGCATGCTGTGGCAATCGCTGTGGGAATCCGTATTAATAGGTGAGCTACCTCTGCCCCGCTTTATTGGCAGCGCCCTGGTGAACCTGCCAACTGAAACCGATCCCCAGGTGCTACTTAGCGTGCAAGACCAGCTTAGAGAGGCCAAGGCCCTGCTGGAGCAGATGAGTCCCAATCAGCGTCGCTATAGCCGGCAGGCGCTCAATGCCATCGCCCAGATGAGCCTGCGCCTGACCATCACCAATAAGGCCGAACCCGAACTGCAATCTCTGTGGTTCGACAACTACCTGCACTTCGCCGTCAGCCATCAGGCAAAGCGTCATCTGGCGGCGCTGCTCGAGGAGAGAGAGTCGCTACCCGGCATCACTCTCACGCCCGAACGTCGCTGGCAGATAGTGACCCACCTCAATCGCTATGATTACCCGGGCAGCGAACGACTCCTGCTCAAGGAGAAGCAGCATGACGCTTCGCCCGAGGGCGAGCAGGCGGCACTCGGCGCCCTGGTGGCCCGCCCCAGCGCCAAGGAGAAGCGCCAGTGGTTTGAGCGTATTCAGGCCCATACCAAGGAGAGCGACCCTCAGCTGCTGGAGAAGTTAACCTTGGTGATGAACCACCTCTACCCCAGCGAGCAGAAGGCCCTGAGTCAGGCCAGCGCCGAGCAGCGCCTGACGGAGCTGGCAAGCCTGGATAGACGCAACAGCCAGCGCTTTATGCAGAGCTACACCGCCAATCTGCTACCCAGAAGCTGCAATTACGCCAGCCTAGTAAGACTGCAGGCATTACTCACCCAGCCAGAGGGCTTTAGCCCCACGACGCTGAGAGGCATTAACCAGACGATTGCCGCCGAGCAGGAGTGTATTCGCGTGCAAGAAGCGATGCAGCAGCGGCCCTAGTCCACTGCGCAGCCTGATAGACTCACTTGCTTGAAACGGGCTAAGGGGCTGGTGACAAGCCTGTTTTGGGTTATAGTGGGATAATAAGTACAAAGGACGCCTAACATCGACAGGAGCACGACATGGGCATTTTTCAAATCGCCGCCATCGCCATCATAGGCGCCTTCGCCTTAGCAGCCTTTAAGGAACACAACCGGCGAAAAGGCAGCGTGGACAATAGTGAAATTGATGAGCTTAAGGCCGAGATAGACAAGCTGAAATCTCGCATCGCCACGTTAGAGAAGATAGTCACCGACAAGGCTTACCAATTGGGTGACGAGATAGACAAGCTCTAGCAGGCGCAAAGTAACAGACAAAAAATGCCACCCTAAGGTGGCATTTTCATGGCTCGAAGTTCTATACCCATCACAGTAAGCAATTAGATTTAGCGTAAGGCAAACGTTTGAGAACAAGAGAGTATTTTTGATGAGTCGTTATTCAACAGTCAAAAATACTCACACAGTTATCGAGCTAATATAACCAGTTACTTACTACGCTTGGTCTCACACGAAGAGCTCTTTGATGTTCTTCAGATCGCTCTTACCGTTGGCAATCTCCTCTGGCGACAGGCCAGACACCTCGTGCGGGAACACCAACCAGTCTTCAGATTCATGAATGAAGTAATCCGGCTTTAGCGATACCGCGGTATTCTTCGGCTTGTAGTATGGGCAGGCGATGCGCACGTCTCTTGGCATATTGAGACGCATCAGCTCCGCCAGCTTCTCTTTCAGGGCGTGGATGCTTCGGCCAGAATCGAACACATCGTCGACGATCAACAGGCCATCATCGGCGTTGGCATTCTCGACGATATAGTGCAAACCATGCACCTTGATCTGCTTGCTCTGCTTGTCTGTGCCTATGCCATAGTAAGAAGAGGTACGTACGGCAATATGATCTGTCTCGACCTGCTTAAAATCGAAATATTCCTGGACTGCGATCCCTATCGGGGCACCGCCACGCCATATGCCGACAATAAACTGTGGTCTAAAACCGCTCTCATAAACTTGCGCCGCAAGGCGAAAAGAATCTTCCAGCAATTCCTGTGCGGTAATAAAGTGTTTCTCAGACATCAGGCCGTCCCCATCTTGTTCTAATTTGGTCTTTGAGAGGGAGGAAGGTAATCCATCGATTAGGCTTCGCCCCAAATCCAGCGTAGCACAAGGGGCGCGTATTGAACTTCAACACGACGACAATCGGCGCTGCGGGATTTGGAGCTGAATTTTATACTAAAAAATCCCCCCATGCAGAACTAAATAACGAAACTTGGACGGGGATGCACTTTTTAAGACAAAAAAAGCCGCCTCTAAGGCGGCTTCAGTTACTTTAAGCCAATTTCAGTCACTTTGCCTCGGCTTATGCCGCGCTGATCTTGGCCTCACCCGCCATAGTCATCGCCGCGTAGTGCTTGTCAGTTGCCTCGCTAAACTCACTATCGAGAATCGTATCGACGAAGTGCCAGTCGCTGCGTACCGACTCAGGAGTGAAGGTCAGCACCATGAAACCGCGATCCCTTAAGTTGGTGTACTTAAGCCCCTCAACCAGGTCGACGACACCGGCCTCGGTCACACTCTGCTGATCGGCAGGAATACCAAGATAGTATTCGAGTCCAGGTGAAGAAACCGAGCTGGTCGCGTACTCGACGCCAACGATATCACCATGGCTGTCCTTCAGCTCGTTAGCCCAGGCGTTATGGGTATCACCGGCAATCACCACCAGATTAGCGCCAGTCGATTTCGCCGTCGCCAGGATCACCTCTCGCTCGTAGGCGTAACCATCCCAAGCATCTAAGTTGTAAGGAATAGCAGGCAGTTGCAGCAGCGCCATCACCTCGGGTGTCAGCTTGTGCTGGTTACCAATAAGGTAGCTGTATTCCTGCGCCGTCAGGGTCGGGTCATTGGCCGCCGCTCGGGCCGCCAGCTGTGCCAGGGCACCTAGCTCGGCATACTCGTAGACAGAGAGCTTCTGCATGGCGATCGCCGCAGGCAGCATCATGGTGCCCATCAACACCTGCTGTCCCAGTACCTGCCACTTACCCGTTGCACTCAGCAGGCTGGCCTGCAGCCACTGTAGCTGATCGGCGCCCAGCAAGGTACGGTCGCTGCTGGTGACATCCGCCATGAAGCGAGCACTGTCCATGGCCCCTGTGGCGGCATCGACATAGTCGGCATAGTCCAGCTGCTTGTCTCGGGCCAGCACCCGGGTATCTAGCATATGCAGGTCGACCAGATCGCCGAAGCTAAACGATCGATAGATCTCCTCGTGGTTCCCCTCGCGCCATGGGCGGATAGGCAGCCACTCGAAGTATGCTTGTAACGCAGCCGTCTTACGGGCCTCGAAATCCCCTTCGCCCTCGTTATGGTTTTCGGCGCCGCCAGACCAGGTATCGTTCGCCACCTCATGGTCATCCCATACGGTAATGAAAGGCACCTTGGCATGTAGGCCCTGCAGTGAGCCATCGCTGCGGTATTGACCGTAACGGGTGCGGTAATCTGACAGGGTAAAGAGCTCACCGGCAGGCATGACTTCACGGCCTAACTCGGCCGCATTTTCGCTGGCATAACCGCCGCGACCATATTCATAGATGTAGTCGCCAAGGTGCACCACGGCGTCCAGAGCGTCCTGCTCGCTCGCCAGCTGATACACATTGAAATGACCGGCCGGGTAGTTAGCGCAAGACATCACCGCCAGTTTAACCTGCTCAACCGCGCCCTGGGGCAGCGTCTTGGTCATGCCGGTATTTGATACCTGCTCGCCCGACATGAAGCGATAATAGTAGGCCGTGCCCGCATCCAGGCCGATGGCATCCACCTTGACGGTATAGTCGCGATCGGCATTGGTGGTGGTTTCACCGTTGGAGATCATCTGGGTAAAGTCGGCATCGGTTGCGATCTCCCAGCCTACCTTGACGTCGCCGTCGGTTTCAGGGGTCACTCGGGTCCAGAGGATCACAGCGCTGTGGGTCGGGTCACCACTGGCGACACCGTGAAGAAATTGTACCTTAGGGGCGGCTTCCTGCTTATCGTCGTCACTGCTTGAACAGCCCATCAGGCCATAGGAGACAACGGCAGCACCAACACCCTTGGCCGACATGGCCAGAAAATCCCTGCGAGAATACTTGGTTTTCATTATTATTCCTTTATTTGAGCCGGTTATCCCTTGTGCCCTCGTTTCACATCATGTGAAGCTGAAAACGCCTACTGCGAAAGATAACTGACCTTGTTATTGTTATTCCTGGTAAGAGGTCTAATGACTCTAATTATCAATTAACAATATTGCAAAATTATTATGATCACGGCAACCGCTAGTTTCGACTGAGGGAGACAGCCAAGGCAGCAGAACATTTCGAAAGGGGCTGGGTTAATGCCATGCAGCAGCATTTTTTGCCTGGGGGATATCTGCGCCCTCAGGCCGATGGCGTGCATTTTTTAATCGCGCCGTAAATAACTGTTATGATAAATGCATCCCCATAGTTGAAGGAGTCGACCATGAGAGTCAGCGATATCATGTCCAAAGACACTGTGTGCATCAGCGATCAGGCCACCACTAAGGACGCCCACCTCCTGATGAGCAGCCGCGGCGTACGTCACCTGCCCGTCATCAGCGAAACCGATGGCACCCTGGTGGGTATTCTCACCCATAAGAAGATGATCAGCACAGTCATGGGCATGCTGACCCATTACGGCAACGAAGGGCTGGATCGTCAGGAGCGGCGCACCTCGGTGGCCGAGATCATGGATAGGGAGTTTCAAAAGGTGACCCTGGACGAGCCACTGGCCGTGGTGGTGGATTATTTCGTCGACAACAAGCTGGGCTGCCTGCCGGTAGTCGACGAGGCCCACAAGGTAATTGGCATCTTAACCTCGTCGGACTTCGTCAAGCTATGCGCCGCGCTACTTAAACGCTAGATAAGCCAGTCGTCTAAGCCTGCCAACTGAGCCTGCCATCTGAGCCTGTAACTTACGCAACCTACACCAAGAGATAGGCGAACAGCGGCGCGCCGATCACCATGGCGATGCCGGTAAAGATCATGGTAAGGCTGGCCACCACCCCCTCTTCCCGACCATATTCGGCGGCCTTGGCCGCCCCCACCCCATGGGCACTGGCCCCAAGGGCGGCGCCTTTAGCCAGCGGGCTGGAGATCTTAGCCAGCCTGAATACCGGGCCACACAAGAGCATTCCCAGCACCCCCGTCATCAACACCAATACGGCGGTGAGATCCGGCACGCCGCCAAACTCGCGGGTCGCCTCCAAGGCAAAAGGGGTCGAAACCGACCGCACCAGCAGGCTGTGAGACAACTCGGGCGGCAGATAGATCATCCGCGTCAGCAGCCAGGAGGAGACCAGGCCCGCCAGCAGGCCGGTCAGCACACCCAGGCTCAGGGTCAGCGGGTAGCGACGGATCAGATGACGCTCACGATAGATGGGCAAGGCAAAGGCAATGGTCGCCGGTGCCAGTAGCATGCTGAGATAGTGGTTATATTCGAAATAGGTGGGCAGCGGAATGGCAAAAATGACCACCAAGGCCAGCAGTATGGCCGGTGTCAGCACCATGGGCGACAACCACCAGTGACCGAAGCGACGATAGAGCCGCTTACTCAGGGTGTAACTGACCAGAGTCGCCAGCAAGCAGCCTAGGCCGAGCAGCGACAGATGCAATGAGTTAACCATGTCGAACATCCAACGGCTGGGCCGCGCCGGCGCGTCTAATGCGGCGCTCATACTTAAAGACTCGGTCGATGACAAAGCCGGTGATCAACAAGACGCTGACGCTCCCCAGCACTAAGGTGCATAGCAGGCTCACACCGTACTGCTCCAGCAGCGGCGCATAGTGCATGGAGGCGACAACCGGCGGAATGAAGAAGAGTAGCAGCTCACCCAGCAGCCAGGCGGCGCCACGGGCCACGAAACGTTCGGGCAACCAGTTGAGCGCCAACAGGGCCAGCAGCGCCACCAGGCCAATCACCCCGCTAGGCAGGGGTAAGGCCAGGCGAGTCACCAACCATTGGGCGGCAAGGGCCAGCAGAGACAATAGCCCCACCTGCAGCAGGAGTTGCAGCAGATTTCGAAGTGGGGGGAGAAAAGTTGCCATGAAAAACTCTGTCTAACGAGAAGATGTAGCGATCTTACGCTTGCCATTTAAATAAAAAAAATGAATATTATTTATAAAATAAATTACCAAAAGCTATTAAATGGATCTCAAGGCATTACACTACTTTGTCGAAATCGTCGCCTCGGGGGGCTTTAACCGCGCCGCCGAGCGGATCCATATCAGCCAACCTGCGCTGTCCAAGTCCATCGCCCAGCTCGAGAGCGAGCTGGATCTGCCCCTGCTCACCCGTGGCAAACGCGGCACTAAGGTGCAGCTTACGCCCCATGGCGAGGTGGTCTATCGCCACGCCCTTAGGCTACTGGAAGACAAGCAGACAATGATGGAGGAGCTGGCACAGCTCAAGGGACTTAACTTAGGGATACTGCGTCTGGGTCTGGCGCCACTGGGCAGCGCCGAGCTGTTTGCGCCCATTATCGCCAAGTATCGTCAGGCCTATCCAGAGATAGAGACCCAGCTGCTGGTCCGCGGCGGCGTGGAGCAGACTCAGGCACTGCAACAGGGTGAAATTGAACTCGCCACCGGCATCATAGATCTCAAGGATCGCTATGAGGGGATTGCCATTCATACCGAGCCCATGGTGGTGGTTCTCCCCAGCGAACACCCGCTGGCGAGGCACTCTGAGATCCCCCTCGGCGAACTCGATGACCAGCCACAGATACTGTTTGAATCGGAATTTTCACTCCATGAGATGGTGATCAAGGCCTGTCAGCAGGCGGGCGTTAACATCAAGAACCCGACCCAGGTGAACCAGCCTGAGTTTGGCGTCGCCCTGGTCGCCGCCGGGATCGGCGTGATGCTGCTGCCTAAGTTTATTGCCGAGCGCTACCTGCCCAATGGTGTGGTCATCCGTCCCCTCACCCAGACTGCACTCAGCTGGCAGATGAGCCTGTTTTGGCGCAAAGATCTCAGCCTCTCCTTCGCCGCCCAGGCGATGATCGACCTGGTGAAACGCCATCAGGCGAGCGGCGAATAGCCTATTAGGCTTCCACGATGGGACACTCGCTGGGGGCGATACGCTCGATAACGACCTCCTCCTGCGGGACATCGCTGTACTCCCCTACCCGAGTGGTGACCACTATGCCTATCTGGTCCACCACCTCCATGCCGAAGAGCACCTTGCCAAACACGGCGTAGCCTGGGCTGCTTGCGCTGTAATCCAGCTGAGGGTTGTCCAGAATGTTGATGAAAAACTGCGAGGTGGCCGAATCACTCTGACGCCCACGCGCCATGGCCAGTGTGCCCCTGAGATTGCTAAAGCCCACCCGGGCCTCGTTAGATATGGGCGCACCTCCCGGCTTAGGCACCATGCCCGAGGTGAAACCGCCCCCCTGAATGATGAAATTATGGATCACCCTGTGGATCAGGGTGCCATCGTAAAATTTAGCGTCGACATAGTCGCTGAAGTTGACGGCCGATTGCGGCGTATGAAGGCTATCTATCCCCAGCCCAATCTCCCCCAGACTCGTGGTCATGGTAAAGCAGGCATCTATGGTCATATCGGGCACTGGGCCGGTCACCGGCGGATTGACGATCACCCCGTTGCTGCCCGCCTCATTGCCGCAGCCACCCAAGCCTAGGAGCAACAGAGCCCCCAGGGCTAACTTGCCTCTTAATTGCTTTTTCATCACAGTCCCCAAAGCGTGTAACAAGAGGGATGTTACGAGTCCGTAAATTAGAAAACAATATAAGATACAAGTTGTTACTGATACATTATGCTACATCCGACAGCCGTATATCAGCGGCGAAGCCGGCCGATAAGCGACATGATGGCAAGGGCGATGGCACCCACCAATACACCGAACAGGGCATTGAGCAGACTCGGGGTCATCCAGGCTAAAACCGGCCCCACCAGGCTAAGCTCTGCCACCCAATGGGCCGCCTGCTCAAAGTAGTCCGCGATTAGATGAATGCCATGGGTGAGGATGCCGCCCCCCACCATGAACATGGCGATGGTGCCCACCACGGTCAGGCCGCGCATCAGGTAGGGCGCCGCGTTCACCAGGGCGTCACCTAACTTACGACCCAGACGGCGCAGCAGACCGTCGCCCTGGCGCTGACTCAGATAGAGGCCGGCATCATCCAACTTAACGATACCCGCCACCAGGCCATAGACACCGACCGTCATCAACACGGCAATGATTGCCAGGGTGACCACCTGAGTCATGAAACTGCTCTCGGCCACCACGCCTAGGGTGATGGCGATGATCTCCGCCGACAGCACGAAGTCGGTGCGGATCGCCCCGGCCACCTTCTGCTTCTCGAAGGCCTTGAGATCCGCAGCCGCCTTGGCCATCTCGCTCTCACTCATGGCAGGCTCGTGCTTATGGGTCATGGAGTGGTGGACCTTCTCGAAGCCCTCATAGCAGAGAAACAAGCCGCCGAACATCAGCAGCGGCGTCACCGCCCAGGGAATGAAGGCGCTAATCAAGAGCGCCGCCGGCACTAAGATCAGCTTGTTTCGCAGCGAGCCCTTGGCCACCGCCCACACCACGGGCAGCTCACGATCGGCGTTGACGCCTGATACCTGTTGGGCGTTTAACGCCAGATCGTCCCCCAGCACCCCGGCTGTCTTGCGCGCCGCGACCTTACTCATCAGGGCCACATCATCCAAAATGGCTGCAATATCATCCAACAAGCTCAAAAGACTCGCGCCTGCCATGCTGTCTCCTTTTCTCTACTCAATATCCTTTACCCGCTACCCGAACTGGGCACGAGGCCTCTAACCAATTAATCACTAGAGGGCTAATGTTGACAGCTAACGTACTCTGAACACGAGTATTTTTCCAGTAAGACCCATGCAAATCCCCCACCACAGACCTAAGTTGAGAGATTTCACACAAATTTCCCCTAGGGCCTGTTTATCTTTCGCGTTCATTTTTGCAGCATGCTGTATCGCTTTTATACAAGGTAGAGCGATTGTCATGTAGTGCACTACATCAATGAGCGATAACGCAGTAGAAAAATAATACAGACGCTGCCCGCAGGGTTCGTCTTGAGCACGTTCAACGCTTTGTTACTCGGCTTTTATGTAGAATAACTATACTTCAAGCCTCATGCCGCGATTTGAACGTGCTCAATCAGAACAAAAATTGTTCTCAAAAGGTCAACAGGCCCTAGATAAATTCTTCGCTAAAGTAACAAACTGCGTCATTTGACATACTCCCGAGGAGAACTAAAGGTATAATGACGACAAAATGCTTCGTTTATCCTTATAGGAACTCCTTATGACTCAAGATGAAATGAAAAAAGCCGCCGGATGGGCTGCGCTCGAGTATGTTGAGAAAGACAGTATTGTCGGCGTAGGTACCGGCTCGACCGTTAACCACTTTATCGATGCCCTGGCCACCATGAAGGCCGACATCGAAGGTGCAGTGTCTAGCTCTGAGGCCTCGACCGAGAAGATGAAGGCGCTGGGGATCCCGGTTTTTGATCTGAACTCTGTCGATCAGCTCTCTGTCTATGTCGATGGTGCCGATGAGATCAATGGCCACATGGACATGATCAAGGGTGGCGGCGCGGCATTGACCCGCGAGAAGATTGTCGCCGCCGTGGCCGACAAGTTCGTCTGTATCGTGGATAACACCAAGGAAGTTGAGGTATTGGGCGAGTTTCCGCTGCCGGTCGAAGTGATCCCTATGGCGCGCTCTTACGTGGCACGCGAGCTGGTGAAACTAGGTGGCGATCCTGTCTACCGCGAAGGCGTTGTTACCGATAACGGCAACGTGATCCTCGATGTCTACAACATGAAGATCGTTAATCCAAAAGAGCTGGAAGAGCAGATCAATCAGATCGTCGGCGTGGTCACCAACGGCCTGTTCGCCAACCGCGGCGCAGACGTGCTGCTGGTCGGCACCCCTGAAGGCGTCAAGACGGTTAAGCCATAGGCCAGACTAAGCCTTATAAAACAGCCTTATCAAACAGTCTTAAAGTAAGGCCTCATAAAAAAGCCACTCATTGAGTGGCTTTTTCTGTATCTGGGCCAAATCCCCTTGTCGCTTCTTAGTAGGCGACGCTGATCCGCTGACGGCCATAGTCATCTGCAGCGATGAGATCTAACATCGCCTTAGCGTAATCCGTTACCGAGATGCGGCTGCGCCCCGCTTCATCGGTAAAAAACTGATCGCCGCCAATGCGATAAGCAGCTTCGCTGTCACCTGGATAGATCTCGGCGGCCGGGCTGACAAAGGTCCAGTTAACGGCCGAGTCGCTCTCTCTAAATACCTTAAGCGCCTCACCCTGGGCCAGGGCCTCATCCTTATATTCTGGCGGAAAGTCTGGCGATTGCACTAAGGTCACACCGGGAGCCAGCTCCAGGCTACCTGCGCCGCCGACCCACAAGAGGCGCTTCACCTGCGTCTTGGGCAGCACCTCGAGTAGCGCCTTGGCACTCGATGGCACCAGCTGATGCTGACCCGAGGCGCGTCCGCCCACGGCGGCGATCACCAGATCGATCCCCTCAAATACTAGAGGGTCTATGGCCTGCTCAAGATCTAAGGTCCTCGCCTCAGTCTCGCCGGTTAACTTGGCAGAATCTCTCACCAGGGCGGTAACCGACAACTGGCGACGCTGCGCCTCCTGCATCAGTGTGCTCCCTATCCAACCTGTGGCGCCAATGATCGCTATATTCATCTTCTCTTCCTCACTGTTTGACTCGATTGACACCAGTTTACTTAGCAGCCTTATCGTGATAAACAGCTTAAATAGAGCATTATTGTTTCACTATGTGTTACTAAATAGGGTTACCAATATGGATAAGATCAGCGCTATTCGCAGTTTCGTCGAGGTCGCCAGCTGCGGCAGCTTCACCCAGGCCGCCGAGCAACTGAACCTGAGCCGACTCCAGGTCTCCCGCCACATTCAGGAGGTGGAACGCTGGCTGGGGTTGCGCCTGCTGCATCGCACCACACGTAGCGTCAGCCTGAGCGTACAAGGCGAAGAGGCGTTTATCTACTGTCAGAAGATACTCGACGAGGTTGCCGCCCTGCAAAACCGCGCCCAGCGCCACCGACAAGAACTGGTCGGCAGCATACGCATCGCCTGCCCCATCGGCCTGGGACAGGCGCTGCTGTTCGATGCGGTAGACGACTTTACCCAGGCACACCCCGAGGTCAAGGTACAGCTGGTGCTGTCCGACGAGATGGTACAGCTAGTCGACGAGCGGGTGGATATCGCCCTGCGTTACACCCAGCAGCCCGACGAGAGCCTGATCGCCCGCCGCCTGATGCAGATAGACTCTGTGCTGTGCGCCTCACCGGACTATCTCGCCAGGCATGAGCCCATCACTGAGCTCGGCGATCTCGCCGTGCACAACTGCCTGATCCACGTCAGCCAAAACAGCTGGCGATTTGTCAAAGACAATCAAAACCTTGAGCAACCGATTAGCGGCAACCTGCAAGCCAACGACATGGGCGTGCTCCTCAAAGCCGCGCTGCGAGGCAAAGGCATCATTCACCTGCCCTGCGATCTTGCCAATGCGCACCTAAGCTCGGGGGCGCTGGTCGAGCTGCTGCCGGACTATCATCTGCCGAGCAAGCAGCTGTGGGCCGTCTACCTCTCCCGCAGCTATCAGCAACATCTCATCCGTCACTTCATCGACTTTCTCGCCGATCGCTGGCAGCAAGACATAGTCAAACACCGGCCCGAATAGATCTGTCGAAACAGAGAGAGAAGCAGCGAAACCAAGTAAGGCCTGTCTTTAACAACAGTTAGGACAACAGTAGGGGCTGCTGTAAGGAAAGCGGTGCAGGTGTAGCGATAAACTTGCAGCCAGGCAGCCGCGCCAGTTTAGCTGATGACTTTACACGCCGGCCATTCAAGATATGATGCTGAGTCCGGGTAAATGGGTTGCCCGATGGATAATGTGTACAAGGAGCCTGGCATGTTGGAATCACTACTTTCATTGATCGCGGCAACCGGATTGCTCCTGGGCTCGCCAGGCCCCGCGCCACTGGCGCTTGCCGCCACAGGCGCTACCTTTGGCATCAGACGCGGCGCCCCCTTTCTTGCGGGCATACTCCTGGGACTCTCGGTCGCCATTATTGGCGCCAGCATTGGGCTCGCCGCCCTGTTTAGTCGCTTTCCCGAGCTTAGGCTCACCTGCCAACTACTGGGCGCCGCCTATATCGCCTTTATCGCCTATAAGATCGCCAGCGCCCCCTGCACTCAGTTGGATGCGGCTCAGCGGGCGCCGAGTTTTAGGGATGGCTTTATCCTAAACCTGCTCAACCCCAAGGCCTACGCGGCCTTTCTGGCCATCTTCTCCCAGTTCTTGCTACCACTCGAGAACACCAGCCTGGGCTATCTGGCCACAGGTATCTGCGCCCTGCTGGTCGCCACCCTGGTAGACAGCCTCTGGCTAGCCTTCGGTGGCCTGCTGCGACCACTGTTTTCCCGCCCGCGCGCGGCAAGAGCGCTGCGAATTTTCTTCGCCATCGCTATGCTGATCGCCGTCGGCTACGCCCTGTGGGCATAACAGCCAGCAGCAGACAGCCAGTAATAGGCCCTACACTTTAACCATATCAACAGGAGCAGATCATGACCAAAGCCGGGCGAGCTAGCATCACCACATTTACCATGATCCCCAATGTGGGCAAGGCCACCGCCGAGGACTTGCAAAAGCTTGGGCTAACGCAGCCGAGGGATCTTGTCGGCCAAGATCCCTACCAGATGCACGCCAGGCTCGAAGCCATCACGGGCGAGCGTCACGACCCCTGCGTCATCGATGTCTTTATCGCCGCGGTGCGTTTCATGGAAGGGGAAGAGGCGCAGCCCTGGTGGCACTATACGCCCGAGCGTAAGGCGCATCTGGCCAAGGAAAATCAGGGCTAAGCTCGTTTTCCTTCTGGCCTGTTATGGCATCGAGAGATTAAAGATGCCACTATTACCCAAGCTCATCTCAACCCGAATAAGCCATGCTGACCACTTTAGCCATCAGTAACTACCGTTCTTTACGCGACATACGTCTGCCTCTCGGCCAGCTCAATCTAGTGACCGGCGCCAATGGCAGTGGTAAGTCCAATCTCTATAAGGCGCTACGTCTGCTGGCACAAACGGCACAAGGCGGCGTAGTCAATGCCCTGGCTCAGGAGGGCGGACTAGACTCCTGCTTCTGGGCGGGACCGGAAAACCTTACTAAAGGAATGTTAAGCGGCGAGACAGAAATCACGCCTACTGTTCGCCAACAGACTAAGCGGTTAAGACTGGGCTTTGCCGGCGACGAGTTTAGCTACCTGATTGAGCTTGGTCTGCCTAAACCTGATAGCACCACCCTCTTTGGGCTGGATCCCCAGATTAAACGTGAGGCGATTTGGGTTGGCCATAAGTATCGCCCCGCCGCCGTGCTGGTAGAGCGCCGTGGCCCCATGGTGAAGGGGCGCGCCCAGCAAGGGGGACAAGACGGCTGGCTGAGCCTGAACCAACACATGCAAAATGGCGACAGTATCTTCACCGAGCTTTCTGATCCACTACGTACACCCGAGGTGCTAAGACTCAGAGACAGCATTCGCGCCTGGCGTTTCTACGACCATTTTCGAAGTGATGGCGAGGCCCCTGCCCGTCAGCCACAGCTGGGGACCCGTACCCCGGTGTTGCATCATGATG
The DNA here is from genome assembly GCF_000832025.1 of Shewanella sp. cp20. Classification (NCBI taxonomy): domain Bacteria; kingdom Pseudomonadati; phylum Pseudomonadota; class Gammaproteobacteria; order Alteromonadales; family Shewanellaceae; genus Shewanella; species Shewanella sp. cp20. The sequence goes on along the minus strand of NZ_JPII01000027.1, from coordinate 115,642 downwards.
GGCGAGACATGGCTTCGGCGATTCAAACCATCTTCGAGATTGGCGACAGGCAGGACTTCGACGAGGCGGTGAGCGACGCCTTTCCCGGTGCCCGGGTCACCATAGCTGCCCAGCCAGGTGGCATGTTGAGCCTCGAGTTTCATCAGGAGGGACTACTCAGGCCCCTCAATGCCAAGGAACTCTCCGATGGCACCTTAAGGTATCTGCTGTTGATCGCGGCCTTGCTGACACCTAGGCCGCCGGAGCTGATGGTATTGAACGAGCCCGAAACCAGCCTGCATCCTGATCTGCTACCGGCACTGGCCAGGCTTATTGCCAAGGCATCTGAGGTATGTCAGCTATGGGTGGTCTCCCACGCCAATCGCCTGATCAACGCCCTGAACGAATTTGAATCCTGCCAGCTCATCGAACTGGATAAACAGTTGGGGCAGACCAAGGTCTTGGGGCAAGATCTGCTCTCGACGCCAAGCTGGCACTGGCAACAAAAAGCCCAGGCCTAGGCCTGGGCTTTTTAGCGTCGATAAGGCGACTAAATCGAGAAGTCATCGCCTAGAGCGAGAACCAAACGCTAAAGCGAGAAGTTAGCGCTAAAGTGAGAAGTTAGCGATCGTCTTCTGAATACCGACCACGTCAGTGCCCTTCTTCAGCTCCTTCACCAGCGGCTCCTTCTGGCCCGAGATCCACAGCTTTAACTCGGCGTCCATATCGAAGGTACCGGCGGTTTCCACCTCGAAATGGGTGATCGCCTTATAGGGCACAGAGTGATAACTCACCTTCTTGCCGGTCACGCCCTGCTTGTCGATGAGGATAAGGCGCTTGTTAGTAAACACAAACATATCGCGCACCACCCGGTAAGCAAGGGCTAACTGCTCGTTATCTCCCATGATAGGCCCCAGCTCTTGCGCCAGCTCCTGTAAATCGACTTCGGCAGCATTGCCCATCAGTGCATCTAGCAGTCCCATATATTTTCCTTAATAGCTGAACTGAAATGAGGTGTATCCCAAGGAAGGGGCGAACAAGTCGTCGCACAGCCCCGCAGGGCGAGGCTTACAGCGGTATTTGCTGCGTTACAGTTCTTGCGAAGGACTAGGGCCATTCGCTGCAAACTGTGCCTTGCATCTATCCACTTTAAGCACACGCAGAGCAAGCACGGGACTTATTCGCACCTTCCCTAGCCTATACCTGACGGTTAGCGCCGACAACCATCATTTCGCATTTAGGGCAGTCGAACACCAACTTGAGCACATCTTTGCCTATCTCTATCTGCAGCGGCTCGGCCTTGATGCCGGGCACCTCTTTCGGGCAGAGGTTGAAGTTAAAGCGCAGGCAGTGCTTGGTCACCATCAGCGGTGCATCCTCTGTGATACCGTTCTTCTCATAGGTATCTTCTATCTCGATCACCCCGTGGCGGGTATAGAAGTCTTTCGCCTTCTCGTTGGCCACGTTGCCCATGAAGCTCAGATGCTTAAAGGGATAGGTGGCGTCCTGATTGTATTTCCACGCCTGCGGGCGCACATACCCCTCGACGCGCGCCTGCTCCAAAGCCGCAACCGTGTCACGGCGCAGGCCGTTAAGCTGGGAAGCCGGCATAAACCAGGCGCTGGCAGTCTCAACATGGATCTCGCGCGCCTCAAAGTCTGTGCTGCCCAGCTTTCTTAGCTGCTTGTTCAGGTTCTGCATCGCCTTGTCGACGTCTGTGGCCGGGGTCTTCTCCATCGCCAGCTCACAGGTGGCGCTCAGGCCATATTGGTCGGTCATGGTCAGGGCGACCCCCTCCGGGGTATCGCTCAGCGTCATGTCCACCTTGATGATCCGCTTGGACGACTCCTTGGCCAGCACGGTTTCGAACGCCTGATCATGGTTACGATACAGGGTAGCACCCACCTTAAGATCGCCCGGCACGGCGATTACATACAGCTTATTGCCGTCGGCGCGGTTGACCCTGAGCCCCTGCAGCTTATCGTCAGACTGCTTGGCCTTCTCATAGTTAGGCGGGAAGTAACACAGGCCATCACCATTGTTGAAGCTGTGGCTCGATGCTACCTGGATAAAATCTTTGCCCAGGGCCGCCACCTTGCCCACCTCTTCGCCAATGTATTTTGGCGAACGGAAGTCGCTGACCCCCTGGCTACGCTCGTTAACGAAGTAGTCGGTGCGGCCACGGTTAAAGGTCTTCTCGGTGTTAGGCGTGAAGGTGTGCTCGCAGCGGCCATGGCTCGAGGCGACAAACTCGGGGCGGCGCGCGATGATCTTATCCAGCTCCTGACGATAGTGAGCGGTCACGTTCTTCACATAGCTGAGATCTTTAAGACGCCCCTCGATCTTGAATGAGCGAATGCCCGCATCGATCAGCGCCTCTAAGTTATCCGTCTGGTTGTTGTCTTTGAGAGACAAGAGGTGTTCGTTCTGGGCCAGCACCTCGCCCTGACGAGTCTTGAGATCCCCCGGCAGACGGCACATCTGCGAACACTCGCCGCGGTTGGCGCTGCGATTGCTAAAGGCGTGACTCAGGTTACACAGGCCGCTGTAGGCGACACACAGGGCGCCGTGGATGAAGAACTCCAGCTGCATATTAGTCTTGGCCGCCACGTCGCGGATCTGACTCAGGCCAAGCTCTCGGGCGAGCACCACCTGTGAGAAGCCCACCTGCTCGAGGAAGGCGACCTTCTCTGGGTTACGGTTATCCATCTGGGTACTGGCGTGCAGGGCGATAGGCGGAATATCCAGCTGCAACACGCCCATGTCCTGTACGATAAGCGCGTCGGCGCCGGCCTCATACACCTGCCAGATCAGCTTCTGCGCAGCGTCCAGCTCGTCGTCCATCAGGATGGTGTTGATGGCGACAAATACCTGTGCATGGTAGCGGTGGGCAAACTCACACAGACGCGCGATATCCTCGACACTGTTGCCAGCCGTTGCTCTGGCACCGAAGGCGGGGCCACCGATATAGACGGCGTCGGCACCATGCTTGATGGCCTCGATGCCATAGTCGGCATTCTTGGCGGGCGCCAGAAGCTCGAGGCGGTTTGAGCGGGTGGTTACCGGCGCACTGGCGGCGCTATCGGGGATAAAAATCTCAGGCTTGTCCATCAAGGTACTCGAATCAGATCACAGATAGATAAAAATTAGGGGCGCGATTATAACAGACCTGGCTCACAAAACACCTCGCTACCGCGCATTTTTTCACCAGATTATCGGCGAGATGGCTCGCCTTAGCCCTATTTGTCGCTCACATTAATGACTAGCTGCCGGTTCTTTCGCGCCGTTAATCAGTAATGCACAGCCAACCAGAGGGTCTCCATGGTCTCGCTGGTCCAGCTCACCCTGTGACGACAATGGGCAGGAATATTAAGATGATCGCCCACCTTGAGGTGCACCACCTCGGCGCCCTCGACCACCAGGGTCGCCTCCCCTTGGAGCACCATGACCCACTCATTTCTGTCTTGATCGTACCATTGTCCTTCGGGTGTGCGATGGGCCTTAGAGACGATACGCTCTATCAGCACGCTGCCCGTATCCACAAGAGGCTCGAAAGCCTCCAGGGTGAGGTCCTCCGGCAAAGATTGAAAGATGTTGTGCTTCTCCATCGCCATCCCCTCAGTTTGTCTCGAGTAAGGTTTTCAGGTTATTCAGCCCCTGGCTGAGATCCCGCTCGACCATGACATCCACCTGCATCAGCGGCAGCAGAATGTTCATGGGATAGGCCATGTGGCCGCTAAAGCCCCAATGCACCTCGGTCTGATTCGGCCCTAGCGCCTGGGTGGTGATATAGGCGGAGGACACAGATTCAAACGGCGTCATAAACCTCAGCTGATATTCGATACGCTTGCCGGGAAAGATCGCCATGATCTCCTGCTCGCCTGAACCCACATCCGGATTATCGCTGCGCCAGCCGGAGACGAAGCCCACAGAACCATCCTCACCGCGATAGTATTGCTCCATGGCCGGATCCATCTTGGCCCACACGCTGAACTGATCCTGATTTTTGAGCCTTCTCAGGAAGTCGAACACCTGCTCATTGGGTCTATCTATGACGACCTGGGTATCCACACGATAATCTTCTTCGATAAAGAGGGCGGCAATAAAGGGGGACGAGGCTAGCAGCAACACGAGTATCAAGAGTTTCTTTAGCATGACGAGTTCCTTAGGACTGGCACAAGCTGCCCCAGAGAAGTGCCCAGGGCTTGCGCTACTTGTCATAACATAGTCAAGATTGCGGCGACAGGAAAGCCATCATGCGATTAAAACGAAACAAGAGTGGATAATTAACAAGGCGTTGCGACGCCAGCTCTCCCCACACAGACGAAAAAGCGCATCACAGATGGTGATGCGCTTTACACAAACATACAACACTCGACGATAAACAGCAGAGTAAGGCAGGTACGAGTGAGCTGAGCTTAGCGACTCGCCTTCAGGGCGGCCAGTCTTGCCTGCAGCTGCTGGTTTTCTGCCTCGATATGACGATAGAACGCCTTGTCGGCCAACTTAGATGCCGCCGCCTCATCGATCACCAACACGGCGTCGCGATGCAGTTGCAGCGCCGAGGCGGGACAGGACGCGCTCAGGGCGCCCTCTACCGCGGCGCGAATCGCCTCGGCCTTGCTCTCGCCGGTTGCCAGCAGCAGTACCTTTCTAGCATCCAGGATAGTGCCTATCCCCATAGTGATCGACAGATGCGGCTGATACTCCCCCTCGTCAAAGAAGCGGGCGTTATCTTCAATGGTCGCCTTGGTCAAGGTCTTCACCCGGGTGCGTGACATCAAACCCGATGAGGGCTCGTTGAAGCCGATATGCCCGTTGCGCCCTATGCCGAGCAGCTGAATGTCGATACCGCCGGCGGCCTGGATCTGCGCCTCATAGGCTTCACAGGCGACGATGGGGTCCTCGGCGTCTCCCGGCGGCACATGGGTGTTGGCCTTATCAATATCTATGGCATCGAACAGCTGGCTATTCATGAAGTAGCGATAACTCTGGGGATGGCTACCCGCTAAACCCAGGTATTCATCCAGGTTAAAGCTGGTCACGGCCTTGAAAGAGACGGTCCCGGCCTGGTTGGCGGCAATCAGGCGCTGATAGAGGGATACAGGGGTCGATCCCGTCGCCAGTCCCAGGACCGAATCCGGCTTACCCTTTAGCTGATTGATGATGAGATTGGCGCCATATTCGGCCACCTCGTCGCTGTCTCTTAGAATAACAATTTGCATGATTTGACTCTTCTCGGCCCTGGTAGTTAACGCGCTCTATCGACACCTGTCAGCATCACAGCTGAGCGTCGACAAGAGAAATTAACATTACTATAACCACAAATGACAGCGTTGTCATTATTAATCTGATGGTAAAATCGACACGCCATTCGTGGTAAGCTAGCCATGCCCTTTATCACAGAGAAACCTATGCCTGTCCCCCTCAATCAGACGCTCAATCAGACGCTCAATCAGACGCTCAATCAGACACCCAATCAGACGCACATGCAAGCAGCACCTGGGTCATCAGAACAGACAAGCACAGAGACGCAAGATAACACTCAGCCTCAGCACTTCATGATCTACAAGCCCTATGGCTACCTGATCCAGTTTGTTGCCGAGCGGCGCAAGCGTAAACCCCTGCTGGGCGAGCTGGCCGACTTCCCAAGCGGTATCATGGCGATCGGTCGGCTGGATCATGATTCAGAGGGGCTACTGCTGCTGACTACAAGCGGCAAGACCAGCCATGCGGTGCGCAGCAAGTCGGTCGAGAAGGAATACTATCTGCAGCTCGATGGCGAGATCACCGACCAGGCCATTGCCAGTCTCTGCGAGGGAGTCGAGATAGGAATCAAGGGTGAAAAATACCTTACCCTGCCCTGCCGGGCACAGAGGCTGGCGCAGGCGCCGAGCTTGCCAGGCAGAGGGCGCAAGATCAGGGACGCTCGTCACGGCCCCACCAGCTGGCTAGCGATCACCATCACAGAGGGGAAGAATCGTCAGCTACGCAAGATGACCGCCGCAGTGGGCTTTGCCACCCTTAGGTTAGTCAGGGTGCGCATCGGCGATATTCATTTGGGAACGTTGCAGCCGGGCGAGGTTCGCCAGCTTCAGACCCTCGGCTAGCATTAAGCGCTGACTCAAGCGCTAACTTAATAGCTAACTCAAGAACTAACTCAAGAGCCGAAACGAGCACTCATTCTGCGTCTAGCCGAGAAACTCGTCCAGCTCATCGACCACCCTGGGCCTGCTATAGAGATAGCCCTGGGCCTGATCACATCCCGCCGCCTCCAGGAAGGCCGCCTGCTCAGGCGTCTCGACCCCTTCGGCGATGATGCAGAGATTCAGCGCATGACCGAGGGCGATCACCGCCTTGGCAATCGCCGTGTTGTTGCTGTCTCTTGGGATATCGCGAATGAAAGACTGATCTATCTTCAACTTATGTATGGGCAGGCGTTTCAGATAGTTTAGCGATGAATAGCCGGTACCGAAGTCATCCACCGACAGCTCGACGCCGAGCTCGCCCAGCTGTTTGAGCACCTCGATCACCGCCAGAGGGTCCGACATCATGCAGCTCTCGGTCACCTCGAGCTCCAGATACTCGGGCGGCAAGCCCGTCTCGTCGAGCACCTGTTTGACCTGAGTGAAAAACTGCTTCTGTTGCAGCTGAGGCCCGGCCACATTCACCGATATCCGCCCGAAGGTTTTCCCTTCGGCCAGCCAGCATGCCCCCTGAGCGGCCGCCTGTTTCAGCACCCATAGGCCTATCTCATTGATCAGGCCAATATTTTCCGCTACAGGGATGAACACCGCAGGCGAGATCACCCCAAGTTGCGGGTCATCCCAGCGCAGCAGCGCCTCGAAACCGACGCATTGGCCAGTGCCCAATCCCAGCTTAGGCTGATACACCAGATAGAAGGCATCCTTGCTGATGGCATCGTGCAGGGCGCTCTGCAACTTGAGGTGCTCTACCGACGCCAGGGTCAGAGACTGAGTATAGAAGGCATAGTTGTTGCGGCCATTGGCCTTAGCCCTGTGCATGGCGGTATCGGCGTTGCGCAGCAAGGTGTCGCCGCTATCACCGTCGCCGGGATAGATGGCCACGCCCATGCTGGCGGTCAGACGCACACTGCCTTCATCATCCAGCAGGAAAGGCGCATCGAAGGCCTCACGCAGCCGGCTCACCATGAGGGAGACACTATCGTCACTCTCCACATGGGGCAGCACGGCAATAAACTCGTCGCTACCTAGCCTGGCCAAGGTGGCTTCCTCGCCCAGCTTCTGCTTCAGGCGCCTGGACACCTCCATTAGGATGGCATCGCCGGTCACATGACCATAGCTATCGTTAATATGTTTAAACAGATCCACGTCGATGAAGATCAGTGCCAGTTGCGTCTCTTCACGGGCCGCGTGGCGCAGTTCCTGTTCCAGGTTGGCCGACAGCATCAGGCGGTTGGGCAGCTTGGTCAGTGGGTCGTGATACACCAGCCTTGCCATCTCCTTCTCGCTCTGCTTCTGCGCCGAGATATCGGCGAACACGGCGACGAAATAGCGCACCTGGTGGTCGTCGCCATACATGGAGCTGATGGTCAGCTGCTCGGGATAGATGGCGCCACTCTTGCGCCGGTTCCAGATCTCGCCATGCCACTTGCCATTGGTCAGCAAGGATTGCCACAGGCGTTCGAAAAAGGCCTTGTCGTGGCGGCCAGAATTCAAGATGCGCGGGTTCTCGCCCAGCACCTCTTCACGGCTGTAGCCGGTGATCTCGGTAAAGGCACCATGAACCTCGACAATATTGCCGTTGGCGTCGGTGATCACCACGCCTTCCACCGAGTTCTCGAAGATGTTGGCCGCCAGTTCCAGCTGTTCCTGGGCTGCCTTATGGGAGGTGATGTTACGGGAGATGCCGATCACCCCCTCTAGGGTGCCATCGGATGAGACGACGGGGACCTTAGTTGTCTCAAGCCAGGAGCTGGACTGGTCGACATCTTTAGCCTCGCACTCGGCGGCCGTCACCTGCACGCCGCGCACGATAGACTCATAATCCCCCTTCACAAACTCTTCGGCCACCTCGGGGGAGAAGATCTCATCATCGGTGCGATTAAGCAGCTCCTCCCGAGTTCTTCCCCAGGCCACCTCGACACTGTGATTGATCAGTACATAGCGCCCCGCAACATCCTTCATCCACACATGCTCAGGCAGGCTATCGATAAAGAGCTGCAGGTCCACATTAGATGTCTCTGACGGGGCTATTTGCAGCAACTGCTGGCGATGATCCTGGTATAGGTTAGCCAACCTATATTGCATTGACTGGCAGGTCAGTTTGACTAAGACGTCTAGCTGCTTGCCATGATGAGGCTGTTCGTTGGGCACCAGACACAGGGTGCCGAAGAGGGCCTGGGAGGGCCAGAAGAGCGGATGCAGCACTATGCCGCCGACTCTTACCGACTCTCGCGTACGATGGGGATGTTCGATATAGTCGCGAAACAGGGTGAGTCCCTGAGCGCAGAGCTGGTGCACACTCTGGCGATGTGCCTCGGTGTCGTCGCATAGGCTGAGCATAGGTGCCAGGCCATCGGTCGCGGTTAAGGCCAGCAAAAAAAGACTGCCGTCAAATGCCAGGGCTAGGGTCTCTAGCGCTTCCTGCCAATCTTGCAATGCATCATCTGGAATCTTGATATCTATCACTATCCTTCTCCGAGAGTGGCCGTGAACTAGCACTCTCCCATCTTCCCTTCGCTATTTGCAAGCATATCGCCTATTCATGCTAATAGACACCCACAAACGCTAGAAAATTAACCCTAAACTAACAAAAGTATACAAGCCGCGACAAAAAGTGGCTCGTGGAGAAACTTAAGCCATCTTACACTAAAAATAGGATAGATTATCAGTGATTTAATCTAAAACTTCTGTTCGGATGGTTATTTAGCCTCCAATCGATAGCGATAAAAAAACCAGCCCTTAGGCTGGTTTTTAGTATGGCGTAATGGCTTATCCCTGAGGACGCATTGCCGGGAAGAGGATCACGTCGCGAATGGTGTGAGTGTTGGTAAACAACATCACCAGACGATCGATACCTATACCCTGGCCCGCAGTCGGTGGCAGACCGTGCTCCAGCGCCGTGATGTAGTCGGCGTCGTAGAACATGGCTTCGTCATCACCCGCGTCTTTGGCATCAACCTGTGCCTTGAAGCGCTTGTCCTGATCTTCCGCGTCGTTGAGCTCGCTGAAGCCGTTGGCCACTTCACGGCCACCGATGAAGAACTCGAAACGGTCGGTAATGAAGTGGTTTTCATCGTTACGACGTGCCAGCGGCGAGATATCTGCCGGGTAACCTGTGATGAAGGTCGGCTGCATCAGCTGAGGCTCGGCGGTTTCGCCGAAGATCTCTTCCAACAGCTGACCACAGGTCCAGAACTTCTCGATAGTCATGCCCAAGCTCTTGGCCAGGTTACGCATAAACTCAACGTCTTTAACCTCTTCATAGGTCATAGACTGAATGGTCTCGTTGTCTGGGTTGTACTTCTTGATCGCGTCCAGCATGCTCAGACGCTCATAAGGACCACCGAAGTCTATGGTGTGCTCACCGTATGGCAGCTTGGTATCACCCAGCAGATCTTTGGCGATTGAAGAGAGCATCTCTTCGGTCAGATCCATCAGATCCTTGTAGTCGGCATAGGCCATATAGAATTCCATCATGGTGAATTCTGGGTTATGGCGTGGCGACAGGCCTTCGTTACGGAAGTTACGGTTGATCTCAAATACACGCTCGAAACCACCAACCACCAGACGCTTGAGGTAAAGCTCAGGCGCGATACGCAGATACATCTCGATATCCAGCGCGTTGTGGTGGGTAATGAAAGGACGCGCCGAGGCACCGCCAGGAATGCTGTGCATCATAGGGGTTTCGACTTCCATGAACTCTTTGCTCACCATGAAGTTACGGATGGCGGTAACCACTTTAGAGCGCATGATGAAGGCCGCACGAGACTCTTCGTTCACGATGAGGTCTACATAACGCTGACGGTAACGGGTTTCCTGGTCGGTCAGACCGTGGAACTTCTCAGGCAGTGGACGCAGCGCCTTGGTCAACAGCTGGTACTCTTCCATGTTGACATAGAGGTCACCCTTACCAGACAGGTGCAGCTGACCGGTAACACCTATGATGTCGCCAATATCCAGCCCTTGATACTTGGCCTTAAGATCTTTCTGCACATCTTTACCGGCATAAGCCTGGATGCGACCGCTCACGTCCTGGATCACCAGGAAGGGGCCACGCTTAGCCATGATACGACCGGCGATAGAGCGCTGGACCTTCATATCTTCCAGCTCTTCCTTGCTGTATTGACCATATTCGGCCTGAATATCTGCAGCCTTATGTTTTCGATCGAAGTTGTTCGGGTGACCGTTAGCAGGGCAAGAAACGCGAACGTGATCTAACTTGGCACGGCGCTCTGCAATTAACTTGTTTTCGTCTTGAGTTTGTTCAGTCATCTTCTTCTCTCGTTAAAGGCCAGATTTAAGGCTAGCTTCAATAAACTTGTCCAGATCGCCATCGAGGACGCTCTGGGTATTACGGCTTTCCACGCCGGTACGCAGATCTTTAATACGGGCGTCGTCCAGCACGTAAGAACGGATCTGGCTGCCCCAGCCGATATCAGACTTGGCATCTTCGGCAGCTTGTTTTTCGGCGTTTTGCTTATGCATTTCCAATTCGAACAGCTTAGCTTTCAGCTGTTTCATCGCAGTGTCTTTGTTCTTGTGCTGCGATCTGTCGTTCTGGCACTGCACCACGGTATTGGTGGGCAAGTGGGTAATACGCACCGCAGACTCGGTACGGTTAACGTGCTGACCACCGGCACCCGAGGCACGATAGACGTCGATACGCAGATCCGCCGGATTGATATCGATCTCGATAGAGTCGTCGATCTCCGGATAGACAAACACAGAGCAGAAAGAGGTGTGACGCTTACCCGAAGAGTCGAATGGTGACTTACGCACTAGACGATGCACCCCGGTCTCGGTGCGCAGTGAACCAAAGGCGTACTCGCCGGTAAACTTGACGGTAGCGCCCTTAATGCCGGCGACATCGCCGTCGGTCACTTCGATAAGCTCAGGCTTATACCCTTTAGCTTCGCCCCAGCGCAGATACATGCGCAGCACCATGTTGGCCCAATCCTGCGCCTCGGTACCGCCTGAACCCGATTGAATATCAAGGTAACAATCTGACGCGTCTTGAGGACCCGAGAACATGCGGCGGAACTCTAACTCTTCCAGACGCTTCTCTAGGCTGGCCAGCTCGCTATTGGCGTCGTTGAAGGTGTCTTCATCTTCCTCTTCGACCGCCAGCTCCAGCAGGCCTTCCACATCTTCAAGGCCGCTGTCCATATCGTCTATGGTCTTGACCACGGCCTCCAACGAGGCACGCTCTTTACCCAGGGCCTGGGCATTCTCAGGATTGTTCCAAACCTCGGCGCTCTCTAGCTCCCGACTGACTTCTTCTAGACGCTCACTCTTGGCATCATAGTCAAAGATACCCCCGAAGAAGTTGGGTGCGCTCGGCTAGCTCCTTGATTTTAAATTTAACCGGATTGACTTCAAACATGACTCTTTCTACTTAAAATTCGATTGGCAGGAATGCAAACGCGGTATTTTAACTCAATCGCCCCTGTTCGCATAGGGGCTGTTGACCTTCCCTGTTTATTTCTGCAGCAGTTTGTGGGCAATATCGACAAGGCTGAGCCGATGCGGTGTAGTCATTCGACATAAAGCGGCGATAACCCAGCATTGATGGCCGACAAGCGCTGCCCTGAGGGCTCACCTAAACCCGCCGATTCATCCTTGTGAGCAACTGACCTAACCCGCTATCATAGCCCACTGTGCTTCATGGCTAACGCCTCGAGTAAAACGCGTTTAGATGGAACAGACACTGAACCTGGAAGATCCCCCCTAGGCCTCGTCCTGCTAACTTGAACAAATTTCATCGCAAAGAGCAGTTGGCCTTCCCCCTAGTCGACAAGCGGGAGAATCGCCGCCCCTTTTCGACAGGCTGGCTATACTGTTCAATATGAAACAGTCGAACCAATGCTGCTATCACGAAGACGAAGGTTTCTCCTGCACCGAGCCGGCCGAAGCCTCTGGACTCTGTTATTGGCATGATCCTAAAATCATTAAAGATAAGCCGGAAGATGTCGCCCGTCTGGAGGCCTTCGCCCGCAACGGCGGCATGCTGCGAGGCATCGCCCTTAAGCGGGCCAACCTGCCAGGTATCGATCTGGTGAGGCACCACCAGAAGACCGGCTTCGACATGAGCCATGCCGAGCTGTATCGCGCCAACCTACAGGGGGCGCACATGTTTAACCTCAACCTGCAACACGCCAGCCTGATGAAGGCAGATCTGCGCGAGGCCAACGTCCACTGCGCCAACCTAGTCGGCACTAACCTGCTGGGGATCAAGTGGAACGGCGCCAAAATAGAGAACATCAATACCGGCAAGGTGCTCAAGCAGGAACGCCTGGCCAAGGAGGCTGAACGGTTAGGCGAAACCGAGATAGCCCTGGATTACTTCGAGCAGGCCGAAGAGATCTACCGGGATCTACGCAAGGCCGCCGAGCGGGAGGGGCTGTTTGCCATGGGCGGCGACTACCTGCGCAAGGAACTCACCATGCGCCGCCATCAGATGCCCAAATTCAGCTACTCGCGCATCCTCTCCAAGATGATCGACATCTTCTGTGGCTATGGTGAGGCCCCCACCCGAGTGATCGGCTTCTCCGTCGGCCTCATCTTAATCTGTGCCCTACTCTACCTGTTCACCGGCCTCAACTACGATGGCAATATCCATGTGTTCAACTGGCACAACGATCTCAGCACTAACCTGTCGCTGCTGTTCAACTGCATCTACTACTCTGTCGTCACCTTTACCACTCTGGGCTATGGCGACTTTACCCCCATAGGCTATTCACGGGCGATCGCCGCCGTCGAGGCCTTCACCGGCAGCTTTACCATCGCCCTGTTCGTGGTGGTGTTCGTCAAGAAGATGACCCGCTAAACCCAAAGTGTGATCCGCTTCAAACCAAGCCCTTCAAAGCATGGCGTAAGCCAACAAACCCAGCACAATTTGTGAGCACCCCTGCAAATGCTGCACAAAAAATCACTACTAAGACCTGTGGTGAAAAAGGCTCTGGGTATACTCGATAAAACCTTGTTTCGCTAATTTACCGATACGCCTTGTTACCCATAGGCAATCCATAAAAACCATCAACGAGACCAAGGTTGTCGAGCTCAAGATTACCAAACTTAAGACTGTCGAGCTCAGGCTTAGATTCTAATAAAAGGTCCCTACCATGATAGAACTCACCTTCGACGGCCAGGTCGTCAAAGCCAACCGGGGCGACGATCTGCTCAGCACGGCCAAGGCCGCAGGCATAGCGATCCCAAATTTATGTCATCTGGGCAAGCAACTGGATGACAAACTCGCCGGCAAGCAAGATTGCAACCTCTGCTACGTCGAGGTGCGAGACAGCCGAGGCGAAACCCGCACCATCAAGGCCTGTAAAACACAGGTCGACGCGCCGCTCGAGGTGATCACCCATTCGGCCGCCCTAAGCAAACGCCGCCAGGCCGCCCTGAAACACCTGCTGAGCGATCACTTCGCCGACTGCGAGGCGCCCTGCCAACAGGCCTGCCCCGCCGGGGTAGACGTACAGTCTTATCTGTTACATATCGCCCAGGGCAACCACAGAGAGGCGGTCAAGGTGATCAAACAGACCCTGCCCCTGCCGCTCTCTATCGGCCGCGTCTGCCCGGCCTTCTGCGAGTCTGCCTGCCGCCGCGGCGAGCTGGACGAGCCCCTGGCGATTCGCCAGCTTAAGCGCCACGCCGCCGATTTTGATCTCGACAGCGAAGAGACCTACATCCCTCCCAAGGCGCCCGCCACAGGTAAACGCGTTGCCATCATAGGCAGTGGTCCAGCGGGGATCAGCGCAGGATACTATCTCTCCAACGCCGGCCACGAGGTGACCATTTTTGAGTCGATGCCCAAGGCGGGCGGCTGGCTGAGATACGGCATTCCCGAATACCGTCTGCCAAAGGCGATCCTCGACCGGGAGATAGATCTCCTGTGCCAAAATGGCCTGATAATCCAGACCGATACCCGCCTTGGCCGCGACATTCACCTCAAGGAGCTCGTCGACCAGTTCGACGCCGTGTGTCTCGCCATCGGCGCCCAGAAAGCCGTGCCCATGAACTACCCTGGGGTGGATCTCGAGGGTTGTTATCTCGGGGTGGATTACCTAAAGGATCACTGCACCGACAACCGCTACCATACGGGCAAGAAGGTGGCGGTGATCGGCGGCGGCAATACCGCCATCGACTGCGCCCGCACCGCCCTGCGTAAAGGCGCAGAGGTGACCCTGGTCTACCGCCGCACCCGCGATGAGATGCCGGCGGAAACCTATGAGATAGAAGAGGCCGAACACGAAGGCGTGCGCTTCTATTTCCTCACCAACCCTGTCGAAAACCATGGCGACACCAATGGCCGTATCGAGGCTGTTACCTTCGAGAAGATGCGCCTTGGTGAGCCAGATGCCTCGGGCAGACGCTCTCCCCAGGCCACAGGCGAGACCTTTACCGAGGCCTTCGATACCGTGATCCCGGCCGTCTCCCAGACCCCGGACATGGAGTTTTTGATCCATCCCGAGAGCCAGCTCTCGAGCGGCGAGGTGGCGCTGACACGCTGGAATACCTTCTCCGGCTGTGAGCACACCATGTCATCCGGGGTCGAGAAGCTGTTTGTACTTGGCGATTCGCGCACGGGCCCGGCCACGGCGGTGGCCGCGGTGGCCGATGGTCGTAAGGCCGCCAATGCCATCGAGAAGCTGCTCAGCGGCGAGCTGAGCTGCGAGTTGACGCCTGCGCCCTTTAACTCGCAAAAACAGACCGACAAGAAGCCAGATACCCGCCACTTCCCCGCACGCCTGTTGCAAGCCAAGGCCAAGATGCCCGAGCTGGCCATCGACAAGCGCCTGAGCAATTTCGACGAGATTGAACTTGGCTTCAACGATGAGGCGGCGATGCTGGAGGCCGCTCGCTGTCTCGAGTGTGGCTGCCAGGCCAACACGGAGTGCGCCCTGCGGGACTATGCCACCGAATACCGCATCGACGGCGCGGCGCTGGACAAGCAAGGCCACCGTGCCTTCACTCAGGATGACAGTACGCCCTTTATCAACTTCGATCCCAACCGCTGCATCAGTTGCGGTGCCTGCGTCAGCGCCTGCCATCAACAATCGGGCCATAAGGCGATCTGCTTCGAGCCCGACAGCTACCTGGCCCTGCCTCAGGAGAACGCCCAACAAGCCGTCCGTCAGGCCCCTCGCGCCGGTTTTCGTGCCACCATGGCCGACAGCCAGTGTGTGCAGTGCGGTAACTGTGTCCAGGTCTGCCCGACAGGGGCGCTGACCGATGCCAGAGATAAGCGTCAGGGAGTCAAGGAACAGCTGAAGCAGACCTCCACCGTCTGTACCTACTGCGGTGTGGGTTGCCGTATCGTGATCCACAGCGATCCCGTGAGTAACGAGATAAAAAGGGTCACCGGCGACAGTCGCTCCCAAGTCAACGAAGGCATGCTCTGCGTCAAGGGGCGCTTCGGCTTCGACTTCATCAACAGCCAGCAACGCCTGACCCAGCCGCTGCTGCGCAAGGCGGGCGAACTGGTACCCGTCAGCTGGGCAGAGGCTATCGACTACATAGGCAGTGAACTTAGCCGCATCAAGGCAGAACATGGCGGCAACGCCATCGCAGGCCTGGCATCGGCCAAGGCGACCAACGAAGATAACTATCTGTTCCAGAAGCTGTTTAGAAGTGTCATCGGCACCAACAACATAGATCACTGCGCCCGCCTGTGCCATGCCTCTACGGTGACGGCCCTGCAGGACAGCCTGGGCAGCGGCGCCATGACCAACGATATTCCATCGATCAAATCGTCGGACCTTATCTTCATCCTGGGCTCGGATACCGAAGCGGCTCATCCCATCATCGCCTCCAAGATAAAGCAGGCGGTGAATCAACACGGCGCCCGTCTGGTGGTGGCCGACCCCAAGCGGGTCAGCATCGCCGACCACGCCGAGCTCTACCTGCGTCACCGCCCGGGCAGCGACGTCATGCTACTCAATGCCATCATGCAACAGATCATTAAAAATGAGTGGCACGATAGCGACTACATCAAGCGGCGCGTCGAGGGGTTCGATGAGCTCCTCAGTGAGGTGATGAAGGAAGACTACGGCCTGAGTAACGCCGCCAAGATCACCGGCGTCGACGCCGATGAGATAGCAGATCTGGCGCGCATGATAGGCACGGCGAAAAAGACGGCCGTCTACTACGCCATGGGGATCACCCAGCACACCTCGGGGCACGACAATGTCACCGCCATCGCCAATCTGCAGCTGCTGTGCGGCAACATAGGCGTCGAGGGAGCGGGCATCAATCCGCTGCGGGGTCAGAGCAATGTCCAGGGGGCCTGTGACATGGGCGCCCTGCCCAACTACTTCACCGGCTACCAGAAGGTGACCGATCCCGAGGTGCAAGCCGCCTTTAGGCAGGCCTGGCAACAGGAGTGGCTACCGGATCAGATTGGCCTGGCGGCCACCGAGATGATGCACGCCCTGGCACACGGTAAGCTCAAGGCGCTCTACGTGATGGGGGAAAACCCTGTGCTGAGCGACCCAGACCAGGCCCATGTGATGCAGGGATTGGAGTCGGCCGAGCTGCTCATAGTGCAGGATATCTTCATGACCGAAACTGCCCTGCTGGCGGATGTGGTGTTGCCGGCGGCCAGCTTTGCCGAGAAGCCGGGCCACTTCACCAACACCGAGCGCCGGGTGCAGCGCCTGCAGGCGGCCATCGAGAGCCCAGGGCTGGCGCGCCGCGACTGGCAGATCGTCTCAGATATCGCCAAGGCGCTCGGAGCCGAATGGCACTATGAAGATGAAGAGGCGATTTGGCAGGAACTGACCCGGGTCACGCCGCAATACCGCGGCATCCAATGGCAAGACACAGATCCGAGTACGCCAAAAGGCCTGCAGGGTAAGCAGTGGCCCTGCCCGGCACCAGGCCATGAAGGCACCCGCCTGATGCACCAGGAGCGTTTTACCCGCGGCCTTGGCAAGATGCAGGCCGTCGGTTACCGTCTACCGGCCGAGCTACCCTGTGAAGATTACCCCTTCACCCTGTCGACGGGTCGTCTGCTGGAGCAGTTCCACACGGGCACTCTGACCCGCAAGACCGACGGCCTCAA
Source organism: Shewanella sp. cp20 (assembly GCF_000832025.1). Classification (NCBI taxonomy): domain Bacteria; kingdom Pseudomonadati; phylum Pseudomonadota; class Gammaproteobacteria; order Alteromonadales; family Shewanellaceae; genus Shewanella; species Shewanella sp. cp20. Next base: position 98,389 of record NZ_JPII01000027.1, on the reverse strand, counting down.
CGAGTTGGCCTCGCCTAAGGTAATGATGTCGGCCATAGATGCCGACCGTCTGGGCATCAACAACGGCGATGTGTTGACCCTGTCGACTCGCCGCGGCAGCATCAACATTGCCCCTTCGTCACGCGACGTGCGCAGCCTGGGGTGCTCTTCCTGCCCTTCCATTTCGCTGAGGCGGCGGCCAACAAGCTGACCAACAATGTGCTCGACCCTGTGGCCAAGATCCCCGAGTTTAAGATCTGCGCCGTCAAGGTGGAGAAGGCCAGCGAGGCCATCTGCTGGCCCTGATGCCCGGCGGATAGCCCTGACCCATGGCCTTGACAGATAGCCCTAGCTGATAAACTGATGAAAAAAGGCCGTAACTTAGGTTACGGCCTTTGTCTATTTTTTAGCACGTTGACTCGATAGGGGCATAGCTCCCACAGAACCTTAAACTGCCCCTTATACAGCCCCCTAGACCTTAAACTGTCCGACCAGGGTATCGAGATTGCGTCCCTCGTTGGCCAGTCCCTGACTGGTATCCGAGGCGCTGTTACTGGCCTGCAACAGCTCGTTGACGATCTCCTGAATCGCAAACACGTTGCGGTTGATCTCCTCGGTCACCGAACTCTGCTCGGTGGCCGCGGTGGCGATCTGAGTACTCATGTCGTTAATCGAGGTCACCGCCGAGGTCACCGCGCCCAAGCTGTCTGAGATCGCCCGCGACGAGGTCACAGAACGATGACAGCTCTGCTGACTCGACTCCATGCTGCTCACCGCCAGCGACACCAGGTTATGCAGCTCGGAGAGCATCTCATTGATCTCTAAGGTACTGGCCTGTGTCCGGCTGGCCAGGCTGCGCACCTCATCGGCCACCACGGCAAAGCCGCGACCCTGTTCCCCGGCACGGGCGGCCTCGATGGCGGCGTTCAGCGCCAGCAGGTTAGTCTGCTCGGCGATGCCACCGATCACAGTCAATACGCTGTTGATCTTCTGCGACTGTTCATTGAGCGAGTTAATATGCCCCGCCGCCATGTCGATTTCGGCCATTAGGGTCGACACCTCATGCAGCGAACTGTCGACACACTCCTGGGCATTGCCCACATCCTGGGTCGCCGCCTGAGTCGCCTCGGCCACCTGAGTCGTGCTCATGGCCACCTCAGAGGCGGTCGCCGACATCTCGGTAATGGCCGTGACCACCTGATCCGTCTCGTTGTTGTGGCTTATCAACTGCTGAGCCATGGCCGAGGTCTGAGAGGAGATATTGTCGGCACCACTCTTAACCTCCACCGTGGCCCTTGCCACATCCTTGATGATCCCCTGCAGCTTATCGACAAACTGGTTGAAGGCGCGACCCAGCATGGCGATCTCATCGCTGCCCTGCACGTCGAGGCGCTTGGTCAAGTCCCCCTCGCCCTTAGCGATATCTTCGAGGTTCTGCACCATGTTATGAATGGGGTTGACCATGCGCTGGGCGGCCACCAGCATCACCACTGCGGTGATAGCCACCAGCACTAGGGCAAATAGCATGATCATCATCGCCTTGTCGTTCATGTGCTGGGTCATCACCTCACGATAGCTGTCCACCTGGGCATCGATATCGTCGGTATAGGCGCCGGTACCTAAGATCCAATTTTTACTCGGTACGGTCGCGGCGTAGCCTATCTTAGGCACTAGGCCTGTGACCCCAGGTTTGGAGTAGTCATAATTAAAGAAGCCATCGCCGCTTCTGGCGGCCTGGATAAGACCGACGACTATCTTCTTGCCGTTAGGATCTGTCATGCCGATCTGCGCCGTACCTTCCAGCGCCGGCTTAACCGCATGAAATCGGTTGAAACCGTCAAAATCATAAATAAAGAAGTAACCGGCACTACCGAAACGCACGTTACGCAGCGCCTGGTTCACATCGCCTGCCGCCCCCAAGGAGAGCTGATGCTCGACGATATCCAGGGCAATATCGACCTGATCTTTTAACTGCGCCTTACGTTCGCTATAGAGGCTCGCCTTGAAGGTCGCCATATTCTCTTCGAGAGAATTGGACTCCAAGTTATAGGTAATTGAAACTAAAAAGAGAAAACTCAATATCAGAGGCAGAAGCGCAAATACTAACAGCTTATTTTTCATTCTTAATTGCCACATGTTCCACTCCAGCAGGGTTTCTATTATTTGTAAGTAAAATATAGCTAAAAAGTAGCAGTGTCAGCGCCTAATGCCAGATAAATTGTAGTAGATCAATAATCTTTACTAACTTGCCCGAATTTCCACCTAACATAAAAAAAGCCAGTACTCCATCCCTGGAATACTGGCAATCACTTCACTTATTGGTTTGTGCCTAGGTATCGCCCTGATAGCTAGGCACTAGGCGTTTATCGCTTTGTCAGGCGGCTTAGTTCCAAACCGCCTGAACATTCCCCAGATTAGCGTGCTAACTTGCGGCGCAGGCCGGCAAACATCAGCAGCATGAGAGCCGCGAAACCAAGCGCACCACCGTCATCTTTTTCTTCGACTTCGGGTTGTGTCTCTGGCTCAGGCTGTGGCTCGACACCGTCAGAGACGATCGTCAGCATAAAGCTGGTCGATGCCGCATCGGCTGGGTTTTCCACATCACTCACGGTAACCGTCACTTCAACCTCACCATAGAAGTTCTCTTCTGGTGTGATGGTGATTTCGCTGCCCGAAGTATGGCCATCGACCACAGCGGTAATGTGCTCACCGGTAACTGTGATCTGATTAACGCTGTTTTGCTCATCGGCGTACATCACAGCAATGCCTTCCAGACTCGTGTTCTCGGCAACACTCTGGTCGGCGATGGCGCCCAGGGTGATGTTAGAAGCAACACTGACGGTATGGCTCATGCTGATATCGGCCATGCCTTCGACCTGGCTGACGGCATTGACCGTCAGGTCCTGACCGGCGGCATTTTGCTTAACACGGGTCCAGGCGGTGACTTCAAACTGTGAGGACTCTGGCCCCACATAGTCGTAACAGATCACCAGGCCGTCGGATAATTTCTTATCCAGCTCGCCATAGCTAAACTGCTCACCCAGATACTTCTGTAGTGGTCCATAGGCATACATACCGCCTCGGAAACCCTGCACACCGATAGAACCGCGACCGCCCTGTGAACCGAAGTCCAGATTGTCATAGGCCATCATCATCTCGTACTCACCGTCGCCATGGCGGGTGTTGACGTTGAAGATCAGCTCGAAGTCGAATCTGTCATCCTGTTCGTCCCACTGGTAGACGCGGTTCGCATCACGACCTGCCGACTTGTATGTACGGGCATTGTCGTATTCCAGGATAGCCCAACCAGTTTGTGTGCTGGCAATTGAGATACCCGAGCGCTCGCTGAAGTTGTTGATCAGCGGTGCCGACAAGATACCTCTTGGCGCATTAGGATCCAGTACCTCGAAGCCACGCCACATCATGCCGATCGTCTCATACGGGAAGCTGTTGTATGGGAAGATGTCATGATATGGGAAGAAGAAAGGCTGACCTTCCCATAGCGATACGATGCCGTGGGCATGGATATCCAGCGCATTCTGCTTGCCGACGTTGAGGTTTTCGCTGTTGTTATACAGATGGAAACTGTCATAACGACCACCGAAGATCACATCGATTGGCAGTGCAATACCCTTGCGGTAAAGAATATTATTGTCTTTACCTGTGAGGGCACGACCGTTGGCGTCATACTCAACTGGCGCAAAGCCACTGAACATAGGATAGATACGGAACTCTTCGAGGTTCACATAGCCACCTGGGTTGCTGTTGCCGAAGTTTGGCGTACGGCACATGGCATCTTCCAGGTTAGTGGTCACATTATAGCTGGCTTCCATATCTGCCGTGTTAGGCTGGACACCACTAATGGTCAGCTTGCCATCTTCCAGGCTGATGTCTGTGACTATCTCTTTCGATGAGGTCAGTACATCTTCCACATTCAAGCTTAGGCCTGTCGGAATGTCAGCGCTAATGGTAAAGGCGCGATCGATACCACTGTCGTTAGGCTGAACCTCGAAGGTGAGAGGTACCTGCTCGCCCAGGTGTGCACCGGTTTGTGGCACATCCAGATTCACATCGTCGACACCACGTTCCAACTTGAAGGCCACCTTGCCTATGTTGCCGGCGTTGATCTCTGAACTACCAAAGTCGATCAGCGAGTAATACACGTCGCCCTCAACCATCTCAGGCAGGTTCCAGTTAACCTGAACATCTACAGCGTCCTGACCATTGCTGGCTGGCACGTCGATGCTCATGTTTGACGCCACAGTGTCAGTCACTACCGTAGTCGCAAACTGGAAGGTCTCTTCCATGGCGTCAAAGTAGTTGTTCTGTAGCGAGCCCTTTCTTGGGTTGTAGAATACCGCCCAGTACTGGCCCTCTTCCGGCTGGTTGATGTTACAGAAGTTGTCGTACTGGATGTGGTTAGACACACAGAGTAACTCTTCATACGGATCCGCTTGGCCGTTACCGTTGTAGTCCTTACCCACAAATACTAAGAGGTTACCCTTATCCAGGGTGCCTTCCAGTTCACTCTCTGTGGTACCGAAAGACTCGACCATCAGACGACGGGCGTTGGCTGGCACATCGATCATCTCGACATGAGTCGCCTCATCCAGACGCTCTTCCATAGGCACAGTCATGTCACCCGATGCGCTCCATGGGAAGTTACCATCATCATCTTTTGGTAGGGTAATGGTCTTCACATCGGCCTTGACCGGCGCGAAGATGCGGCCGTGGATGTTGTCACCTTCAGGCAGGTTGATGCCCTTAATGACCACATTACCGTCGTTACGATGCGCGGTTGCCGCCAGGCGTCCAGGCATACCGTTCTTATCGTACTTGAAGACCACTGGCCAGTGCGCCTCTGAGGCATTGCCTGTGGTTTCGGTGAAGATCAGGCTTGAATGCAGCTCAACTTCCGCGTTGCTGAACCAGTCTTGGGTATCCATGATCGAGGCCTCGACCACGATATCCATGGTCTCACCGGCTTCGAGGCTAAACTCGCTCGGGGTTACCTTGATAGACACACCATTTTGCGTCATCTGTGAACGAGGATCGAATGCCCAGTTCTTCACGTCATCATGGGTCACGCTCCAGCTACCGGCTGTGGTCGCCTTGATGGTACGGATCCACTGACACTTAGGCTTACACTCAAAATTCACCAGCTGTGGAATGTTGAGCTTATGCACCGCGCCACCGTTTTGCGGATCGGCAGCCTTGAAGTTCTCGGCAGTCTCGTCCAGGACAAAACCGGCCTTGGCGGCGTTAGCCACGTTGATACGACCCGTACCTGCTCGGTAGGTCGACGCCAGTGCCACATCACCATTTTCATCGTCGAGTCTGTGGTACTGCACCTTGTTCTCGGCAGTCATTGCCAGCGCAGACTGGATCTCGGTAGCACTCCAGTCCGGCTTAGCCTGCTTCAGCAGCGCCATGGCACCAGCCACATGTGGCGAGGCCATAGAGGTACCGCTGAGGAAGGCAAAGTCACCGGATGCACCACTGCTGACAAACGGATGCTCATCGGCAAACGCAGCGTAAATATTTACACCAGGCGCCGCAACCGCTGGGATGAGGGCTTCAGGCGTCGAAGGGCTCGGGCCACGTGACGAGAAGGCGGCCAGCCAGTCGGCGCGCTCAGGGTCCAGGTCACGATCTATCGTCGTCTCTGAGATGGTCAACACATGGTCGCTGCCTTTAGCCAGCCAATCACTCAGGCCGTAACCAGACATGCCGTTGTCCCAGCGACCATCCCACTCCTGCTTGGTGATATGTATGCTTGGCACAGAGTAGGCTGCGGTTGCTACGATAGCGTCGGCATTGGCATAGTTGTACATGATCATGCCATCGGCGCCGCCCGCCTTGATGTTGTCGGCCTTGGCAGTTCGGGCGATGCCGTTAGGATCGCTAAGACTATTACGCTTACATACCACAATCACATCGGTTGGGTTGCCGCCAGAATCTGTCAGGTCGAAAGTCCCCGCCGGGAATGGCTCGCCACAATACTCATCACCATAGTCGCTGGCCTTCACCACCATGCCGGTTACCGAGCTGGTGTTTACCGCACCGCCGACAATCTCGCTCCAGCGAGGCATTTCGGCGCCGCCCATAGGTTCGACAAGCTTGGTCTCTACCAGAATCTCGCGTGAGTGAGTGCTCGCCGCCACGTTCATCAGCCAAGGCGAGGCATGGTCGATGGCACCGAAATACTCTTTATATCCCTGAGGCTGACCCGAGTTACCCGCCGCGGCCGCCACAGAGATACCTGCTTCGCGTGCCGACAGGAAGGCCAGTTCCACATCGTCGCTCCATGGGTGAGAATCCTGACCACCGATAGAGAAGTTAATCACATCCACGCCATCGCTGATGGCATCTTCGATACCGGCGATAAGCGCTTCACCTGGACAGCCAGCGTTTAATGCGTTCGAAGGATGACATACCTGATAAGAGACGATGTTGGCATGAGGCGCCACACCACTCATGCGTGGGAAGAGTGCCTCTTTCACCACGTTGCCATCGTTAACCGCCCCCGGCGCCGGATTCACAAAGTCGACATCCAGCAGCACGTTACCCGCCGCTGTCGAGGCCACGTGAGAGCCGTGTCCCTGGTAATCTTCACCCACTGCCGGACGCGTATCGCCATAGACACCGCTGGTGAAGTTATCAGTGATCACAGGATATGAGCGCACGCCGATCAACTTGTCGTTACACAGGCCTTCGAAGCCCTCTTTCAGACAGTCGCCCACATACTGGCCCGCGCCCCATGGGTTTTGATGGTCATAGCCATCGTCGCCCACATCGGCAAAAGATCTGTGGTCTGTGTTTACCCCGGTATCGATAATACCGACGATCACGTTCTCACCCTTGTAAGGCACAGAGTCTGTCACTGTGCCGGTCCAGATCTTGTCGGCGCCAATCAGCTCTGGGCCGACATCGCTGAGCAGATCATAGGTCTTAGAACGACGAACAGAGGCGACGTTCGCCATCTGGGAGACGCGCTTGGCCTCTTCCTGGGTCATGGTCATAGAGAAACCGTTGACCGCATTGGTAAACTGCTGACGCACAGGGCGATCGCCCAGGGTGGCCGACAGTTCAGAAATGACCGACTGCTGCTTGCTCAGCAGCTGATCGCGGTAGTGTTTAATCTCGCGGTTAACCGGCTGACCGGCGACAAACAACTTAGCCTCACCTGGTTTACCCTTGACCGAACTGCGCTCGGCGCCGCCTTGAGCCAGCAGACTCGCGCCCGCCTGTGCCAACGGCTTCTGATAGAGTCTGACGATATAGACGTGCTCGCCAGTCAGCCCCTCTTCGGCGACGAACTTCTGGTTCTGATGGCTGATCTGTACGTTCAGACCATCGTTTTGCAACAGGTTAACCTCTTGCGTGCTGCCGGCGTTGAGCTTTTTCGCCTGCTCGGCGGTGATCTTCAACGGCTCGAGTCTTTCGACCTTACCCGGCTGTATCGCCGCATGGGCCATACCGGCACTGTAGAGTGCGGCTGCCACGGCTGTTACTAATGTTTTCACTCTCATGAAACTTCCACCTTTTTTGTAGTTATGCCCTGATGAAGCTTGTTGTTTGCATACTTATTCACCAGCGAACTAACATATAATCATGATGGCTTAACTAATGTGGATAGCTTTGGTGTAGCATTTTGTAGTTTTGTTAAAAAACAAACATTTGGTTAACAGCGGGTTATTTTTACAACTTTCAGGTCAGACCACAGAAAAAACCAAAACCTAAAAACAATAATAACTAGAATTAAAACAACGCATTAAATACAGCAAGCCGAGTTTCCCCAAAAAACATCACCCGATAACAAAATCACTACAAACAAGGCGTCGAAATGCAATGAGCTCAAGAGCTAAGTGGGATAGGAGATCATCTTGCTACATAGGAAAGGATCTTCTTCCCTGGCAAGAGGCCAAGCATGATTATTCAATCATTCAATGCAGGTCGCACAGTACAAGTCGAGCAGTGCAAGTCGCGCAGTACAGCCGACCGACACGGGTGCCAGTAGCGAAAAGAAGAAAAACGCAGTACGCGAATAACGGGGGAATACAGCAGGGCCACAGCCAAGCTTGGCAGGGGACAGATCTTAAATGCCTCGATTAGCGCTAACCTAAAGGCTCTACTCGAAAAATCCTCCCAAGGCATGTAGCATTTTGTACACTTATATATATTTTTACAGACTTTTAACCTGAGATGGTTTTAGATGCTAATTTCAGTTTCGGGATGTGGATGAAGGCCATGAAGTACCTCTTGTCCGGTCTTATTTTCCTCACAGGGCTGCTCCTGAGCGAGGCTAGGGCCGAAGAGCAGATAGATGACATAACCACGGGCGAATTTCATTTCACCCTCGCCTTGGGCTATGGTGGCATCGAGAACCCCAGGGCCAAGTCGGACGATATCACCACCTATGTCCTGCCGAGCTGGTCCTACTATGATGACCGCTTCTATGTCGAGAACTTCACCCTGGGCTATAGCCTGTATGAGTCAGACAGCCTATTGGTCGACCTGCAGACCCGACTCAACGAAGATGGCTTCTTCTTCGAACTCGATGGTTGGAACAAGGTCTTCTTGAGTGACATTCTCGGCTATAAGCCCAACAAGCAGCCCCTGTTTGGTCCGGAAATCCCCGAGGTACCGATCGAGCGTCACATCTCCTACCTGGGGGGCCTCAGCACCACCTGGCTGACTCCCTACAGCGATTTCACCCTGGGCTATTTTCACGATATCAGTGGTGTACATCAGGGCAACGAGATCCACTTCAAGGCCAAGAAAAACATGGCATTTTCCTGGGGTGCACTGGGCTTCGAAGTCGGCGCGATACGCAAGAGCAGTCAGCTGATCAGCTATTACTACCATTTCACCCAAGCCGAGCTGGGCCGCGGCCGTACCCTACAACCCCAATCGGCGGCTATCAACTACCATACCAGCGGCGTCGTCAATGTCCCCCTGTGGCAAGATATTAATTTCGTAGCGATTGTCACCTACACTTGGTTAGGAGATGAGATCACTAAGAACCTCATGGTAGAGAAGGATGGCTACCTATCCGGGTTCATTGGAGTCAGCTATGCCTTCTAACGCCATCAAGCTGATACAGTGCATGTTGTTGCTGGCCCTGGCCACCAGCTTCTACTGCCAGGGCAATAGCACCCAGGTCAATATCAAGCCTAAGACCTGCGCGGTACTCGAGGCGGGCAGTCCCTGCCATCTAACGCTCAAGATAAGCTACAGACTAGAGGCCTTGGAACAGACCTGTATCTGGGTCGCCCTCAAGGAAAAGCCGGAGCAGTGTTTTGACCGCCTGAGCGTGGATCACCTGCTCGAGCTGACCCTCACCAAAGACACCCAAGTGCAAATCAAAGATCTGAACAACAAGGTGCTCGATGAGGTGACCATACAGATCGCCACCTATCAGCCCGTCAACACCCGCAAACGCCGAGGACTCAACTGGAACCTGTTATGAGCAAACCTAAGATACTCCTGATTGAAGACGATCTGGATTTGGCCGAGCTCACCCTGCTCTACCTGACGCAGCAAGGCTTCGACCTGACCCACAGCGAATCGGCCCAGGCGGTCGCGAATCTGCCCGCCGATCTCAACTTCGATCTCATTATCTGTGACATCATGTTGCCCGACACAGATGGCTTTAGCCTGTTCGCCGAGTTACAGGCGCGCTACCAGTGCGTGATCATCTTCATGACCGCCCTCGACGGCCAGCAGGAGCAGATAAAGGGCCTGGAGTTGGGTGCCAGCGACTATATCGTTAAACCGGTCAACCCTGAGCTGTTGGTGGCTCGCATCAAGGCCAACCTGAGGAAATTCCCCGGCGAGGCAGCCCCTCAGGCCGTCACCCTACACGACTTCACCATAGATCATACCCATCAACTGCTGACCATAGGCGATCGCCCCCAGAAGGTGACCACTCAGGAGTTCGATCTCCTGTGGATCTTTGCCCAGCACCCGGGCAAGGTACTCAGCCGCGAATATCTGTTCGAACAGTATGTGGGCCGCCCCTATGATGGTCTCGACCGGGCGATCGATCTCAAGATCAGCCGCCTGAGAAAGAAAATCGACAGCTATCAGATTGCCGGACTCACCATCAAGACGGTACACGGCCAGGGCTACCTGTTTAACTATCAGCCCCAGACCGCGGATAAGGGATGAAATATCAATTCTACCGTCTCTACGCCCTGCTGATCTTAAGCAGCGCGCTAATCATCTGGTCCTTCAGCGAGATCCACAGCGCCATGCAGCATCAGGTAGAGTCCTACCAGATAGACGTCGACAGCGTGTTTCACAGCCTGAATGAGGCAGACAACAAGCTTCTCATCCGTGAGCTGTCCAGAGACGAGCTGGCGCTGCCTCAAGATCTGGCCGACAAGCTCGCCCGCGGCGAAACCATCGCCCTCACCCTGAGCGGTAACAAGACCTATTACTATCGACAGGCGCTCGACTCGAACAAGGCGAAGGATAAATCGCTAGATAAAGCGGCAAAAAAGGTGCTCGCCTTAGGCCCCATTCAGAGCCCAGCCAGACAACCTGTACCCACAGAGCTTATCATCTTCGCCCTCTATGCCAGCCTGGGCTGCCTGGCCCTGCTGCTTATCTGGCCCCTGTTTCGGGATCTCGCCCGCCTGCAAGCATCGGCCGTCGAGTTTGGTGCCAATCCGAGAAGGATGGAGCAAAAGATCAGTAAACGCTCAGCCATCTATCCCCTGGCCAAGGTGTTTAATGAGGTCACGCTGCAGATAGTGGACTTCCTGCAGATGCACAAGGAGCTGTCGCGCACCATCTCCCACGAGGTCAGGACCCCCCTGGCTCGCATGCGCTTCGCCCTGCAGCTGAGCAAGGCTGAGCTAGATGAGAAATACTGGCAGCGACTCAACGCCGATATCGATGAGATAGAGCAGCTGGCCAACAACTACCTCTCCTTCGCCAAGCTGGAGCACAGGGAGGCGAAAATACAGAAACAGACGATCGCCACCCAGGCCTTCCTCGAACAGCTAGAGGAGAAGTTTGCCCTCTATCAAGACAAGATAAGCATAGAGTTTATCGCCGACGATGGGCAGGCGTTGTTCGATGCCAACTCCATGACCATCGCTACCCAAAACTTGATCATGAACGCCCTGCGCTTCGCCAAACATAAGATTCAGGTGCGCTTTTGCTGCGACAAGGATCAATGCCAGATCACGGTCGAAGACGATGGTCCCGGCTTCGAAGGCAAGGGCAAGCAGCTGTTGGCCGCCTTCGCCCGGGATAAGGAGCAGGCCGATGGTTCCGGCTATGGTCTGGGGCTCTACATCGCCCGTAAGATAGCCATCTGGCACCAGGGTCGGTTAGAGGTGGCCAGATCCAGCCAGCTGGGCGGCGCCAGCCTCACCCTGATCTGGCGCAACCAACAAGCTTAACTCAATGGCGCTAAACGAATGTGCCCATGGCAGCAAGCAGCATCCCCGCTAGCGCGAAGCAGAGCAAGAGCATGAGAATGCTGGGGCGAGAACGCAGCTGCCAGGCCAGCCCCGCCAGCACCAACAAGGCATCAGGCCAGGCGAGGATGGCACTGGTTATCACAGGCGAGATCAACGCCGCCAACAGCAAGCCAACCACGGCAGCGTTAAGCCCCATGATGGCGCCGCAAAATCTCGCCCGCCCCATCAAGCCATGCCAGCTGCGCAGCAAGGAGAGTTGCAGCAAAAATCCCGGCAAGAAGATGGCGAGGGTCGCCACCAGGGCCCCCAGCAGCGGCGACTCAAACCAGGATTCGGCGCCGAGAAAGGCCGCCAGGGTAAACATTGGGCCCGGCACCGCCTGCGCCAGGGCATAACCGGTCAGGAAACGCTCATTGGTCAGCTGCTGCCCCACGCTCGCCTCCAGTAGCGGCAGCACCACGTGACCACCACCAAACACTAGAGAACCCGCCTGATAGAACTGGGCAAACAACTGCGCCAGACTATGGCCAGTCCCTAGCCAGTAGAGCGACAGGCCAAACAGCGAGATAAACAGCGCCAGCGGCAACATCTGAGGTCGCAAGGTATCAACAGCATCGCCTTGGACGCGCTCCTGTCCGCCCTTCTCGCCATCTTGCAGCGCTGCTGGCGCCAGTAACAAACTCCCAAACACACCGGCCAGAAGCAACATGCCCAGCTGGCTAGCCAGGGTGCCGACAAACAGGGTCAGCGAGGCGCAAAACAGCATCAAGAGCCTAGTCGCGCCGCGACGGCAGAACTGTTTAAACATGCTCAGAACGGCGTCGGTCACCACCACGACCGCCATCAACTTGAGGCCATGGATAAGCCCCTGAAACCAGCTGGTATCCAGCCAGCTGACACTCGCCACCGCCAGGAGATAGAGCAGCAGAAAAGAAGGTAAGGTAAAGCCGAGAAACGCGGCGATGGCACCAAACAGCCCCGCCCTGTGATGGCCGATGGCAAAACCGACCTGACTCGATCCCGGTCCTGGGATCACCTGACTCATGGCGACGATGGCACCGAAACGCTCCGCGTCCAGCCAGCTGAGTTCATCGACGAAGCGCCGCTTAAAATAGCCTATATGGGCCGCAGGCCCCCCAAAACTCATCAGTCCCAAGAGCAGAAACTGCTTAAACACCTCACCCAATTGGTCACCCTCCGTCAAGCCAGAGCCGAGATTTGGCCGCGCCGCTATGTTGCGCGCAGCCTTTTGAAATACAGGTTGATTAGATTATGACAGACAGATGACCGCCTGATGACAGACCGGGGAGTGTTAGGGAAGCTTAGAGAGCTCAGCGGCTAGTCGCCAATGCGCTGCAACATCACCAGCACCTCGAAATGATCCGTGTGGGGGAACATATCAAACAGCTGTACCTTGGTCACCCGGTAGCCTGAGATAACATGCAGATCTTTGGCCAGGGTCTTGGGATTGCAGCTGGAATAGAGAATCGCCTTGGGGGCAAACTCGCTCAACGAATGACACAACGCCTCGCCAATTCCCCGCCTTGGCGGGTTGACGATAATCAGATCTGGCTTGTCTTCACCGCGGCTGTCGCTGGCAAAGCTGGTCGAGTCCAGGGCGGTAAAACGTACGTTTGTCAGCCCAAGAGTCTCGGCGGACATCTTGGCGCAGGCGATGGCCTCGGCCTCGATCTCGATACCGGTAAGCGCCACCTCTTTCGAGGCGCAGTGCAGGCCGAAGCCGCCGACACCACAGAAGAGATCCCAAATAGACTTAGGCGCCAGCTCACGGGTCCACTCCCGCGCGCTCTGATAGAGCTTAGCCGCCACCTCGGGATGGGTCTGAAAGAAGCTCTTGGGGCGAATGTAGAGGGGCACCTGATTAAACTCCTCCTCCAGCCGGGTCGCCTCGGTGAGGAAGATCTCCTCCTCCCCTTCCAGGATCGCCATATGCACGGGTTGCAGATTCACCGACACCACCTTGATCTCGGGGTGCTCGGCGAGCAGTGCGGGGAGTTCACGTTCGATACGGGGAATCGCCTGCTGGCTTCGCATCACGAAACGCAGCATATATTCGCCGCGCACCTGACTGCGGGTCAGCAGGATAAACTTAAGCTCGCCCTTGGCCTTGTCCACTCGGTAGGGCGGAATACCGGCCTGGCGCACGAAACGCTCTAATCTGTGCAGCAACTGCTGCATATCTTGAGGATAGAGGCTACAGTCACACAGGCTTACCGCCTCGCCGCTGGGGCTCACCAGTCCGAGTATCGGCTCATGGGCCGCGCCCAGTACCACCATCTTCGCCTTGTTACGAAAACCACTCTCGGGCCCCACCACAGGCGGCAGCCACTGCGCCACGGGCAGATCCTTTAGCAGCGCCTCAAGGGTCGCCGTTTTCGCCGCCACCTGTTCATTCAGGGGCGTCTCGATATGACGACAGGAAAGACACTGATTAGCATCGAAATAGGCACACTTCACGGATGATTTGCTCGCAACTTGGCTTAAAAAAGGCGCCCTACTTTAGCCTTTTTGAGGAGAAAAATCACCTTTCCCCATCGGCAATTGGTTGCCCGATGCTTCATCTGCCACTGGGGGGAGGCGCAACTTATCGACATCGGCACGCACCGGCTTAGGCCCGCGGCGTGCCTTGACCCAGGCCAAGGCCTCCTTGGCCGTGTGCCTGAAGGTGGTGAGCTTACCGCCATAGACGGTGAGCAGGTTGGGATGGGTATCCCGTGACAGCATCATGGTATCCCTGGGCAGATCGAACGCCTCCCCACCTTGTTTGGGTAGCACGCGCACGCCACAGTAGCGCCCTATGATGCGCGCCTCCAGCCCAGCTTCGGCCTCACACAGGGGAAAGTAATGGCGATAGATCCCCAGCAGATAGGCTTCCTCGGCTGACGTCACCCCCGCCGCCTCCACATTATCGATCGGGGTCTCGGTAGTGCCTATCATTGTCTTGCCCTGCCAGGGCATGACAAACACCACTCGCTTGTCGAAGATAGACTCCAGGTAGAAGATGCCGCTCGGCGCTGGGATATCCAGCACTAAGTGACTCCCTTGCACCAACTCCACGGGCGAGACCTCGACCTTAGGGATGACGCGCTCTAGCGTCTGATTCACCCAGGGGCCGGTGGCATTGATGACACAGCGACTGCTGAGGCGGCGACGCTCGCCGTCAACACTAAAGCTAACGATACAGGAGTCAGGCCTGTGCTCTATTTGCTCCAGGCTGACATGGGTCAGCAGCTCGGCGCCCAGTTGCCTGGCACTCTCGGCCACCGCGCGAGTCAGGGCACCGTCGTCCGTCTGGGCATCCCAGTAACGAAACACGGCGCGCAGCCCCTTGAGTTTGAGACCCGCAAGCTCACTCCAGCGATTGGCCGCCACAGACTGAAACTGTCCCAAAGGATCCAGCTCGCTCAGCAGGGCGTACAGACTCAACCCGGCGCGAATGGCCAGGGGACCGCGCTGACTGCCCCGATAGATAGGAATATAGAAAGGCACAGGCTTGACCAGCTCGGGGGCCAAGGTCAGTAGTGCCTTGCGCTCGGCCAAGGATTGGCGCACTAAGCCAAGTTGGCCCGACTCTAAGTAACGCAGGCCGCCATGGATCAACTTGCTCGAGTTAGATGAGGTCTTCTCGCCCAGATTATCCTTTTCAAGCAGCACCACTGAGTAGCCAGCCGCCTGGGCACACTGGGCGATGCCCACCCCGGTAATACCGCCGCCAATCACTACTAAATCCACTGCTTGCATATCGCGTCCTTTCGCTAAATGAATCTAATTAGATTACTCCTGGCCCGCCGCTTCCAGATAACGGTAGGCCTTGTCACACAGGCGCTTGAGTTCAATAAACTCCTCGGGCTCACCTCCCAGTTTGCAGAGCATCTGCATCGGAATCGATTTAGCCTGCTGCTGTAACGCCTTGCCGGCATCGGTCAGCTGGAGTACCCGCACCCGCTCATCGGCCTCGCTGCGCCCACGAGTCACCAGTCCTTTGGCTTCCAGGCGTTTCAGCAGCGGGGTCAGGGTGCCCGAATCCAGATGCAGCTGCTCACCTAGGGTCTTGACGCTGATCCCCGGCTCTTGCCATAAGACCAACATCGCCAGATATTGCGAATAGGTCAAGTCCAGCGCCTCCAGCAAGGGACGATAGGCGCGCACCATGGCATTGGCGGCGCTATAAAGCGAGAAACAGATCTGATTTTCGAGGGCCAGGGGGTTAGGCTGAGTATCTTGGCTCTTGGATTGACTCATGAATTGGATCGCCATTATTAAATTGCACACAACTTTTACCAAGTTTACGCCATGTGCAGGCCAAAGTGAAAAATTATCAAGAAAAATTTTTTACTGCATAGTTAGTCAATAATCTGTCATCTTTACAGTGACTTATTAAAATAACTAAGTAAAACCATTTAGATGCGGATCGACTGAAACCTGACACAGGGTTAAATACGCAAAAAGGCTGGAATTTTCGCCCAACTCCTACATCAAACATGGTTGCTTTTCGAACGATAATCCCCTAAATTCCCCCTCCTAATTCAGCTTAATACTCTAAAAACACAATGGAGGTGTTCACTATGAAGCGATTGCTACTGGTGATGTTGTCATGTCTCATTACCGCCCAAGCCGGTGCTGCCTGCCCGCAAAACATCAGCTTTGGCGATATCCCCTTCGAGAAAAACAGCTCTTACTTCGATAGACGATATGCCAAACAGCTGCAGCAGCTGATCGAGAAGACCCAGACAGATAACGGTTACCTGCTACTGGAGTTTCCCCTCTTTAAGGGCGAGACAGATAAGAAGCTCAGAGAATACAATTTCTGGCTCGCCAACCGCCGCATCGAACGGGTTAAGAGTTTCCTGACCAAGGCCGACTACAACCAACCTGTGGTCACCAAGTTGTTAACCGCCAGCAAGGAAGATACCCGCACCCTGAGCATCCACTGGTGCCAGCAGAGCGAGCAGGCAACTGTCATCGCCAGCACCACAGCTCCAGCCCACCAGCAGCTGAAGTAATAGGTTCAAATTCCAGAGCCCGCCTCCCTGTAAAAAGGCGAGGCGGCAAGTTGACGATAGGCTAAAATCCGCGCCAGTTAACACTTCCTGTACATTTCAAGATTTGCGTTGCAAATCTGAAACATAAACTTAGTCTCCCCCACCACGCGCAGTACACTAGAGGCAGAGGATTCACGCCTTTGTCATCGTCTATTTGGCAAATCAGCTCCCGGGGAGGGATTATGTTTAGAGCCCTAATTTTTTGTTTTCTAATGCTCTCGAGCGCACTACCCAGTTTCGCACAGACCGAAGAACAGCCAGCACCTCAAAATGCCACCTGGCATTATGTCGACGCCGACGGTCAGCTGAAGATTAAGCTCTATTTCTTCTGGTCTAAGACCTGCCCCCACTGCGCCGAGGCCCACCCCTTTATCGATAGCCTGCCGGAAAAATATCCCTGGATAGAACTGGAGTCACACATGGTGTCTCAGGCGGGCACCCGGGAAAAATGGCAGGCGGTCGCCGAGCAGACCAAGGTTGCCGCCCGCTCTGTGCCCTATATCGCCGCCTGTGAACAGGCTACCGTGGGCTACAGCAGCGAGGCCGTGACCGGGCAATTTATTCTGCAGCAACTCAAGGCCTGTTATCGCGCCTTGGGCGGCGTGGTAGAGGATAACGACCAGGCGACTCAGACTGGTACGGCAGCCACTGAGGACGAGCCGCTGTTTGCCACCTGTAGCGCCAGCAGCGAACCCGGCACCTGTGACCTAGGACTGGAGGAAAACACCGCTGCCGCGCCGGCCACTAAGGTACAACCCATAGAGCTGCCACTTATCGGCGTGGTTGCCCCCGAGCAGCTCTCACTGCCGGTGCTGACCGTGGTGCTGGCCGGGGTCGATGCCTTTAACCCCTGCGCCTTCTTCGTGTTACTGTTCTTGCTCTCTATCATGGTCAACGCCAAGAGCCGCAGTCGCATGTTGATCGTCGGCGGCATCTTCGTCTTCTTCTCTGGCTTTATCTACTTCCTGTTTATGATCGCCTGGCTCAACATCTTCGAGCTGCTGGGCGCGGGTAGCGACGGTGGCCTCATCATTCTCGGGGCGGGGCTCATGGCGCTGATCGCCGGTGCCATCAACATCAAGGAATACTTCTTCACTAAGGGGGAAGTCAGCCTCTCGATGTCGGCGGAAAACCGCACCGGCCTGATCAAGCGTATGGGTAAGCTCACCAGTGCCAGCAGCATGGCGGCGATGATCGCCGGCACTGTGGTGTTGGCCATCCTGGCCAACGCCTATGAGCTGCTGTGTACCGCGGGCTTCCCAATGATCTACACCAGCGTACTGTCAATGCATGAGCTACCGGCCTTCGAGCGCTACCTCTACCTGGCCTTCTATAACATCGTCTATGTGATCCCACTGGCGGCTATCGTGATCGCCTTCAGCGCCACCCTGGGCAAGCGTAAGCTGACCGAGAAAGAGGGCCAAACCCTGAAACTCATGTCGGGGATCATGATGATAGGTCTGGGCGGCATGCTGGCGCTCGACCCGACCGCGCTGCAAAACGCTGGCCTGGCCATTGGCTTGATCTTCGCGTCCATTGGCGTCACCTTCATAATCAGCATGGGACGTAAGTTGCTTGAGAGACGGCGCGCCACCAATTAATTTGGAATAGGCTAAAGTTTTCCCAAACGTGGCCGATAGCACTATAGTTAACCTTAGCGAAAGTTTTTCGGTTAACTATAGGCTCTCACCCAGTTTAAGGCGGTAATCATGGCAATAACAGTTGGAACCAGTAATCTACAACCTAACCTAAGCAATGGAAGCGTTGGGGTTAAAGTTGCACAGCTCGCCAAAGAGCAGCAGCAGGCAGAGGGAGAGATTGCACTACAACTGATTGAAGCGGTTGACTCAGCGCCTAGCGCTGGGCCTGTGGGAAATAGTGGTCACAACATTAATACCACAGCTTAAATCAGAGCGAACTTAATAAAGCCCTCATCATGAGGGCTTTTTTTATGATGGCTAAAAACATACAGGTGACGACTATCACCTTGCGGCAAAACATATTAAGCTGAGCCAACCCGGCCACTTAGGCGCTTATCATAGCGCTCATCGAAGCGATGCACTGTGGCCAATACTTGCAGTAGAAAGTGGAAGCTTACACATGGAGGATAGACAGATGCGAGGAGCCGGCGGCAGTTCCGGAGGAATAGGCCTGTTTTTAGTAGGGCTGGTAATGATGTGCGGCGGTTTCTACCTGCTGCTGAACGCCATTTCCGTGACGTCAAACTTTAGCCTTGGCTATCGACTCTACAACGTCGGTGGCATGGGGATCACCGGGGGCACCATACTGATCCCGCTGATCTTTGGCATAGGCATCATCTTCTATAACGCCAGAAACCTGCTGGGTTGGCTTTTGACCCTGGGGTCACTCACGGCGCTTATCTTCGGCGTGCTGGCCAGTGTCAGATTCAATCTTAGGACCATGACCACCTTCGACCTCTTGGTCATACTGGTTCTGGCCGTGGGCGGCCTGGGACTGTTTTTACGCTCACTCAAAGCCATAGATGCCAAATATAGCTGAGGCAGAGTCCCTTCTGCCAGCCTAGCACTCAGCGAGATTCACAGAGATCAGGCTAAATGGTGGCTGACAAGCTTGTCGTCGGCCTCCTCCGCCTTGGCTACCCCGCAGTTAAATCGGTCCCGCCCCAGGGACTTACTCAGGTAGAGCAGCCTATCTGCGCTGGCCAGTAGCTCGTTGGCATCCAGCCCAGGTTGCCACAGGCTGACCCCTTGAGAGACGGTGACATGATCCCCTAGCGTCGAGTCTGGATGGGGGATCTCGGCGCTCTTGAGCCCACTACGGATCTGCTCGGCAATATGACGCGCACCATCGAGATCGGTATCGGGCAATATGATGGCAAACTCCTCACCACCATAGCGCGCCGCCAGATCTCTAGGCCGAGACGCCACGCCGCGCAGCACCTCACCTAGCCCAATCAAACAGAGATCGCCTTCGCCATGGCCCAGGCTGTCGTTGAGGCGTTTAAAGAAATCCACATCCAGTAAGATGATGCTCAGGGGATCGCCGGTACGCTCGGACGCCTTGATCTCAAGGGCCAGCACCTCGTCGAAATGGCGTCTATTGCTCAGGTCAGTCAGGCCGTCTATCAGGGCCATCCGCTTAAATTGTTGCAACAGCTGCAATTTCTCGGCGTTACGCAGAATCGCCTTACGAAACCACTGCTGCAGCACCTTCTGCCCGGTAAGTATGATCACAAAGAGACAGATAAACTTAGTGACGGCGAAAATGGGATTTTCCGGGATCTCGATAAGCCGCGTCACCATACTCACCGTCAGTAAGGGCACCACGCTGACCAAGAGCCAGCCGCGCAGGGGATAGAGAGAGATGGCAAAGGTAAACACCAAGACGTCGACAACAGAATCGACTGCGGCAAGGGAGCCATATTCCCATTGAATACTTAAGGTGCTGGTCAGCCAGTAATGTCCAATCACAAAGTAGATCCAGGCAACTTCGAGTACCAAGAGGTAAGCCAGCACTAGCCCCATGCGATGCTGCTCAGGCTGACGATAGAGAATCCCCGCCAACCCAAACAGGGCGATACTCAGAGTAGGCATCTGCAATACTAAGAGATCCTCTAGGGTTAAAACATGATGCTTCTGAAGCATGGTGGCGAGGAAGATGGCAATCAGCAGGAACACCGAGAGATAGGCGGTCCACTTCACCGAGCGGCAAAGATAGAGGTGAGTCTCTTGGGTCAGGAGTTCGTCAAAGCTTTTTGGCTTACTGTTCATCGTATCTGCGCCCGCCCCTCTTCTGCTATCGTCATAAGCTTAAGTAATTATAAAGACGAATAAAAAAACAGCCAGCATAAAGCTGGCTGTTTATCTGTAGCAATTTGTTCCCTAAGCCGCAACCGACTCCGCCGGCTCGCCGAGACGGATCAGGTAGTCGAAGGCACCCAGGGAGGCCGTTGCGCCGCTGCCCATGGCGATAATGATCTGCTTAAAGGCCGAGTCGGTCACATCGCCCGCGGCAAATACGCCTGGCAATGAGGTCTGCCCCTTGGCATCGACCATGATCTCGCCGCGATCGCTGAGATCGACCGTGCCCTTGAGCCACTCGGCATTTGGCACCAGGCCTATCTGCACGAAGATCCCCGCCAGGGCAACATGGTGCTGCTCGCCCGTGGCTCTGTCTGTGTAGTTCAGGCCTTGTACCCGTGTGCCATCGCCCACCACTTCTGTGGTCATCGCCTGGGTGATGATCTCGATATTGCCCATGGAGGCCGCCTTACGCTGTAGTACCTCGTCGGCGCGCAGCTTGCTATCGAACTCGAGAACGGTAACATGCTCGACGATATTGGCCAGATCGATGGCCGCCTCAATACCCGAATTACCACCGCCAATCACAGCGACGCGCTTGCCTTTAAACAGCGGGCCATCACAGTGAGGACAGTAGGCGACGCCTTTGCCACGATACGCTTTCTCACCCGGTACATTCATCTCGCGCCAGCGGGCGCCCGTGGCCAGGAGTACCGTCTTGCTGCGCAGCAGTGCGCCGCTTTCGGTCTGGATCTCAAACAGCTCGCCCGACTTGAGACTCAGGGCGCGCTGGTTATCCATGATATCGACATCATAGTCCTGTACGTGGGCTTCCAGGTTAGCCACCAGCTTAGGGCCTTCGGTCGCCTTGACCGAGATAAAGTTTTCGATACCCACAGTCTCGGCCACCTGGCCGCCAAATTTGTCCGCCAGGATACCGGTTCTCAGCCCCTTGCGGGCAGCATAGATGGCAGCAGAGGCGCCGGCTGGGCCACCACCGACCACGAGCACATCGAAGGCCTCTTTCTGGCTGAGCTTTTCCGCCTGACGGCTGGCCGCGTTAACATCCAGCTTATTGAGGATCTCGACCACGCTGATACCACCGACAGAAAACGGCTCGCCGTTGAGGTAAACAGAAGGCACCGCCATGATATTGCGCTCGTTCACTTCATCCTGGAACAGGGCACCATCTATCATGGTGTTTTGAATATTGGGGTTGATCGCCGCCATCATGTTGAGCGCCTGTACCACCTCGGGACAGGTTTGACAGCTGAGTGACACATAGGTCTCGAAGCGATACTCACCCGGCAGGTCACGGATCTGCTCGATCACCTCGGGGGCGAGCTTGATTGGATGGCCACCTGTGTGCAGCAGCGCCAGCACCAGAGAGGTAAACTCGTGCCCCATGGGCAGGCCAGCAAAATGGATCTGACTACCGGTGTCAGGACTCTTAACTGTCATTGACGGGGTGCGCTCACCCTCAACTTGGGTCAATGACACTAATGCGGAAAGCGCGGCAATATCGGTTGCCAACGACAATAGTTCTTTTGCTTTAGGACGCTCATCTGCCGATACGACAAGTTCAACTGGGCGCTTGAGGTTTTGCAGATAGGTAGTCAGCTGATTTTTCACATTCGCATCTAACATGATAACTCCTAGGAAAAAAGTGGCTCCCACTGGGAGCCAAAACATAGGGGAAAAATTGCCGGCTCGCATGCAGGGGGAGGTGAACCGGCAATGAAAAAGAATGATGATTAAACGAATTTGGCTTTCGCCGGGTTGCCCGAGATGATGAGGCCCGAGCAACCTTTAGCAGAGATCTTAGATCTTACCGACCAGGTCAAGTGAAGGTGCTAGGGTCTCTTCACCTGGCTGCCATGCTGCCGGACAAACTTCACCATCGTGAGTCGCTACATACTGAGCCGCTTGAATCTTACGAACCAGCTCAGAAGCGCTACGACCGATACCTAGATCATGAACCTCGGCAACCTTGATCTGACCCTCAGGGTTGATCACGAAGGTACCGCGCAGTGCCAGACCTTCTTCTTCGATCATCACGCCAAAGTTACGTGAGATAACACCGGTTGGGTCGCCGATCATTGGGTAGTTGATCTTGCCGATAGTGTCTGAGCTATCGTGCCACGCCTTGTGAGTAAAGTGAGTGTCGGTAGAAACTGAGTAAACTTCGACACCCATAGACTGCAGCTTCTCGTAATGGTCAGCCATGTCACCAAGTTCAGTTGGGCAGACGAAAGTGAAGTCGGCTGGGTAGAAGAAAACCACTGACCACTTACCCAGTAGGTCTTGCTCAGTCACAGAGACGAAATCGCCATTGTGGTATGCAGTGGCTGAAAAAGGCTTGATTTCGGTGTTGATGATTGATTGAGTCATTGCTTGCTCCAGTGCTCGTTATTAACAGTAATTTGTGGGGTGTGGCGTCTGCCGTGACCCCGTGTTCTTTGTCGATGAGGAGATAATAACGAGACTGGACAATTAAATATAACGGGTAAAAACTATCATACTAATCGGTTTTTAAGATTGAACTATCTGTGGTGACAAAAAACCGATTAGGCCAACACCTCTGTATCATGACTCCCAGGGTTCGAAGCGCGTCAGGCTGCGACTCAGGGGAAAATCCAACTGTTGCGACAACTGCTGCGCCTCGGCCTTAAGACCACTGGCACTTATCTGGCGCGCCTGTTTACCGGCGAGTACTACCCAGTTGCCACCACCGGTCAGGCAGGCGCGTACGTCACCGAAATGTTGCTCTAGCTGAGCTAGTAAGGTGGTGTTGCGGCTATGTTCCTTCCAGCAGTTAAGCACCAGATACCCCTCTGCCTTAAGCAGGGCCGCGGCGTTGGCGATGAAGGTCTCGCTTAGTTGCTGCTCGTCTACCCCGTCACCATGGTAGATGTCGGCGAAGATCACATCGGCCTTCTTGTGGTTGGCCTCGCTCAGGAACTCGTTGGCATCTTGGTGGATCAGGTTGAGCTTCTTCCCCAGGGGCAGCCAGAAGTAACGCTTGGCCACCTCGATCACCGCCTCGCGCAGCTCGACGGCGGTAATATTGATCCCCCGGTCGAAGTTACGCAGTGCGTGGATCAGGCCACCGCCACCCAACCCGAGTACAATCACCCGCTTGGGCTTAATAAACAGCAGCACCAACAACATGGCCTGCAGATAGGTATGCATAGGCACATGCAACGCCGACTTGTGCAGCTTGCTCTGCTCATCGTTATCGCCAAAGGAGAGCAGGCGAACCTCCTTATCTTCCATCACCAGCAAGGGGCCGTGGTCATCTTCGCCGGCATAAAGGGTGGTGTAATCTGACATCTGTCTCTCCGTTGCTGCGCCTATGCCTAGGGCTTCGATGAATGGCGCAAAAAATGCCACAGTAAAAGCCGCTAGTATGCCGCAAAATCGCAGTTAACACAGCAGGCAAATCCTTTTGACTCTGTAAGTGAAGGATAAGGCTAAAGGCCATAAACAGGCATGAGCATCCCCTTCCCCACTCAACCCACTTTTGCGCGCTGCATTCGCCCCCGCATTTTCGCCTTGCAATCGGCCCGGCACTCTCACATTGCAATCATGCGAAGCTTGTAGTATTTGTTTGAAATCTTTGGCTCATTTGTGATTGACCATGACACAAACCCTGCTCATCAGCTGCCTCTATATCGGCATCTTCATCTTCGCCCAACGTCTGCTGACCAACTGGATCGCCAGGCTTTCCGAGGCCAAACAGGTCTCCTTTAAGCGCACCAAGATGGTGACCCAATATATTACCTACCTGCTGTTTATCATCATCGCCTGCCTCTGGGTGGTGTCGCTGGGCATAGAGTATCAACAGGTGTCCCTGTTTATCTCCTCGGTATTTGCCGTGCTTGGTGTCGCCCTGGTGGCCCAGTGGTCGATATTGAGTAACATCACCGCCGGCATATTGATCTTCTTCGTCTTCCCCTACCGTATTGGCGATCGCATCAAGATCATCGACAAGGATGAGGATGTCAGCGGTATCATTGCCGAGATCAGCCTGTTTCATGTGCTGATAGAACGCAGCGATGGCATCACCATCACCTATCCGAACAACCTGATGCTACAGAAAGGGGTGTTGAAACTGACTCAGGCCCCCGTCAAGGTGCCGAGCGAATCGCCCGAGAAAGACCATACTCAAGTACAAAGCGATTAACAGATAGGGGGCCAAAATGCTCACGACATTGCTCTATGATCCGCAAGATGATTCGCTCACCCGGGGCGACGCATCGCAAGTTGCCAGCTGGCAGCTGCGCGACGACACCATACTCTGGCTCAACATTGACGGCGAGATAGACGAGCAGCTGAGTGATTCGCTGCAGCGAGATTTCGGCCTACACCCGCTGGCACTGCAGGATGCCTCGCGGGATCGTCACCCCCCAAAGATAGAAGACTTCGACGACCATACTTTTATGTTGCTCAGAGGGCTGTCGGCCGACTCCGACTCTATCAACTGCGACAACATAGTGCTGGCGCTGTTTGTGGGGCCTCGCTTCATCGTGACCCGTCACAGCAAGCGTTCGCTCTCCATCGAACGCACCATGACGGCCCTGGAAGCTGGCGAGCTGTCGCTTAAAAACACCGGCGCCGTGGCACTGAAACTGAGTCGCTATGTGATCAAGCGTTACCATAAGATCCTATTCGATCTCGAGAGCCGCCTAGAGGAGCTGGAAACCGTGATGCTGACCACGGCGGATGATAAGATCTTGGCCGAGGTAGTGTTGTATAAGACAGATCTCACCCGCCTGAGGCGCAACTTTCACTACCACGTCGAACTGTTCGACAGCCTGCGCAGCGAGCCCTCTGTGCCGTTCGATGACAGCCTGTACCACGAGATCAACGACGTGTGCGAACACCAGCACAGGGCCGCCAGCCTGGCAGATCTCTTCTATCAGGTCTCAAGCGATCTCATCGACGGTTATATCTCCATCAGCGCCCATAGGCTCAATAACATCATGAAGGTGCTAACCATCATCACCGCCATCTTCGTGCCACTCACCTTTATCGCCGGCATCTATGGCATGAACTTCGAGTATATTCCCGAGCTGAAACATAAAGATGGCTACTTCATCGTCTGGGGTGTGATGCTCAGCATCACAGCCGTATTGATCTGGCTGTTCAGACGCCGCAAGTGGCTGTAATACCAATCACAGTAAACATGTGATCAGAAATAGCGCAGGAAAAACGCTTGAGAACAAAGCAGGATTTTTAGATAAGTAGTTATTCTACAATTAAAAATACTAATACAGTTATCGAGCGTTTTAACAAGCTAGAATGATCAATTATTTATTACGATTGGTATAAGCCAAAGCTAAACAGAAAAAGGCGAACCTAGGTTCGCCTTTTTTACTGACAGGGTATCGCTATTTGCGCAAACGCTGTCTGTCGCGCAATCGGTATCTTTAGCGCAGCACTCGATGGAAGAAGGCCACTGCCTGCTGATAGATCTGCAGCGCCAGCGCGGGATCGTATCTGTCACCCTCATCACGCATGAAGGCATGCTGGGCATTGACCTCAAGATAGGTAAACTTGCGCCCCGTCTCCGTCAGTCTGTCATAGATGAGCCTGCGCCCCTCGCTCGGCACATGGGGATCTTGCTTACCGAATACCAGCACCAACTCACCATCTATATCGCCGGTACGGCTCAGCGAGTCATTACCAGGATTAGCAGGCAAGGTATTGGAATGTATGTCCGTAGGATAGAGGCAGAAGGCACCGACGACATCGATATTCAGTGCGGCGCGATAGGCCAGATGACCACCGATACAGACGCCCATGGCCCCGATCTGATTGGTGCAGAAGGCTTGGCTCATGGCGAAGTCGACTAAGGCCTGAGTGTCACTGTCGTGATGTTCCAGCGCCTTGGTAAACTTGTCCTGATTGCCCTTGTCTTTGCCCTCATCGTCATAGGCCAACACTGTGCCTAGGGGGTTGAGCTCATGGAAGACTTCCGGCACCAAGACCACAAAACCGTGACCGGCCAACATGGTTGCGGCCCTGGCGATGGGTGCGGTTTGCTGGAAAATCTCCGAGTAGAAGATAATCGTCGAAAACAAGCCTTCGCTGTCGGGACGATAGAGATAACAGCGCATCTTACCCGTCGGCGTGTCTATGTCGTGAACTTCCTGTTTTACCATCATAATCTTGCCCTCAGGCCAATAAACTTGTCCTTAAGTTATCAGCCTGAGTCCCCCTTGTCAGGTGAAACCCGGCTGACCAAGTTAAAGAAGTGAAAAAAGTAAAGAAGTGAAAAAAGTTAAAATAGCTGATTAGGACATTCTTCGCCGTCGAGCAGCTGGCGCACATTGGTCAGGCTGGTATGGGCAATGGCACCGAGCGCCTCCTCGGTCAAGAAGGCCTGGTGACCGGTAAAGATCACGTTGTGGCACGCCGACAAGCGTCTGAACACATCGTCTTGGATGATCTGATTCGACTTATCTTCGAAGAAGAGCTCTTTCTCATTCTCGTACACATCCAACCCCAGGGAACCAATCTGCCCCGTCTTCAAGGCTTCCATGGCATCGAATGCGTTAAGCAGGCCGCCACGGCTGGTGTTGATCACCATGACCCCAGGTTTCATCTTATCGAAACTTTCCTTGCTGAGCAGGTGGTGATTCTCTTTGGTCAGCGGACAGTGCAGGCTGATGATGTCGCTCACGGCATAAAGCTCATCCAGAGACAGGTACTCTATCCCCATATCCAACACCGCCTGATTCGGATAAGGATCATACACCACTACCTTGCAGCCGAAGCCTAACAGGATCTTGATGGTCGCCACCCCAATCTTACCCGTGCCGATCACGCCCACGGTACGACCATACATGTTGAAGCCCACCAGCCCCTCGAGGGAGAAGTTAGCGTCGCGGGTACGTTGATAGGCCTTGTGAACCTTACGGTTTAGGGTCAACATCAGCGCCACGGTATGCTCGGCCACCGACTCGGGTGAATAGGCTGGCACATTCACCACCTTGATCCCCAGACGTTTGGCCGCCTCGAGATCGACATTGTTAAATCCGGCGCAGCGCATAGCAATAATCTTAGTGCCATTTTTAGCTAGCTCGACCAACACCTCTTCACATAGCGAATCGTTGACGAAGGCGCAGATCACCTCGAAACCATAGGCCAACTTGGCCGACTGCATACAGAGACGATAATCGAAATACTCTATCTGAGCGCCAAAGGCCTGGTTGGTGCGGTTGAAATGTTCCATGTCATAGTGCTTAGCACTAAAAAAACCTATTCTCATCTTAGCTACCTAAAAGTGGTTCAACATTAGACAGAGGTTTGCAAGCCTAGTATCGCAAAGCCCCCGCCTGTCTTGGCTCCATTATAGCCAAGGAAAGATGTGACTTAGCAAAGATAAATCGCGCTTAGATCACGAAATGGTTAACTTTGTGAGCCGTCAATGTGTTTTAAGTTGATTTCCTGCTAAGCTGGCGCAAATTTTCAGCCTTCTTTCACCTTATGAGCAATAAGCATAAGCCGATTTCCGAGAAAAAGTTTTGGCTTCAGCGCCTGAGCAAGACCAGCCTGCGTGCCCTGCATATCTTAGGGATCACGGGTGCCGGTGGCGGCATCCTACTCGGGGTGGATAAGACCCTGTGGTGCAACTACTGGATCTTGGCCATGAGTACCGGCAGCTTGCTGATGCTCTGGGAGGTGGTGCGAGACTGGCGCTGGCTGATCCAGCTAAAGGGCGTGCTGACCCTGGTAAAATTCTGCCTGCTGGCACTGTTTATTCCCCTCGCCGACTACAAGAGCGAGCTGCTGATCGTTATCGTCTTGCTCTCTGTGGTGGTCTCACACGGCCCGGCAGGGCTCAGACACTTCTCTGTGGTACATGGACGACGCCTCGATGGACGAAAAGAGATTAAGGGCTGAAGCCGCCCTGCTGCTGACGCAAAGCAGCCAGCTTCTCGGGCTCGATAGCCATCCCCTGGTACTGGACCTTGCCTGCGGCACAGGGCGCAACGGCCGATGGTTAGCGGCCCATGGTGCCCAGGTCACCTTTATCGACAGAGACCTGGGCCGACTCGCGGCGCTACCGCCCCAGTGTCGGGCGCTGGCGCTCGACTTGGAAACCGGCGAGGCAAAGCTCCCCAAAGCTCAGGCAGAAAAGGCACAGTACGACATCGTCCTGGTGTTCAACTACCTGCACCGACCACTGTTTGAGGCCATAAAGGAGAGCATCAAACCCGGCGGTCTCATCGTCTACGAGACCTTTATCGCCCGACAGGCAGAGGTGGGCAGACCCAAGAACCCCAACTTCTTACTGACCGATGGGGAATTATTGCAGCGCTTTTCATCCTGGGAGACTTTGCACGCTTTCGAAGGTGATGTAGGCTGTGAAGATACGCCTTGTTTCAAGGCTCAATATATTGGCCGCAAACCGGCAAAATAGGATCTCACAGCGTTAAGGACGATAGATGTTTCCCTATCCCGAACAGTACCGACTCGCCGCGCCGCCATTGGTCACCGCCTTCATGGTGTTATGGTCAATCCTGTCACGCGCCCTGTTCGGCGACGACAGCGCCATCGCCTTCTACCCGCTGTTTATGCTGTTTCCCCTCAATATCTTACTGCACGGCAAGTTGATCTGGCAGGCCAAGGGAATAGAGCGGCTGGATCAGGGCATCTACGCCTTTATCCACCTCAGCCTGGCTTTCGTGGTCTGGACCTTCGCCATCATGCATGTCAATGGCCACAGCTTTTAGCCCCAAGCTCTACCAATACACCCGCCTAAACCACACAGGTTACGTCCACAATACTTGCGCCGCCAGCGCCCTAGGGGTATCTTTGCAGCCCGATTTAACCCCCAAGGTTTGCTATGACTGACTTTGTGTATGCGCCGCCTACCGAGCCCTGGCTCGAGATTCTCCATGAGGATAGAGATATTCTGGTGGTCAATAAGCCCTCTGGACTCTTGTCGGTGCCGGGACGCGACCCCGCCTATCATGACAGCGTCTACACCCGTGTCTTACGCGACCACCCCAACGCCCAGATAGTACACCGCCTGGATATGGCCACCTCTGGCATTATCGTGGTGGCGCTCAGGCGTAGCGCCGAGCGGGAGCTTAAGCGACAGTTTCGTGACCGGGAGACCCATAAGATCTACTATGCCCGCGTCGCCGGCCACGTGAAGGCGCAGCAAGGCAGCGTGGATTATCCGCTTATCTGTGACTGGCCTAACCGACCTAAGCAGAAGGTGGATCATCAACTTGGTAAGGCCTCTAAGACGCTGTTTGAGGTCGTCAGCCGCGCCAAGCGTTCGACTCTGGTCAAGCTCACGCCGATAACCGGACGCTCTCATCAGCTACGAGTGCACATGATGGCCATAGGACACCCCATCTTGGGCGATAACTTCTACGCCGATCCTCTGGCTAAGCGTCTGGCACCGCGTCTGCTACTGCATGCCCAGTCGCTGAGCCTGACCCATCCCTACAGCAAGCAGCCGATGACTTTTAGTACGCCAATCCCCTTTTTGGAAGTCACCGAGCAGCAATAGGCCCGTCATTCTCAGAGGAAATCTGCGATAAAATCTACTTAACTCGCTAAAAGGTTAGCAGTTTGCTAACCAATGCCGTAAATTACTTCATAATGTTGACTTAAAACGGTATATGGCAATGGATAGTTCATTTCAGCGAGACCAACTCGACAACCAGATCCTCTCGGCACTCATGGAGGAGGCACGTACCCCCTTCGCCGAACTGGCTAAACGCTTCGGCGTGAGCGCCGGTACCATACATGTGCGGGTAGAGAAGATGAAGCAGGCTGGCATCATCACGGGCGCCCAGATCACGGTCAACCCCAAGGCCTTAGGTTATGATGTCTGCTGCTTTATCGGCATCAACCTCAAGAGCGCAGGTGATTACCCCGCCGCCATCGCCAAGCTCAACGCCTTAGAAGAGGTCACCGAGGCCTATTACACCACAGGCAACTACAGCATCTTCGTCAAGGTTATGTGCCAGTCGATCGATGGCCTGCAACATGTACTAATCAACCGCATTCAGTCCATCGATGAGATCCAGTCCACCGAGACACTCATAAGTTTACAAAATCCAATCATCCGCGCGGTGAAGCCTTAAGTCAGTACCGTTGCGGCTTACAGGCTTAGCGAATACTACTATAAAAAAACCGCTTACAACTTTTTCTTCTACCAGCTTTAACTTTGGTAATCTTTTGTGTTAAAAAGAACAAGCCGTCAACATAGCGGCAACAAAATAAGAAAAGATTAGTAACCAAAGTTACAGCAATACCAATAGTGTTTTGTGTCTCAAAACACTTCTATTTGACAAGGAAGAAGTTGTGAAAACTAAATTATCTCTAGCCATTTCAGCGGCGCTGATCTCGAGTGCGGCATTTGCTGGTACCGTAGACAAATATAATACGACCAACCAAGTAAATGATAAGTACCAGGGACTTAAGGCCTCAAGAGCTTCCCAATCACAAGCTAAAACGCCTGTTGCTTGGATGCTGAAACTAAAAACCCAATCTATCTCACAACAGCAACGCGCAGGAAACTTTGATCGCGTGTCTGCAATGAATAGCATCGAAAGTGCTCAAGCGCGCATCCAATCAAGCATTCGTGCGATGGGTGATAGCATCAAGGTGTTGGCAACAACATCAAAACTCGTTAACTCGGTCATCGTCGAAGCTGATCAATATACGCTTGCAGCGCTACTTACAAATCCAGACGTTGCAGATATCTTACCTATCTATGATTACGAATTACATGTTGACGAAAGTGCTGATTACATCAAAGCTACCGACGTTATCGAAGCTGGTATTGCCTCAGGTAAAGGCCAACGTGTAGCTGTTCTTGATACAGGTGTTGATTACACACACAAATCAATCGGCGGTAGCGGTGATGTTGCCGACTATGAAGCAGCTGTTGCTGCAAAGTCTGAAGCACCAAACTGGCCGCAGGGTAAAGTAGTAGGTGGTTGGGACTTTATTAACAATGATCCTAACCCTATCGATGTAAATACCAGTCACGGTACTCATGTTAGCCACTCGGTACTGGGGGTTGCACCAGATGTTGAATTATTCGTTTATTCAGTGTGTAACTCTGGATGTCCTGGTCTAGCTCAGCTTCTAGCTCTTGAAGCCGCAATGGATCCAAACGGTGATGGCGACATTAGTGACCGCGTTGATACTGTAAACATGTCTCTTGGTGGTGATTTTGGTGATACCAAGGGCGGTGCGGTTCAAGAACTTATCGATGAAATGGTTGAACTCGGCGTCAACCTAGCCATTTCAGCTGGTAACGACGGCGCGACACCTTTCGTCGTTGGTGGCCCAAGTACTTCAAATAACGCCCTTTCTGTTGGCGCTATGACTCACCCGACAACTAAAGCAGGTAAGGTTGATTCAACCTTTGCTGGCGAAACAGTAAAGGCATTTGGCGCAGGTTTTAACAAGAGTAACGAATTTGCTTTTGACAACACCAAAGCACCATTAGTCTACCCGACCGCCAATCAAAACGGCTGTACTGCCTTTGCTGATGACGTTGATTTTACTGGTAAAGCAGTCATCATCGACCGCGGTGCATGTAACTTCACAACCAAGGTGCTTAATGCGCAAGATAAAGGCGCATCTTTCGTTATCGTTGCCAACAACAAGCCTGATGATGGCGCTTTCAACATGGGCGGTGCCGATGAGAACGTCACTATCCCATCAGTGATGATCTCTAAAGAAGATGGCGACCTGATCAAAGCGGCATTAGCCAAAGGGGACGTGGTATACAGCTTAACCTCAATCGAAGTTACCACAGCGGGCGCGATAGCCACCTTTACATCTCGCGGACCTTCAGTTGCAGGCACACTCAAGCCTGAAATCACTGCACCAGGTACATCAATTCTTACTGCCTATCCAGGTGGCGGAGACAAGCTATCACCAATCAGTGGTACATCTTTCTCTAGCCCGATCACCGCAGGCGCAATGAGCATAGTACGTGAGGCTCTTCCAGAGCGTAATGCTCTTGAGATTAAAGCGACAATGATGAACTCAGCCGATCTCAACGTCACGGTAGAACCGACAGGTCTAAACCCAGATGCTGAGCTTGCACCTATTAGCTACATTGGTTCAGGCCTTGTTGATGTTGAGAAAGCGGTTAATTTGCCGGTAATTGCTTGGAATAAAGACACTCAACAGGCGGCTCTCGCCTTTGGTCTAGTGGCAACCGATAAAGTTGTGTCAATGACCAAGACTGTCACGGTTAAAAACTTCTCTACAGAAGAGAAGACATACAACCTAGCCGTTGATCAACGTTTTGAAAATGACGCAAAATCTGAAGCAGTAAGTTTCGAGCTGCCTGAATCAGTTACCGTTGCAGCAGGTCAAACTGCAGACTTCGACGTAACCGTAACTATCGATCCAACTAAGCTACCTGAATGGACACTGACCTCATCATACGAGTTAAGTGGCACCGCTGAAGATGCGTCAACTGCGCTCACTCTTTCCGAGTACGACGGTGCGATCAAATTTATGGACGGCGAAGAGCTTGCTCTTCACGTGGTTTACCACATTCTGCCAAAAGCAACTGCAGCAGCCTCGGTCGAAACTGAAGTCACCGACGAGGTACCGTTCGTACCTTTACTAACTCGGGTGCTGTCGCTATCACTGAGCCATTTACTGCGCCATTGACAGCTACTAGCCCAGTAAACAAAGAGCTTCGCCACGATCTAATTAACGCATCGAGCGAGCTATTACTCAGCGGCTCATGCGATGAAGGTATTGCAATCTACAA
Organism: Shewanella sp. cp20; assembly: GCF_000832025.1. Lineage (NCBI taxonomy): Bacteria > Pseudomonadati > Pseudomonadota > Gammaproteobacteria > Alteromonadales > Shewanellaceae > Shewanella > Shewanella sp. cp20. The sequence continues at coordinate 65,349 of NZ_JPII01000027.1, read as the reverse complement.
CACCTTTCAAATGCGTGATGCAATCCTTCATCCACTCGCAGCCAGCTACAACGTAGACTTTGATATAGATAATAACGGTGTATGGGATTACACGGCGACAACTGTAAATCTACAGTGGTTTAATGACCTATATCCACGCTCACTGTATGGTTTTGTCAAAGAGTACGGTACAGCTAGCGGTACACTGGAACCAGCCTTCCACGTTACAGGCAATGACTTTGTGACGATTAAGGCCTGTTTCGAAGATATGTCACTAACTTCAGCCGACCTGGGTCAAAATGTGACTGTACGCTACCGCGTTGAAGAATCTGACTGGGCGCCAGTATCTACAGGTTCAGGTGATGAAGTGGTCACAACACTGATGCTGGATGGCTCAGGTACAAGTGCTCAACTTGTTGACGAAGAAGGAAATGACGTCAGTGAATTAGCACCAGGTGAAAGTGCATTCCTAACCAGCGAAGTGGGTGCAAACTCAATGGGTTATATGTTCCTTTCTGAAAATGGCTCTATGTCAATTACCGCAAACATCACAGAAGAAGGGAACTCTGCTCCAACTATCGAAGATACTACGCTGTCAGTCGATAAAGGTACAGAAGCAGGCTCTGAGTTAGGTAAACTTATGGTTACTGACCCAGACATGCTAACAAGCCCATTCTCAGAGTTTATTGTACTCAACAGCAACAGCAATATGCTTGTTATCGAAAAAGACGGAACAGTTAAGCTAAGCGACTCCGCTGTTATCGATCAGCAAAGTGAATCTATGATTGCTGAAGTTGTTGCCATAGATACCATGGGCAACCGCTCTGAATCTGCAACTGTAACTGTCGAAATCAACAACACAGTTCCAACTGTATCGCCTAGCGGAATGACAAGTACCGAAGGCTTCGTGGTTACCGCTAAGGCTAACGGCAAAGATGCAGATGGTGACAAGCTAACCTACACTTGGACACAGACTGCGGGTACGCCTGTTACCTTTAACAACGGCGGTGCAGAAATTAAGTTCACTGCTCCAGAAGGTAACCATACTCTGACCTTCTCTGTTGTAGCCTCTGATGGCCGTGCAGAGAGTGAAGCTGGAACTGCAACTATCACAGTTAACGCCAAGGAAGAGAAATCTTCAAGTGGTGGTTCACTGGGGTGGTTCGCACTACTGATGCTACCATTTGCAGCGCTACGTCGTCGTAAGTAAGCATCTAGCTTAAACAGAAAAAGGGAGCCAATTGGCTCCCTTTTTATTGGTAACACTACTGACAGTTAGACCGACCTCTAAGCTAAAACACTTAGTCTTAACCAAGCCTATAACTAAAGCGCAAATACCTTAGTCATCACCTTGTAGAGCTCCGTGCCTTGGTAGACAGACGCCGAGGCAAAATGCAGTACCGGCACGCAGTCCACAGGCAGACTCAAAGGCACTATCGCATCCTCTCGACCATATCTGTCGACACGCAGGATATTGGCCAGGGGTTCACCGGCGGGCAGCGGCAGCCCTACCTTGGCTTTGTACTCCACCAGACCGCCCAGTGGCGCATGATACTTCTTATAGTCTTTCAGGTAGCAGGCATACCTTGGCATGTCCGAGGGCGAAATACGCTCACCTATCACGCCGCGCAGGCTGAGATAGGCCAGTATCCCTTCGACATCCACCAAGGCATCTTCTAGGTCGACATTCTCCTGACTACCCAGCTCCAGGGTAAAGGCCGACACAGGCACCTCAATCTCACGCCCCTGAGTGGCCAGATATTCGCTTAGCTGCCACCAGGGACAGAAGATAGATTCATCCATGGCCCCGCCAAACTCGTTAGGGATAAGCAAGGTGTAGGGAATGGAGAAATAGCTGGCGGCCGCTTTGTCATACTCGGGACAATAGAGGTGCTTGCATGACTTGGGGCCAGTGTGCAGATCGAGTACGATATCCGCCCCATGGCCCATCTGCTGCAGACTCACCGCCAGACGATGTCCCGTGGTGATCCCCCAGGGCTCATGCAGACGGCTGTAGCATTGCTCAACCAGCAAGGCCCTGAAATGGGCAATTAACTCGGCATCAGTAAGATGTTTGTGCCCCTGATACCAGCTAGCAATGTCCAGTTTATGATCCAGATATTCACGGTTCCAGTTCACCCCGGTGATAGGATCGAACCGGCCCAGGGTAAACTCGCCACTCTTTTGATTGATCCCCAGAGGATTAGCCAGTGGCACCAGGGTCACCTTGCCGCGCAGCTCACAGGTTTCGAGTGCCTGCATCAGCTGATAGATCACCGCATTGCCCTGCACCTCGGCGCCGTGCACATTCGCCTGAATATAGACACTCGGGCCTGTCACGACCTCTGGGGCAAACTCAAACAGGTTGAGTTCGAGATCTTGACCCGTGGCGAGCTCGCCAACCTTTAACGTAGAACGAGTTGGTTTCATCATTGGCCTTCGAAAAGATTCTGATGCAGCGCACTCACCACCTGAGCCGCCTCAGACTCGGCCACCAGGACACACAGGTTGTGCGGGCTTGCCCCCTGACAGATCATGCGCACATTATGGGGTTCGAGTACTTCGAAGACCCGGCGACACACACCGGCCGTAGTGGCAATCTTATTGCCGACGATCGCCACCAGCGCCAAGCCCTCTTCTACCCGCACCCGGCAGTGCTGTGACAACTCCTGCAGCAAGGCCTCGCTCAGCAGGCTGTTTCCTGCCGAATCTGATCCCGTCTTATCTAAGGTCAGCGAGACGTTTACCTCTGAGGTAGTGATCAAATCCACGCTGATCTTATGCCTTGCTAGGGTGGCAAAGGTTTCGGCCAGGAAGCCCTGGGCATGCAGCATCTGCAGGCTATGCAGATTGAGTAGCGTCTGGTCGCGTCGCACCGCTACGGCGCGATAAATAGGCTCGTCGTTCACCTGATGACGAATCCAGGTGCCGCCAAGCTCAGGCGCCTTACTGGAACCGACAAATACCTGAATCTTGTGTCTAACCGCTGGTAATATGGTGGCAGGATGCAGCACCTTGGCGCCGAAGGTTGCCATCTCGGCCGCCTCGTTAAAACTGATCTCTGGGATAGGGCGAGCATTGGGCGCCAGCCTTGGATCGGTAGTAAAGATGCCTGGCACATCCGTCCAGATCTCCACCGCCGAAGCATCCAGCGCCTCGGCCAGCAGCGCGGCTGAATAGTCACTGCCACCACGGCCCAATGTGGTGGTCGCCCCCTGCTCATCGGCGCCAATAAAGCCTTGAGTCACGATACGCTGCTCTCCCAGCAGTGGTAGCAGGTGCTCGGTACATAGCTGCTTTACCGCCTCGATCTGCGGCTCGGCGCGGCCGAAATGACTGTCGGTGCGCATCACCTGACGTACATCGAAGGCACTCGCCCGCTCGCCCTTCTCTCTTAACACGGCAGCAAAGAGCACAGACGAGCACTGCTCACCCTGAGCCAATAATTCATCTATGGTCGCCTTGCTGCGATGCTGGCAAAGCGACTCACTCAGGCTGGCAATCTTACTTAAGATGGCATCGAGACGCGCGGCCACATCGTGGGGCTGGCCCAGCTCGTCGAGGATCTTATATTGAATAGAGGCAATCGCCTTGAGTAACTGCTGACGACGCTCAAAATCCACACGCTCCTGAGTCAGTTCCACCAGGAGATTCGTCACACCACTCGAGGCGCTCACGACTACAACGCGGGTATCGGGATTGGCCAATACGATATCGGCACAGCGGTTCATCGCCTCATAATCGGCGACAGAGGTTCCACCAAACTTAGCAACAACAATAGACATTAGCGCACCTCAACCCAAATAGCCGACGATGACACGAAAGAAATAGATAACATTGAATACGCTCCGAACTCACTTCGTTCGAAGAGCCTGGTGCAAAGATGACGCACCCCAAGACGGGAAACAGCGATTGCCACCAGAAGCTCTCCACCAAAAAACAGGTGACAATCGGTGGGATTCAGCCCAGTCGACCGATAAACAGATGAAACCAAACATCTCTTTACCTCGGCGTTAATCTCCCTCATAAACCGTCAACGGAGTTTGGACTCCTCGGGCTTACTACCTAGTTAACGCTCCTCTTCTGTATCACTAACCTTATCGATCAGGATGCAAGAAAACTATCAAACAACCGAATAAAAAGTCAACGATATTTTAGCCAGTCATGATGAAAGCCATTCAACATAGACGGCCCTAGGGTCTGTTGACCTTTCGCGTTCATTTTTGCAGCATTCTGTATCGATTTTATACAAGGCAGAGCGATTGTAATGTAGTGTGCTACATCAATGAGCGATAACGCAGTAGAAAAATGATACAGACACTGCCCGCAGAGTTCGTCTTGAGCACGTTCAACTCTTTGTTGCTCGGCATTTATACAGAATAACTATACTACAAGCCTCGTGCCGTGATTTGAAAGTGCTCAATTAGAACAAAATTTGTGCTCAAAAGGTCAGCAGGCCCTAACGACTAATGTCCGGCAGTTCGCTAACCAGGCAGACCCTTGCGGAAAACTTACCTAAGGTGACCTCATCATACGCGGCCAGACAAGGCACCAGTTGCAGTTCATCCTTATCGACAAAGTAGATGGCGTTTTGATTAAACACCTTTCCCAGATCCACCGCGGCAGCCTTATCGATAGAGACCGCCCAGCTCTTTTCCATATGCCCCCGATCGCTGGAGGCGCCGATCAGGGCACGATAGGGGTATTGCAGGCGTTGAATATGACGTTGAAGCTGTTTATCGAGGAGGCGGTTTTGCGAGGGAGAAAGGTGTTGGCCTTTAGGATTATGAGCGGTAATGATTGCAAATGATAACGAGGGAGAGAAAGGTTGAGTGAGTAAGAATTGCGTTTGCTGATAGCATTGCCAAAAGTGTTCGTTCGCTGTGCTCATCACTAAAATATTCCTAAATTAGATTCAGTCGATTATAGCAAAATTCGCTCACCTTCCTAGAGGTGTGAGGCAGGTCACTTTATGAATTTTTATTAATATCATTAAAATCAAACACCTAAGGAAAACAATGTGACTTACATCAAATCTCAAAGGAATTTTGTTAACATTTCATTTGTTAACAAATGACTAAAACGAGTACAATAAGTTCGTTGATTCACTTCCACTCATCTCACGATGAAATACTTTTTGTTACATCTTGTCGGCGACAAGGTCATCAAAAGTTAGTCAATTTCCTGTATAAAATGTGAGCTTAGGCTGATTTAGCATTTAAACTTGAAAATATTAAATAGTTAACGGAACTATTCCCAACTATTGTTAATCGAAGTGAATAGCAGTTCGCGTGTCTTTTGAAAGAGATACGTATACTTTACTAATCATGAAGTGTGTTGCTGTATCAATAGTTTTTTGATGAAAGCACTAAGTGAGTTCAGTAATTGTCGCGAAGACAGATAGGGCGCAGCAGCACCAACTAGCGCTCATGGTTAGAACAGTTTTAAACAAATATTAGGTAAATAAACATGCAAAACCCGCACATTCTGATCGTTGAAGATGAAGCCGTTACCCGGAACACGCTAAGAAGTATTTTCGAGGCTGAAGGATATGTGGTAACTGAAGCCAATGATGGCGCAGAGATGCATAAAGCCATGCAGGAAAACAAGATCAATCTAGTGGTAATGGATATCAACCTACCCGGTAAGAATGGTCTACTGCTTGCGCGTGAACTTCGTGAAATCAACAACATCGGCCTTATCTTCCTTACCGGCCGTGACAACGAAGTTGACAAGATCTTGGGCCTGGAAATTGGTGCCGATGACTATATCACCAAGCCATTCAACCCACGTGAACTGACTATCCGTGCACGTAACCTGCTGACTCGTGTTAACAGCACCGGTGGCGAAACCGAAGAAAAGAGTGCAGTAGAATTCTACCGCTTCAACGGTTGGAGCCTAGAGATCAACAGCCGTTCACTGGTTAGCCCACAGGGCGAGTCTTACAAGCTGCCTCGCAGCGAGTTCCGCGCCATGCTGCACTTCGTTGAGAACCCAGGCAAGATCCTGACCCGTGCCGATCTGCTGATGAAGATGACTGGCCGTGAGCTTAAGCCACACGACCGTACTGTGGATGTGACCATTCGTCGTATCCGTAAGCACTTCGAGAGCCTACCTGACACCCCAGAGATCATCGCCACCATCCACGGCGAAGGCTATCGTTTCTGCGGTAACTTAGAAGAAGCATAAATCACATCCAGCTAGCGCAAATGTGATTTAATTTGAAAAGCCAGTCTAACGACTGGCTTTTTTGTACATGGATTGTACTTGTTCCCAATGGTGATGATTCCAAGGGCAAAAACTTTATTTACACAGGTATTTATACCGATATTGAAAAGTCGCTTTGGTTTGATGAAACCATAGAGTATCAGCGAAGGTCATTCAGGGAAAAGTTAGAGTTAGATTCATTCACATCCTATTCAGATTAACGCTAAATAGTTTCGACTACTTTCCCCTTTGTTATACCACAAAAAAAGCCCTACCACTTTTGATAAGCGGTAGGGCTTTTAATTCACCTAAAGACTAAATGTCTCTAGCTTAGTGCTTTAGCTGCTTCTCGAGAAAATCGGCCAGAGAACGATACAGATGAGTACGCACCTTCTCGCCGCGCATAGAGTGCTTAGAGCCGGGATAATCGATCATCTGAAACAGCTTGCCCTCATCCTGCAGTGCCTTGTAGACCCGAGTACTGTTTTCAAACAGCACGTTGTCGTCGGCCATGCCGTGATACATCAGCAGACCAGACTGATAACCCTTAACGTACGGCAACACACTGCTGGCCGCGTAGCCTTCAGCATTGGTCTCTGGATGCGATAGATAACGCTCAGTGTAGTGAGTATCATACAGAGACCAGTCGGTCACAGGCGCCCCTGAAATCGCCGCCTTAAAATGATCCGGCGCCTTAAACAGGCTCATCAGGGCCATGTAGCCGCCATAGCTATGGCCATAGATGGCGATGTTATTGCCATCGACATAGCTCAGACTACGCAGGTAGTCGACACCCGCTTTCTGATCGTTCACCTCGGCCTCGCCCAGATGTTTATAGATCACCTGTTCGAACTTGGTACCACGATGGGCAGAGCCACGGTTATCCAGCTGGAACACGATAAAGCCCTGTTGCAGCAGATACTGGGTAAAGTAATCGTGCTCGCTCCAGCTATTCACCACCAGCTGGGCATGGGGCCCGCCGTAGACGCGCACCACCACGGGGTATCGCTTGGTGGCATCAAATTGCGTCGGCTTAAACAGACGGTATTGCAGCGCCTGACCGTCTTCAGCCTTTATCTGGCCAAACTCGGGCAATTGCCACTGACCAAAGTAAGGATAGAGAGGGTGCGCCTTATCCACCTTGTTCTGCTCCACCCAGGCCAGACGCTTGCCCTGCTCGTCGTGCAAACTGATCTGCGGCGGCTGCGCCAGACTGTTGAAGTAATCCAGATAGATTGCCTGATTGTCGGCAAATACCGGCGCGTGCATGCCGCTACGCTTGCTCAGCTGCTCTATCTTGCCACCCTTGAGTGGCACGCGAAACAGATGCTGCTCGACCACACTCGCCTTGCGGCCGGTAAAGTAGACCCAGCCTTCCTGCTCATCCACATGCACCAGCTCATCTACCGCCCAGTCGCCCTTAGTCAACCGCTTAAGCAGTCGTCCCTGTTGATCGAATAGATAGAGGTGGTTAAAGCCATCGCGCTCCGATGCCCACAGCATCTGCGGTGATTTTTTGAGGAAATACAGGTCGTTATTCAGGTTCACCCAGGCGTCACTCTCCTCACGGATCATGGTCATGGGGGCATCCTGGCTACGTAGATCGACAATACGCAGATCTAAGGTTTTCTGATCCCGGCTCTGCCACTGGAAAGAGAGCTGCAGGCTGTCTGGCAACCATTTCACTCTCGGCAGGTAGATATCCTTATCTTCCCCCAAGTCGACCCAGCGCACCTTTTTATCGGCCAGCGTCACCACGCCCAAGTCGATGACCACGTTGTTCTTACCCGCGTAAGGGTAACGCTGCTCGGTCAGCTTGATACCGTCGGCATAGATCTCGTTGCGGGTCACCAGCTCTACACCCGACTCGTCGATACGGGTAAAGGCGATGGCCGACTCATCCGGCGCCCACCAGTAGCCCGTCATTCTGTCCATCTCTTCCTGGGCGACAAACTCGGCCATGCCGTTCTTGATGGCGCCGCCCCCGTCTGTGGTCATGGCGGTGAGCTTCTGGGTTTTCAGATCGAATACATAGAGGTTTTGATCTCTAACGAAAGAGACATAATGCCCCTTAGGCGACAGCTTGGCATCCGTGGTAAAGCCCTCACCTACCGGTAGCGGCGTCACCTTGTTGCCACTCAAAGAGTAGTAATAGAGCGCCCCCGAGGCTGGAATGAGCAAGGCCTGGCTATCATCAGACCAGAAATATTCCATGATCCCCTGACCATAGATGCGCTGACGCTCACGCCGCGCCTTCTCCTCGTCGGACAGTTCGGCACTTTTTAACTTATCGGCATCGAGCAGCAGGCTCTGTTTACCCGTTGCCACCTCCATCTGCCAGAGATCATAGAAGTGTTGATCTTCAGCACGCCCCACCAGATAGGTCACCCGCTTACCGTCAGGCGACAGCTTTAATCCCCTAGGGCTACTCCCCGCCAACGCTGGAGAGGCATAGAGCCTTTCGATAGTAAGGGGCTCGTTGCCGCCAAGTGGCTGTACAAGTTGGGGTTGTGACGCACTTACCGCATGAGATAAAAACATAGGCACCGCCATTAAGGCTGAACTTATCCATTTTTTAGTCATCATTATGTCCGGATAGAAAACAGTTAGGTCAAATTGCAGGCTGCCATTGTGCCCTAAAGTGACCCAAAACGAAAACCGCGATCCAGCCGACCTAAATTGCCGCTGAAAAAATGATTCATCTGGGGTAGAATCGCCCGCATAACAAGATAAACAAGATCTGACCTCCAGTGCGAGCCTAGCTCCCATTTGTCATAGGAAATAACATGCAAACTCTGGCACAACACCTTAGTTCACAAGGAATTCAAGCTCCGCTAGCCCAGCTGTTAACCACGCTGGCCGATACCTCCAAAGCCATCAGCCACGCGGTGCGTCACGGCGCCCTTGCAGGCGTGCTGGGCGCCACCGAACAGGAAAACGTTCAAGGCGAAACCCAGAAGAAGCTCGATGTGATCACCAACGACATGCTCAAAGAAGCCTTAACCGCCGACAGCACGGTACGTGGTCTGGCATCTGAAGAGGAAGATCATATCGTCGAGGTAGGTCAGAGTGGCGATTTCCTAGTTTGTTTCGACCCGTTAGATGGTTCGTCAAACATCGACATCAATTCACTGGTGGGTACCATCTTCTCAGTACTGCCGGCTCCTCAGGGTGAGCTGAGCGAGCAGAGCTTCCTACAACCGGGGCGCCAACAGGTCGCCGCAGGTTATGTGCTATACGGCCCATCGACCATGCTGGCACTGACGACTGGCCAAGGAGTACAGTTATTTACCCTTAACCCTGAGACTAACGAGTACCTGTTGACCAATGAAGCCATGTCCATCAGCAAGGACACAAGCGAATTTGCCATCAACATGTCAAACCAGCGTTTCTGGGAAGCACCGATGCAGACCTATATCGCCGACCTGCTGCTTGGCAAAATCGGTCCACGCGAGAAGTCATTCAACATGCGCTGGATAGCCGCCATGGTTGGCGACGTGCACCGCGTACTGTCACGCGGCGGCCTGTTTACCTACCCAACCGACAACAAGAACCCCGAGAAGCCATACAAGCTGCGCCTGATGTATGAGGCGAATCCTATGTCCTTCCTGGTTGAGCAGGCGGGCGGCAAGGCCTCTACCGGCTATGAAACCATCATGGACATTCAGCCAAGCGAGATCCACCAGCGCGTCGCGGTGATCTTAGGCTCGGCCAACGAAGTCGATGCCTGCCTGGAATACCATGGTCAGGATTACAGCGAAGAGCCAAGCCTGTAAGCTAGTCTGCTTCTTTAAAAAGTAAAAAAGTCGCCAGTTGGCGACTTTTTTATTGCCTCATAGCACGCATGTTAAAAGCCAATTCACGACTTTGACTCCAGCAGTTCCCTAAGTGGCGCCGGCAGTAATGATCTAGATTTTTCGGTAATGGCTTTTTCATGCTTCTGCCAAAGCACACCGAGATAAACCACCCCGAGACCAATTAAAGATAATGCAATCGGGAACAGCCAGTTATCCTTAAAGACGTCGTAAGCCAAGTAACTCAGATAGCCGCAACTGCCAAGGGCGCCAAATACCACGAACACTCTTCGAACTAATAGCGCGCCAACCCCAATCATCAACAGATTAATGCAGAAATAGATGAACTTTGATAGTTCACTGTCAGAGTGCTGGAAAGTTAAGCCACACCAAAAGGCGATAACCCCAAAAATGTAGATCCAAAAGCCATAGTCAGCCTTATGGTGAGACCTAATATCGACCCAAAAGGCGAGCCCTATCATTAACAGGCCTAAATACATTGAGACTAAGGCTCTAAGCTCCCATGTTATATCATCACCCGAGATCACCACCGTCAGATCCATCGTCATATACCAGAGGGTGACCGCGATAGGCATGATCAAAAAGGGATACTTATATCGCCAGGCGGTGATGACGCCGACGGCTAATGTCCCAAATTCCATGTATAACCAGTGCCATTTTATAACTCTGTGGTAATCCCTGTAGGCACTCTCATCTGGCCATACACCTAACCATTGTTGCAAGCCATAAATCGCTAGAGGGGTTAGACAGACGACAAAGGTGGCACATATGCCAGCTGGGATGATGAGGCCTCTTGCCGAAAACCTGTTGGTCAAGGTTAAACCAACAACCGCATAGAACATCGAGATAAAAAAAATGCCTGCGCCGCCGAAGGACTCCCAACCTAAGTTCATGAAAAGTGTCATTGCGCCGATGGCGATAAGCCCACCCAAGTAATAGAGCACATGGGTAAAGGTAAATTTGGGGTTGGCACTAGGTTGAGCGGCTAAGAACTGATACAGAGCTTCAGCTTGCTGAGCTGAAATAATATTTTCTCGCGCCGCAGCATTTAACTGCTTCTTACTGACATCCATGTTTACCCCCTGACACTAATTTTTGTCTAGAACTGTGGCTACTGTGGTATTGCGATAGTCACTGGTTAACTGCGGCTTTCTCGATTGAGCCTACCCACAACAGTACGCAATTTTGTCATTTTAAGCTCGGTAAGCAGCACGACGACAAACAGCCACAGGGCTCCGGCAATAAAAACGGCATTAATCAAGCTGCCACTCTGGTGTTGATATCCATAAAGCCCGAGCACCAAAACCAAAAAAGCGGATAACGACATGCCCCAATCGTTGCTGCCAGGCTTATACTCGTCCTTCGCAATATCCTTGGTGACAGTGACAGGGTTAGCGAGACCATCTAGCTTTACTAAAACTTTGCTATTCTTTTGACGAACGTAAAACCCTTCACGCTCTAGCACTTCAACAACACTTTCCATAACCTTAGGCTTCCTTTCCTTATCGATGAACAGCACCCGTGTCGGCACAGCTAATTCACAGGCAAAACTAACGCTTGAGTATGCAAGACTCTCCCGCAATCACAATTTTTCCAAACAAACTAAAGAGAAGATGAGCCTACCAAACTTTCGATTTCATACACAGTGCTTGTTACATGCAGCCTTGCTTACCAATAACTCGATAACCAACAATAGAGCCCTCCTTCTCTATCGCTTCAATGCACACCATATCACCTTCAGAGACTTGCTGCAGACTACCAGCCTTTCGCACAGAACCTGACTTGTTCTTGAAATAAACCTGATACTGATAGAAAGGGGCATAACGCTCTTTTGCTTGTGACTTATAAACAGAGTTAATAACCTTCGTAGCAAAAACCGTCCCACCAACAGTGGTTGGCGAAGCGCCAAATTCTTTGAAACCGAAAACGACACCAGTACAAACCACTATAGAGACAAGGAAGACTAAAGCTATTCTCACTTTTACTACAGTTTTCATTCTAACACTATGATTCATGTGACCCCATAAACCACATAGGCACAAGACTCTCCAATGCTCCCCGCTTGATCAAATTTTTACGTGATTTAGTGCAATCATCCAGAATTCATTTCATAGCCGCAAACGCCTATTAGCGAGGATGCCGGATATAGATCATTTTAGCCAACTCCTCTCGCTGCAATGAACTATAAGAATTTGAATTATATAGAAATAACGGCATGATTTTTCAAAATCAGAGTTGGTCACACAGAAAAAAGGAAAGCCGAACTTATTTTAGGAAAGGTGCGAATAAGTCCCGTGCTTGCTCTGCGTGTGCTTAAAGTGGATAGATGCAAGGCACAGTTCTTGCAAATGGCCCTAGTCCTTCGCAAGAACTGTAACGCAGCAAATACCGCAGTAAGCCTCGCCCTGCGGGGCTTGGATAGCAACACCATTTCGGCGCTATTCAACTTCAGCAGGCCTCGGCATGCCCTCAGTTGAATGCCTTGAACTGTCGCTGCTATCAAAGCCAGAGCTGTGCGACGACTTGTTCGCACCTTCCCTAGAGAAAGGGCGAGGCCACTACGACTCCTTATTAAATAGAAACATTTGGCTGCAAGTGTAAACACGTTTTTAGCCTTCGACATCAGGGATGATTTCGCTGAGCCCACCGCAGGGGATAGATAATCATGTCGGGGCGACCTTCAATTGCCTCGCCAACATCCATGCTGGGCAGATGAAACCGTATCAAGTAGTCGAGCATCCCTTCCGGACCGGCGTTTGATAACCTTATACAAAAAAGCCACGGCGGAGACCGTGGCTTTTTTAGCGGTGGCTTCCTAGCCACCTTTGGGATGTTGCTAAACTATGTTAGTAACCTATGAGTTAGGTTAGTTAAGAAGATTTAGTTCTTCTTAGAGTATTTCGCTGCTTCTTCACCCGCTAGGCGACCGAAGGTGATGATGTCAGAGATAGCGTTACCACCCAGACGGTTTGCACCGTGAACGCCACCAGTCACTTCACCGGCACCATATAGACCTGGAATGACCTGCTTCTTAGCATCCATTACCTCAGCCTTGGTATCGATCATCACGCCACCCATGGTGTGGTGAACACCAGGTGTTACTTCGATGGCATAATAGTTACCTTCGTTTAGTGCACGTGGCAGGTTAGGACGCTCGAAATCAGCATCTTTACCGGCTGTCACGAAGCTGTTGTAGCGTGCAACGGTTTCGGTAAGTGCTTTACCGTCGATACCTTCCATCTTGCCTAGTTTCTCCAGGCTATCTGCGCTAGGCGCTACACCCAGGCCGATATACTTGTCGATCTTCTTCAGAGACTTACGAACTGAGTCATCGAAGATCAGGTAGGCAGACTTACCAGTTTGCTGCAGGATAGCCGCGGCAGCCTTGTCACGAGTGGTGATCTCGTTGACGAAACGCTTACCTTCACGGTTAACCAGGATAGCGCCGTTACCACGAACCGCCTCGGTCACCATCACACCACCTTTAACAGATAGGGTTGGGTGAGCCTGGATGTATTCAAGATCTTTCATCGCTGCGCCAGCGTTAGCCGCGACATCGATACCGTCACCTACCGCACCAGGTTGGTTGGTAGAAACGAAACCTTTCAGCTTAGGATCTAGCTTAGATACACGCTCGTTGTTCTTAGCGAAACCACCGGTAGCCAGAATCACTGCATCGGCTTTCACCCAGTAGTAACCCTTGTACATACCCTTAACCAGGATACCTTTCACCTTGCCGCTGTCGTCTTTTAGGATCTCGATGCCGCGAGTGTTCATGCGAATGTCGATGTTGCGCTTAACCGCGTTATCGTAAAGCACTTGCACAACGTGAGCACCAACACCAGCACCACCAGTTGGACGGTGTGAACGGTTAACCGATGCACCACCCATACGACCCACGTCGTTCAGGTCGGCTCCCATAGCGGTCATCCAGTCAACAGAGCCTTTAGAGTGAGAAGAGAGGATCTCAACCAATTTAGGATCGTTGATGTTACGGCCACCTTTCATGGTGTCTTTGTACATCAGCTCTGGGCTATCTTCGATCTTCTTGGCTTTTTGCTGATCGGTCCAAGCGGCGTTCATACCACCGGCAGCTAGCTTAGCGTTACCACCGATAACCGGCTCTTTCTCGATCAGAATGACTTTAGCACCGTTATCGTGGGCCGATACTGCGGCAGAGAAACCTGCGCCGCCTGAACCCACAACCACTACGTCGACGGTATCGCGAGGTGCGCTAGCAAGAGCCGCTTGACGTTCTGCCTTGTCTTTCGCCAGTTCGGCAATAGTAGGCTCGTGACGCTCCCACTTCTTGGCATATGGCATGTTGAAATCGAAGCTATGGCAAGAATCACAGTAGACCATAGACTTTTCGTGGGCGCTGTGACATGAGGTACAGGATACATCGCCAGGGAAGTGAGAATCGTGGGCGTTGTAGTGTTCATGCTTAGTGGTTTCAGCCACTTCAGCTAAGGTACCGTGACAAGAAACACACTGCTCGTTCTCATAGGTCAGGCTGTCGTTTGACAACTCACCATCGGGTTGGTGGCAGCTATCACATTCTTGATTTTGGGCGTGGAAGTCAGCCAGGTTATCGGCTGCCATGGCGTTGCCCATGAATCCGGCTGTGCCCATTAATGTGGCTAGACAAACCGCAAGTTTCATCTTTTTCATCTTTGCTCCCCCTTCTAAACTTACAGGCTTAACCCGCTGAATTTAGAAGCACTTACATTATATTTAGATTAAAGTGATTCACACTTAACTTTAGAAGAAAGCCTTAACAGGTGTTGATGAGTACCCAGGGCCTTCACTATCGCTCGATATAAATGATTAACCAGGGATGACAAAGCGGCAAACGGATACCCTAAATAACCCTCAGAAATGACACCTCAATCACATGCCCCGAGATCCCCTATGCAAGTATGCATAATCACAAAGAGGTATATGCAAAAATGCATAACCCATGGAGATCGGGATCACGCTAAATGTCAACTAGATAAGAAATCGCTAATTCGCGTAATACAGCACAGTTTATTGCATCGGAAAAATGTAACATTTCCGCATGAAACGCTTACTTATCTGCCTACTATTTATCAGCTTTCCTGCACTGACACAGGAGAGTATCGTCTTTGGCGTCCACTCTAAGACCGCGCCGCTGGAGTGGCGCAACAACGGTGTTGATCAAGGCTTCAACATCGAGCTGATGCACAGGATCGGCCAGCTGATCGACAGGCGGATCATCATCCGTCGCAAGAGCTTTCAGCAGCTGGTAAAAGATGTGCACAATCCCGGCAGCGACATAGATGTCATCGCCGTCGTCAGCCCGGTGAATCTGGATCGCAAGCTCGCCCAGTCGGATCCCATCTACGCCACCCATGCCAAGGCCTATACCCTGCAAGGTAAGGCGCTGATCAACAGCTGGACAGATCTGGTGGGTAAACGGGTTGCCATCAAGAAAGGTGCCTTCGTCGATGTCTATCTCTCAGGCTATCCGCAGAAATTTAACCGCGTCGATGTCGACCTGTATGAAACCGGCTTCAAGCAGCTGATCGAGGGCGAGGTTGATGTGGTGATCGCCGAGAGCTTCGTGGCCCGCCGCCTGCTGCCACTCTACCCTTCGGTGCGCAGCTCCAGCGATGCCCTCATCTACGGCGCCTTCAACTTTGTCTGTAACGGCAAGAAGTCGCAGCTGATGCATGAGATCAACGACGCCCTGCGCCAGCTCAAGCTGTCGGGTGAATATGACCGACTGGTCAACAAGTGGTTTGGTACCGGCCGCGAGAAAGTCGACCTGACCTCGACAGAAAAGCGTATGTTTTCTCTGGCGATCTTGGTCGCCATCGTCTCGGCGAGCGGCATGATCTATACAGGCTTTATCAGTGCCAGCCTGCGCAGGCGCAAGAAGGCGCTGGACGCCGAGCTTATTCAACGCCGCCGGGTCGAGGCGGAGATCTCCAACATCTCCAAACAATTCCAGTCTGTGCTGGACGGAATTCCCCACGGGGTCACCATAGTCAACCGCGAGCTACAGCGGCTGTGGAGTAACGACAACAATGTGCACCTGCTGATCTCGGAAGCCTTTCACTACATAGATAACCAGGCGTTCGACCTCAGGCCCGCCGTGCTACAGGTGCTCACCCAGCAAAAATCACTGATCGCCGATATGATGTATCAGGAGCAATATTGGCAGCTGCAGATCCACCCCATCGCCAACGATCAGGTGGTGATCCTGCTCGAGGAGAGCACGGAGCAGCATCAACTGCGTCAGGCCAACGAAGAGGCCAGTCGCCTGGCATCCCTTGGGGAGCTTTCTGCCGGCATCGCCCACGAGATCAACAACCCAACCGGGCTCATCCTGCACGCCATCTCACTATTCTCGGCGGCGATGAAAGACTTAAGGCCCGCGGCCAACTACTATCAGCAGCACAATCCCTTCTGGCAGGTAGCCGGCCTGCCTCCCAGCCAGGCCATAGATGAGATGGGCGTGAGCTGCGACACCATAGAAGAGGCCGCCAAGCGCATCAGCCGTATCGTCAAGGATCTCAAGCGCTACGCCCTGCCTAATCTCACCCAGGAACATACCCCGGTGTGCCTCAACGAGGTGGTCGAGGTGGCACTGCGTCTCACCGCCAACCAGACCAAGACACGCCAGATCACTAAGCTGCTGCACCTGCCCAGCCCGAAAATTATGGGGGATGCCCAGCAGCTGCATCAGGTGTTAATCAACCTTATCCAAAACGCCTGCCATGCCTGTCCGCCCCATGAGGGCAGCATTCAGATCAGTACCCAGATAAGCCAGGGGCGCGCCATCATCAATGTCAACGACAATGGCTGCGGCATGGACAGCAATACCCTTAAGCGCATCACTGAGCCCTTCTTCACCACCCGGCGCACCGAGGGCGGCAGCGGCCTGGGCCTGTCGGTCTGCAGCCGTATCATCAAGGAGCATCAAGGGCAGATGCAGATCCACTCGACACCCGGTAAGGGTACCCGTATCCAACTTAGTTTTGCCTTGGTTCAGGAGTAGCAACGACAGATGAAACTTGCACGCAATATCCTATTGGTCGACGACGAGGCCTCCTGGCTACGCACCCTGGCGGTAACCCTCAACCGTCTGGTCCCCGAGGCAGAGATAGATACCTGTGTCGACAGCCGCCAGGTGCTCAACCGCCTAGAGGTAGGCGACTATGCCCTGGTGCTACTCGATCTCACCATGCCATTTCATTCGGGCGAGGAGCTGCTTGGAATGATCCGCGCCGAACACCCCAATACCCGGGTGATCATAGTCACTGGCGTCAACGAGGTGGATACTGCGGTACGCTGCATCAAGCATGGCGCCTACGACTACTTCATCAAGACAGACAATGTCAGCGACCTGGCCCATACGGTACGCCGCGCACTTGAGGTGGTAGGGCTAGAGCGCAACTATCTGCATATCAAGGAGCGCTTTCTCAGCCGCACCTTAGATAATCCCAAGGCCTTTAATAATATTCTTACCTGCGAGCCTGCGCTGCTGGATCAGTTTCGCTATCTCGAGGCCGTCGCCTTCAGCCCTGAGCCGCTGCTGATCTACGGTGAGAGCGGCACGGGCAAGAGCGAATTCGCCCACTCCTGTCACCAGCTGTTCAGTCCAGAGCAGCCCTTTGTCAGCCTCAACCTGGCGGGCATCAACAGCGACACCTTCGAGCTCAAGCTCTGTGGCCGCCTGAGCCATAAGCCTAATGGTGAGCTCGATGCGGTGACCGGCTTGCTCCATCAGGCAGGCAGTGGCGTCCTCTACCTGAGCGAGATAGGCGCCCTGCCCCTGAGCGCCCAGATCATCCTGCTGGAGCTTATCGAGAGCAGAAGCTACTCACCCCAGGGCAGCGACAGTCGTTTCCCCATCAAGTGTAAGTTTGTGGTCTCCACCCAGGATGATCTACTTGCGCTGAACAAGGCGGGCGAGTTTCGTAGCGATCTCCTCTACCGCCTGCGCGCCCACAAGATAAAGCTGCCTAGGCTGGCGGAGCGCCCACTGGATATCGCCATGTTGATCAACCACTTCATTGCCGAGGCCGCCGAGGAGATGTCCCTTAGTGCGCCGCAGCAACCCAGGGATCTGGCGCCCAAGCTACTGGACTATGACTTTCCTGGGAACCTCAATGAGCTCAAGGGCATGGTGTTCGATGCCGTCAGTCGCAGCGACGGCGTCACCCTCAACATCTCACCCTTTATGGAGGCGGTAAAGGAGCATAAGTCACTCACGGCTACGCCAGGGGATCACATCATCTTTCCCAAGTCCCTACCCACGCTGGCCGAGATGAACCAGGCCCTGATCGACGAAGCCATGAGCCGCACGGCCAACAATCAGACGGCGGCGGCGCAGATGCTGGGAATAAGCCAGAGCGCCCTCAGTCGGCGCCTGACCAAGGGACACTGACCAAGTGGCAATGGACCAAGGGACACTGACCAAGTGGCAATGGACCAAGGGGCACTGGAGCAAGTGGCCTATCGAGAGATTAGAAGCTAAAGCAATAAAAAAAGGGACGCGTAGCGTCCCTTTTTACTCTCAAGCGAATAAGTTAAAGGAGCTCCAATGTCTTAGTCGCAAGCAAGTTATTATTGAGATCAGATAATTCCACTGTCAATTTACCCTTGAACAGCTCATCGTCGCCAAACGAGATACGCGTACTCCATGTGTCCTCCTGGCTTCCCCACAAGAAGTTCGTCTGCACTATCTCTTTGCGTCCCTTATCGTCCTCTTTAGTCCACTTGGCGATAAAGGCGACCTTGCTCTGTTGATCCACGCCTTTTTGCGGCTCAACTTCGAAGACCATTCCTAACACCAGGCTGGGTGAGGCATCAAAACGCTTACGCTTCTCGTAAATCCTATACTTTTTGTAATAACGGCTGTATTCGATTGCACCGGCTTCAACACCCTCTAACATCACTTGCACATCCGAGACGCCATACTCCTGTTTAACCAAATCCTGGATGAGCTGAATCTCTTTGGCATCAAAATGTCCGTAAGTATAAAGCTGGCTTATTATCCAATGCAGCAACTTACGCGAATCGTCAGTCACGGCATTTTTCTGATCTTTCTTCGGCAAGTCCGCCAACTTAGAGAGCGCAAGCAGTTCGGTGCAGCGCTTCACATCTCTCAACTCATCCTTGGCAAGGCAGTATATTTTCCCCATCCTCAGTTGAGATCGCGCATCATAACCCTGTTCCACCGCAGCGCTATAAAACTCCACCGCCTTGGCCAGATCCTGAGTCACCTCTTCGCCCTCATCGTATAACAAGCCGAGCCAATTACTGGCCGACGCATAACCTAAGGAGGAACCTATCTCTACCCAGCTTATCCCATCCGCCACCAGACGTGTGCCTTCCTGACTGTCATCGACCCCCATCAGCTCTGTGGTCTGCTTCCCTTGAGTCTCTTTAAGCAACTGCTTGCCCTTTTGCACCAGCTTAATCCCATAGTTATAAGCAGAGCGACCATCGCCGGCTAACGCGGCTTGATGATAATAGGCAAGTGCCTGAGAAGGACTATTTTCAACTTTATTATCAAAGTTATAGCCATCGGCAATGATAGCCAGGTCATAGCCCAGCTGGTGTGCAAGTTCAGGTTTAACGCCCGCCATCTCATGGTATTCAGACAGCGCCAAGGTTCGTTTAAAATAATCGGCCACATAAGCATTTTCATGTTGCTGCCAATACCAAGTATTCTGGCCGTGCGCCGTCTTGTCATAATAAAGGTGCTCAACCCGCTTACCTTGTTTCTCGAGCACATATTGCATACGTTGCGAGTGTTCAAAGTCGGCGATACGATCCTCTTTACCGGCAATTAGCAGCACTGGCGCTTCTATCTTATCGGCCAGATAGACGGGGGAATACTTCAACAAGTCGTCACTCAGTTCACCGACAATTTCACTCACTGTCTTGCGATATTCCTCAAGGACCTTGTAATTGCTACCGTTGAATAGGAGCGGAAGATCATAGACACCATAGGCACCTACGGCACATTGATAATCCTTGGGGTGGCTAATGGCTAACATCAATGCAGAATAGCCACCATAACTCGCTCCCATGGCGCACATCTTCTCGAAGGGATATTGTTTCCTGACATGATTAACCGCAGCCGTGATATCCTGCTCAATCGCCTTGCCAAACTCGCCCTTACCACTATTTAAGAAAGACTTGCCATATCCCTGAGAGCCGCGAAAGTTCACCCTTAATACGGCAAAACCACGGCTGGCAAAATACTGTGTATCGTTGTTGAAATAGTTATAGTCACGTATACCGATAGGTCCACCATGGGGCATAACAAGCAAGACACCATTAAGACTCTGCGAATTTGGCAAGGTGAGATAGCCTTCGACGTTAACACCGGGCACACTCTCTACGCTAAAGACCTGAGTGTCAGACAAGTCAAAGGCCATCAGTTCGGGATTCAGCTCAGTCAACAACTCAACTTTGTCAGCCTCTTGGTCATAGAGATAGTAGCTACCAGGATCATTTGAGGCATAGACAAATAATACTTGGTGTTTGTTATCAGGCGCGTAGGCACTAACAACCCCTTCTTTACCCTTGAAATGATGCTTAATCAGTGAGTCGCCTTCTGTGGTGCCACTATCGAGAAATTGGATAACATGCTGGCCATTCTCAACATAGGTCACCGAGCTTATGCCATTGCCGGCATTATTCACCTGTCCGCTGACAAGATCATACTTAGGGTGTTCATAGATAAGCTTACCAAGCTTTTGGCTCGCAATTTCAAACTCATAGAGCGCAATCTTATCTGTATTTTCGTTGCTCAAGACCGCCAGCTTATCATCGCCAATAAAGCCAATGGGACTAAATTGCACCTTCTTATCTGTGATCTCAAACAGGTGCTTCCAGCGTCGATCTGTCAACTCTCGATAAAGTACCTCTCCCTTCATCGCCTCAATATCAACGGTCACGGCAAACAAGGCTTTGCGTATATTGTCCCAACCAAAAAAAGCCACATCTTTCAACTTTTGTTCGACAAGACTGCCCTTGTCGAAATCTTTATCCAGCAGCTGTGCCAGGGTCAGTTTATAGAGTTGGTAGCTGAGTCGTCCGTCATAGCGATTCTTGGCGAAAAGCACATAACCTGGCTCATCAACAAGCGGATCCACCAGGTAGCTATCGTTTGGCAGCGGCACCAACTCAGAGGTAAATTTTCCCTCCTTCTCTGACAGCTTGAGTAACACATGCCGAGATTCACCACGCTTTACATAATGGATATAGAGCGTCTCATCATTGATCCAACTATATTCACTCAATCGCTCATCGCTATCGAATGAGCCGATATGTTGATACTCCTTGTCGCGAGTATCGATAAGTGAAATATAGGATTTGCCCTCCTCCACGATAAGCGCAGAGATATGCTTGCCATTTGGCGTAAATGTCACGTGGGACATCATGGGAGAGCGATAAAGCGTCGAAGCCGGGATAGGCAGCGCATGAGTCGAGAGGCTAATGATTAACAGTGCTAAGGCGATCAAATACTTCATAGTGCAGCCTCCTTCGACTCGCTTAAGCCTTCTGCAAATTCGAGAAAGTTATCTTTTCCAGGGCCTGAATAACGCACCTGACGCGACTGCAAAATGTTAGGAAAAGAGGATTCGAGAAAGCGCAGTGCCTTGGTTGAACGATTTTCGAGGATAATCTCTGCCGACGTGATCTCCCACAATCCCTGAATTTCTATGTTCAAGTCCCCCACATAGCTCACCTGATTTGGCCGGACTTCAAAATCCCAATAACCCTCCTCAAGCTCCATATAGACATAGCGCCCAAATTTGACATCTTCGATTCGATAATGGCCGGCCGGCACATCCACCAATATGTAATTACTACCAAACTTAAGATCGCGCTCGGTCAACATCAGCTTGTTATCACCGCCGATAAGAATACTGTGTAATCCCCAATTGGTATCAACACCGATCAGCAGGTAACCACTGTTTTCAGCTAAGGTTTTATCAACATCTTTTGAAATGGACTGCAGCCTTTGGGCACAGCCAGAGAGGGTACTCACCACTATGATGAGTAATAAGGTCATGAATTGTTTCATCGAATTCCCTTTCGTCTGTCTATTACAAGCGACGGTTAATTGCCGTTTCTCATTTTCTAGTAATAAAGTGCTATATCAACCGCTCTAAAATACCCAAATAAAACAAAAAATCAACATCTTTAACAAACACTTAATTAATCAAGCGCTAATAAACATCGCTGATGAATGACGCTTGCTGGCACCCCTTTCCTCACAATCAAATAATAAAAAGGCCCGCCAGAGGCGAGCCAATTATCGATAAAACGAAACCGTAAGGTTAACCTTAACTAACCTCACTGGTACGAGGCACAGCGACAGCCTGCTCCTCTTCATGGGCGTTCTCTGTGGCATCCACTATGGTGAGCACGGCGGCGTCACCCACGACGTTACAAGAGGTGAGCACCATGTCGATCAGTCGATCCAGGGCCGCGACGATCACGAAGGCCTCGACGGGCAGTCCCATCTGGTGGATCAACACGCCAATCATCACCATGCCGCCACCGGGTACACCACCCGCGCCGACCGAGAGCAGGAAGATGCTAAATAGCAGTGCTGGCAGCTGCTCCATGGCGATAGGGGCGCCGAAGGAGTTAGCCACGAAGAAGATGGCGATGGTGATATAGATAGAAACGCCACCCATGTTCATGGTCGCGCCCAGCGGCACGCCGAAACCGGCCACGGCGCGCTTGACGCCGAGCTTCTCGGTAAGCGTACGCATGGTCACTGGAATGGTGGCATTCGAACTGGCGGTCGACAGGGAGAAGAGGATCTGCTCCTGGGTCTTGGCACGAAAGCTCTTGGCCGATACCGGCGTAAACAGGCTTACCGCCCAAGGATAGACCACGAAGATCCACAGCAACAGGAGGCTGAGGATCACCACCAGATATTCGATCACGCTGAGGAAGAGGCTCGCCTCCAGGGTAGCGCCCAGCTTAAACATTAGGGCAAACACACCAATCGGGGCCAGCTGCATCACCACGCTGATAAGCTTCATCATCAGCTTGTTACCTTCCATGAAGCCCTGCTGCAGTAGCGGCACGGCGCCGTCCATCGCCTTGATGACACCACCCACCAGCAGCGCCATGAAGATCACCTGTAGCATGTTACCAGAGGTGAAGGCGGCGATAGGATTGCTCGGCACTATGTTGACGATCAACTGCATCAGGTTAGGCAGCTCGGTGGCGGTGATCTCGGCGCCCGTACCGCCAGTCATGTCGACCCCGAGTCCCGGCTTCAGTAGCAGGGCGACCGTCAGGGCGGCGAAGATGGCCACCAGTGTATTGATGATATAGAAACCGAAGGTCTTGCCACCGAGACGACCAAAGCTCTTGAGGTCGTCCAGCTCCAGCACGCCACAGACGATGCTGACGAAGACCAGGGGCACTACCATCATCATGATCATGTTGACGAACATGGTACCTAGGCCGGAGGCAACCTCGACCAGGGTGCCGGAGAAAAACCCGACATCGGCCAGGAAATATTGAATGATGCTACCCAGAATCAGGCCAGAAAAGAGGCCGATAAAGATGCGCGTTGAAAGTGATTTAGTCATATGCTTGCCTTGTTTTACTGCGCATCTATCGTGCGCTTTATCTTCTCCATCTAGCGTGGAGATAGTGATGAGAGCCTTGGCTCTGCCGTTACTGGTCAGTGATAGTGGATCATGCTAGTGATAATTTCAATCACAATCTGGGCAGGTTAACAGCCTACAAACGGCAAAAACAAAGCCAGAACCAATGCAAGATATTGATTTATAACTACGAATACAGATGCTACAGGTTTAAGACCAAATAACAAGTTTTACCTGTTAGCACAACAAAGCAACAAGGCATTCACAAAAGCCTCTCTCAAGCCAGTGAAACACGCCAACAGGACCATTGCTGGCAACATAAAAAACCAGAAAACTAGATGATATTAGTGACACTCGGCGCTCACAACCAGAGTCTAGTGAGATCCACTAGTCATGGGTGAAATTACAGTAGATAACTAAGAGAACAGACAAGGGAAAACCGCTAAACCAGTATTTAGATAAGCTACTGATTTAACGATTTTAAGTGATTTTTAACGACAGATGGGCCCCAGATAAGCCAGGGCTGTATCTGATAGCAATAGCGCACGGCCAATACTTAGGCCAGCCATAACTCCACGTCACGAATAATGAAGTTGCCACTATAGACAGGATGACGCTCGCCGATCGGCTCCAGCTCGAAATAGCGCCTGTGCTCCTCGGGTAGGCCTTCATAGCCACAGATCACCTGATACAGCCAGCTCTCGGTATCCCAGCTCAGCTCGTTGGCCCTATGATAGTCCAGCGCCGATTGTCTGAGTCCTGAGTCGATCACGGCGCAGAAATACTCATCCACCGCCAGCTTAAGCGGGTTATCGGGAATATCGAAGTCTTCCGCCTCCACCAGCGCGAAAGGCACATCATGGTCACGCACCGAAAGATCACGGCCCGTGCGGCTGATGCTCTTGATCTGCGACACCATGGCCAACAGCTCGGCTTCCTGACCCGTGTTGGTCACATCCACCGCCGCCGGTGCCAGAATCGCCTCGGCGCGATTAAACAGGGTGGGCAGCTGCTTGTGACTCACATGATCCGCCACCTCATAGTCTGGGTGCATGTCCGTGTAGAGTAGCCAGCCCTTGAGCAGGCGAGTACGCCCCTGGATCTGACGGAAACGGCCAAGCAACTCCAGCAGGCGTCCCTGCACCACACTCAGCTCCTGGGTACAATCACTCAGGGTCTCCTGCAAGCGAGTCACCAGCAGCTTACGCAGCTCGCGGATATCCCCCGCAATCTCCCCCAGCTCGCTAAACTGGAACATCTCCAGGCCGTTGAGCAGTTCGGTTACCTGGCTCTGAGCCAGTTCGTTTTCACGGATCTTGGCGTTGATGGTGCCAACATAGCCGAATTCGTTGTTAATCCGGCTCCAGAGCACACGAATCGAGTACTTCAGCCCCTCGGTAAAGCTGTAGACCTGCTCGCTGAGATCGGCCAGATAGGCCTCGCTGGCGCCGTAATCGGCCGCCTGACGAGCCTCCTTATAGTGATCCGCCAGGGTCTTGATGGTGGCAAGCGAAGAGCCGACGTTGGCATCTATTTGACGATTGCGCTCATCACTCAGCACCTCTTCGAGCAGGGCGCGCACCGAGCGTTTCAGCCTCAGTCCCTGCTCGCCGTCGGGTTGCCACAAGATGTCGGCCTTGCGCAGCTTGTCGATGGCACCGGCGCGTTCGCCCTCTTCGGTCACAGAGCCAGACAGATAGACATCCATGATGAGATCCGCATGACGCCCCAGCTGCTTGAGTAGCGTGACCCCCGCCTGATGTAAGTTGCTACTCATATCAGATCAAGTCCCTCTGGGTTGCGGTTTCCGCCTGGGCCTCCAGGCTGAGTCCTTCGGTTTCGTCGATAAAACGGATCACCTCATAGAGATAGTCCAGCTTACCGGTGGCGATATAGATCTGCTTCTCCTGGTTGGGACGCAGCAGATAGCCCAGCTCCACCAGGCGCTTAAACACCAACTTAATCTGCGCGTCCACCTGGGTAGAACTTGAGCCAAACAGGCGATAGTGGCTGATCTTAGCCAGCTGCTCACGAAACGCCGGCGTATCTTCGATACGGGTCTGCAGCTCGTTGAGACGCACCGCCGCGCCCTCAGACAATGGGGCATCCTGACCGCTGGCCTCTTGCACCAGCACCAGCCACTCCACCAGTGGGATCAGCGCATGGCAGATATCGCGAAACTGACTGGAGATCACCTTACGTTCATCGTCCCCCAGTTGCAGGTAACCACAGAAGAACACCTCGCCCTCGCCTGCCGAGGCCAGGGTGCGGTTGATCTGATTCAGGTATTGCTCAACGCTGTCACGCGTGGTCTGCGACTTAAGCGCGCGCCAGGCGTCTTCGTTACTGGTTCGGCAGATAAACTCGCCGCGCAGCAAGGCTTCGATCAGGGCGCCCTGGCCCACGAGTACGGTTTGTGTGCTAGTGCTCATTTACACAGCCTCCTTGGCAAAACGCTGGCTCAGCTTATCGGCAATGGGGTTAATCTGTGGCTTAACCACCTGTAGTTTCTTGGTTTGCTTGTTGATGATGTATCGGTTGGCAAACAGGTTAAGCACCTCTGACTCAGGATTCGGGAAGGCGCCCAGTACCGAGATGTTGTTGTTCTCACAGGCATCGAAAATTTTCTTCACGTTGCCGTGGTGCAGGGTACCCAGCTCGTCGATCGGCCAGTGAATGGTGACATCGGCGCGGCCACGCAGCAGGCGGGTGAAGGCCAGCAGGAACTTACACAAAATCAGATAGGCCATACCATGGCTCGACGACTCGTTAAGCTGACGGTCGGTGCGGATCACTAGATCGCTGTTGCCCTCCTTCAGGCGCAGCTCGATTTCCAGCAGCTTGGCGATACCACCGGTCAGGGCGGCGCGGCCGATAATATCCAACGCGCGGCGCATGCTGCTGGTGTAGTGCTCGTCAGGCAGATCGGCAAAGCCTTCGGCCTTCCACTGTTTGAACGCCTTAACGAACTCCTCCAGCTCGGGCCAGAACTCCAGCTCGCTGATGCGTGAGCGGATACGCACCGCGGACTCGCTGACGCCGTCGAGGAACAGCTCTTCGCCCACCTCACGGGTGATGCGGGCGCTCTGGGAGGCGATGCGGCGGTCGATATCGGCCAGCACGTCGTAAAAGGCCGTCAGATCGATACCAAAGTTACGCCCCTGCTCCCTCAGCCCCATGATCGCCTGTGGCACCATGACGTTGAGCAGCTGCTCAAGCTGCGGCACCAGCTTGCGATAATCCAGCAGGCGAATGCCCTTGTCGTTGACGAAGCTCGACTCCTCGCGGGCGCGCTCCCAGGTCTCTGACAGACTGGAGCCCGACTTGCTGGCGATCACCGAGTCGAAATGCTCGATATACTGCTTCACCGATCCCATCAGCTGATCCCGGCGCAGCAACAACTCTTCGCCCTGACGCAGACGCTCTGTGAGTCCACCCTGCATCTCATCCTGGCTCGATGGCAGTTTCAGCTCGGCCAGCTTGCGCATCACGGCGCGCAGCTTGGTCAGGTTCTCCGAGGCCTCCACCTGGATGGCGTCAGACTGTTTACGCTCACTATCGTATTGCTGGCGCTGATGTTTAATCTCGTTGGCCTTAGTAGTGAGCTGTTGCGTCAGCTCGGTCACCGCCATCTTGACCTGACTCAGCTCTGTCTGCAGCTTAGGCTTACGGGCCAGCCAGGTGTGTTGATACCAGTCGTCGAAGCGCAGTACCTCGCTGCGGCGCTGCTCCGCCTTGCTGATGTTGCTCTCCAGCTCGCGGATCTCCTGCTTGAGCTTAAGGATCTTATCTTCATCCACGCCGCGGGACTTTAGCTCATCCTTATACCACTGCTCGCAGGCCTTCTGCTCCGCCTTGGCCGCCTGACGGCGATCGTTAATATTCTGCTTCACCTGGGAGAGCTGGGCATCCAGCGCGCCAACCACTTCCTGCCAGTAGGCCTTCTTCTCCATGCGCGCCTCGAGCGCCTGCTCGTTTTGTTCCTCGAGCCACTCCTGATGCTGAGCCTTAAGCTGTTTCATCTCGCTGTCGAGACGGGCGAGACGCTTCTGTGACTCGGCCTTGCGGGCAGAGAGTGCCTGATTGATCTTCTCCTGCTCGGCGCGTTTCTCGTCGAACAGACGGCGCAAGTCGTCACGGCTGTTCTTGTAGGCCGTCTTGGCAAAGGTCAACTCGCGGTTAAGCTTATCCAGCTCGGCATTGATGGCCACCAAGGCCTCCTCCGCCTCTGCCTGCAGCAGCTTGGCGCTGGCCAGCGCCTCCTCGGCCTCGCTATAGCGGCCCCTGAGCTCCTGCTCCGAGGCAGCATATTCGGGGGTGGCCAATGCCTTGAGATCCAGATCGACGCCGCAGAAGCTGTCGCCACCGGCGGATTTGGCCGGGTGCAGATCGCTGCGATGTAACAGCTCCGGGTTGATTAGCTTACCTATGCTCTCCTCCCAGCCATCGACCTCCTTGCGCAGATATTCGAGCAGGGTATGAGACTGAGGAAAGAGCACCTGATGCAGCTCATCCAGCGCGCCCTGGCGCTCGATAACCCTGACGCCCGCCTGCCTCAGCCCCTCATTGGCCTGGTCTCGCTTGGCCCTGAGCTTGCGCTCCTCTCCGGCGAGCCGATCCACCATGGCGTTGCAGGCCTCCTGCTCCTCGTCGGCGCGGGAGATACGCTCATCAAACACCGCCAGATTCAGTTTTTCTTCTTCGCTGTAGGTGACGTTGTTGATCTGCATCTGCAGCTCGGCCGCAGTTAACTTGAGCTGATATTCCTGCTCGTTGTGCTTGGCACGACCCGCCTCCATCTGCTCACGCCAGCTCACATCGAGGGCGGCCAACTCTTCACGGCCCGCCTCCTGCTGCTTGTCTCTGGCTTCTCGATGTTTATCCTGCTCCTTGTCGAGCTGTTCCAGTTCGCGGTTGAGGTTTTCGCCAATCTTGCTGCGACGGGCGTTGTAGGCCGCCTCGATATCTTGGTGCTTCTCGGTCTGCAGCTTATGACGTTCGGTCAGGTTCTCCAGGCTGGCGCGCCAGCTAGGCAGCTGCTTAAGGTCCAACTTGGCCTGTTCTATGTCGGCATCGAGAAAACCTGCGTGCTGATCTTCGATGATATCCAGCTCGTGCTCTATCTTGGCGACATCGCCCTTGGCGGCGGAGAGATCCAGGTTGAGTTCGTCGCGCAGCTCCTTCCACTCGTCGTCGAGCTGACGCAGCTTGTTACCAAGCTCTTTCGAGCGCTGCTGATTGATCTCCTGACGCTCTATCTCTTGGGCCTCATCCTTGCCATAACCCCGCTTGAGTCCGGCCAGGCGCTGTTCGGCGCTCAGTAACTGATTAAATTCCTGCTCTAATTTGTCAAATTCAGGACGGATCTGCTCGAAGCCCTGAATTAACTGGCTCTCGCGGATCCAGGCCTCTACCCGCTGAGGGTTGAGACGTGAACTCGGCGGGTTAACCCCGTCCTCCTCCAAGATGGCGGCGATCATCGACTTGATGGTCTCCATCTTGCCTTCTTTGGAGTGCACCGCCTTGGCCAGCTTCTCTATGTGGCGCAGCGTATGTTCATGCTGACACAGGGAGAATTGACGGGCGTAGGCGCGCAATTCGCTGCGGTTGCTGCCGGTGCTGAGCAGGGTACGATCGTTCTGAATGATGGCGCGGTATTCGCGGGTGTTGAGCAGGTTGGTCACCGCCACACCGGCGCGTTTCATCTCGCGGCCAAGCTCGGCCATGTTGTGGCACAGAATCGACTCCCCCTGCTGCGACTTTACGTAGTCCTCCAGCTCGAAGCCCTTGCCGATGAAACGGTAGTTGACCCCCTTGCCGTCTCCGGCCGACGCCAGTACAGCCTGGGTCAGCAGGCCGTCGTCTCGCCGGTATTCATAGATGATATAGCTGGAATCATGGGGCAGATACCAACGCTCGAAGCTGTCACGGGTCGAGGGCACCACGCGGCTGGGGTACTCGCCATAAAACACGGGCACCAGACGCTGCAAGGTGGTCTTGCCCGAGGCATTGGTACCACAAATATTGGTGTGTCCATCGAGGGCGAGTTCCACAACGCCAGGGAGGTGCGTATTGATCAGCACGATTCGATTTAAGCTTGGCATCTCTTTCCTTATCCAAACGAGCTTGTCGGCCGCCCAGCGGGGCGAGCAGCAAAGGGGAATAGCAAAACAATCCCACTAAAGTAAAACAAAGCCACCTGCTTGGCAATCTGGCCCGAGACTTGGGCGGGGTAGTCGTTTAAAAAGCGTGCGTAACACCCGATTTCAGGCGAATCTCACGGCAAGAAAGGGGAAATATCTAAGGTAAATATCTAGGGTAAATAGCGGTGAGCAATAAACAGGGAAGAAAGGCGACGGGGTAAATTTACGAGCGCTATCGGAAAAGAGACAAGATGAGGAGCCGGCCAGCGCCGACCCCAATTCAGCATGCCAGCTGACTAGTCGGCCTGCTGATAGCTGACGCGACGCGCCTCATAGCGGGCCACCATCTCATCCATGCTTGCATCTTCCAGTGGACGCAGGCCGCTAAGCACTAGGGTCTTCTCGCCCGTGCCCACCAGGGTGTCGCCGCAGTGCAGCTCAAACTTCAGGGTCACGTCGCCGCGCTTGCCGTCGATCTCAAGCGTCTGCTCTACCAGGCTAAGGGCGATGCTGTCGAAATCTAAGGTATTGAGATCGAACGACATGCTCTCATAGATCACCAAGGGGCGCGCCGGGTTGATCATCATGCCGTGCTGCTTCATCAAGGGCACTAAGACGTGAGTAAAGTTAAGGCCAGAGAAGGCCACATAGCTGCGCACAAAAGATTCTGTCTGCACCTCGCACTGGGTTGTCTCGCCGCTGCGGCTCACACTCAGGTACTGCTTGTCCTTATCATCCAAGATGGCAAAGCTGTCGCCTACCGCATCGGGAAACACCAGATTGACACCGCTGCCGACCATGCCCTCGAAACGAAATGTCATCTTCTGGCTCAGCCCATATTGTCCAAGCACCAAGGCAAACAGGAGATCTCCGGGTACGCAAAACTTCTTGGCATCGACATCGTGGATGGGATTAAAGTCCTGTGCGACCCCTTTGGCAAATTCGCTCGCCTGCTGGGCTGACACAGAGACCAATTGCTGTGCTTTATTAAAATAAGGACTTAGAAACATATCGGCTCGTCAATCAGGTGGTGTAAGAGTTAACTATAACAGTCAGTTAAAAATTTAAGGAGGCACAGTCTATAGCAAAACCCGCCAAACACTTCTCCGATGACTTTATTAGAGGATGAAGGAGCCCTCACCGAGCCCCGCTAAAAGCTGATTCTCTTGCTCAAGATGCCATATCAAATTGGCGAGCAAGCCAAATCGGCCCGCCTATTCACCTGCCAAAATGGCCACCAACGCAGCCCATTTACATCCTAAATCCACTAAAGCTGCAAAAAAGATAAATTTTTTAAAGTTAACATTGTCAGCGAATGTCAAGACGATAAATACGCCAAGAGAAATACAACCAACTGTTATTTAAGGAGTTTTAAGCATTCACCATTACAACGTCTCCGCACCATGCAAGTGCAAACTACTTTACCTTGACTTTACATTTGTTGATCTCAATCAAAAAACTTAATGATAATAGTTTGCATTACGATACCTAATTGATAGAATCGCCAGCAACTTAATAACCCTGATACAACAACTGGGAAGAGAAATGATGAAGAAAACGCTAATTGCCGCAGCACTGGTCAGCGCATTCGCTAGCCAAGCCGCTATCGCCTCAGATGAGACTCAAGAACTGCGTAAAGTGATCGAACAGCAACAGAAAGTGCTGAAAGATCTTGAGAAGCGTCTAGAGCAAACCGAGCAGCGTGTAGAGAAAACTGCCGACGCCGTTGAAGAAAGCAGCTCAGCTAAGAGCGCGACGACTATCGGTGGTTATGGTGAGCTTCACTACAACAACATCACTGACAACAAATCAGGTAAAGACAAGAAAGAGTTCGATTTCCACCGTTTCGTACTTTTCTTCGGCCACGAATTCACTTCAAACACACGTTTCTTCTCTGAAGTAGAGCTAGAGCACTCTATCTCTGGTGACGGCCAGAACGGTGAAGTAGAGCTAGAGCAGGCTTACATCGAGCACGATTTCAACGACATGCTGACCGGTAAGGCGGGTCTGTTCCTGATGCCAGTAGGTATCATCAACGAAACTCACGAGCCACCAGCATTCTACGGTGTTGAGCGTAACCCGGTTGAGAAAAACATCCTGCCAGCCACTTGGTGGGAAGCAGGTCTAAACCTAAACGTTAAGGCAGCCCCAGGCCTAGCCTTCGATGCAGCGGTCACTTCTGGCCTGAACGTTGGCGAAGACTACAAGATCCGTGGCGGTCGTCAGAAAGTTTCTAAGGCAAAAGCAGAAGATCTGGCTTACACAGCACGTGTTAAATACACTGCCGTTCCAGGTCTAGAGCTGGCTGCTACCGTGCAGTACCAATCAGATCTGACTCAAGGCCGTGGCGATGTCGATACCGCTTCTGCGACCCTATTGACTGCACACGCTATCTACAACATCGAGAACTTCACCGTTAAGGCACTGTATGCTCAGTGGGATATCGATGGTAAAGAAGCTGAAGCACTTGGCCGTGATGAGCAGACAGGTTGGTATATCGAGCCATCTTACCGTTTCAACGAAAGCTTTGGTGTCTTCGCTCGCTACAACGAGTATGACAACAACGCAGGCAACGGCGACGACACTAAGGTCGAGCAAACTAACGTAGGTATCAACTACTGGTTGCACGAAAACGTTGTCTTCAAGGCCGACTACGAAAAAGTTGGTGGCGCTAAGGATGCCGACGGTTTCAACCTAGGCGTTGGCTACCAGTTCTAAGCCTCTGGCCCATCTAAGCCATTAGCCCATACCGCAGTGCTCAATGCTCCCATTGAGCACTGCCTATGGCTAAGCCACTTTACGAGGTGTCTTAGTCATAGTTAACAGCACAATGAAACAACTGCTGAACGGATTCATTACCACAGGCCTCATCCACTCTTGCTACCGGGTCATCCAATGAAGTCTCTCTCTATCAAACTTATAATTGCCTCACTCTTCACCGCCTTCTGCGTACAGGCCGCCAGCGTCTACCAAAGCAGCGAAGACTTTATCAGCCAGGCCTTTGCCGGCCCCATGCCCAAGGCCAAGGTCTACTGGTTAGAGGATAGCGACAAGCTGGTGATCGAAGATATCCTGGCACATAAATTCAACAAGATGCGCCTGCGCTACTGGCTGCATGAAGGCGAGACAGTGTGGATCCTCGAAGAGATAGGCAAGGAGTCCCCCATCACGGTCGGCATCCATGTGAAAGACAAGGCGATAGTGCAGACCAAGGTGCTGGTCTATCGTGAGAGCCGTGGCGACGAGGTACGCCACGAGTTTTTCACCGATCAATTTAAGCAGGCCAGGCTTACCGAGGAACATCAGCTGGATCGCAAGATAGATGGCATCACAGGGGCCACCCTGTCGGTACGCGCCCTGACCAAGCTATCACGCATCGCCCTCTATCTGGACGACAAGGTCAACAAGCCCTAAGCCTAGGTTGGCGTTATCCCAAAGGCTGTTATATGATGACCAGCGAGCAGGCTAGCCCTGCTCTTTTCGTATCCAACAGGCTGTCAGCGCCGGGCATTCATGAGTCTGCTTTCGGCCGCGCGCCAGATAATAGTCACAATAAAGAACGCCATAGATGACAAACAAGCCCCGCCACCCCCATCGTAAACCCCTGTGGCAGAAACTCGCCAAGATCTTCCGCCCCTGGCACAGACGCTTAGGGATCGCCAGCGCCCTGTTAGTGGTCATGGTTGCCGTCACTGGCGTCTTAATCAATCACAGCAACGACTTCGCACTAGACAGCGCCCATGTACATCAAGGCTGGCTGCTGGATCACTATGGCATCAAGGCGCCTGGCCGGGTCGCCATCTTCGAAACACAGCCACTGCTCGCCACCAGCGATAACCTACTCTGGCTAAAAGGCAAGCCAGTACTAGAAGCCCAAGGGCCGCTGCTTGGTGCCCTCGCCTATGGCGAGCACTATGTGGCCATCGACACCCAGCACCTCTATCTGCTGGGCCAAGACGGTGCCTTGCTTGAACAGCAGGGCCGGGCAACCGGCCTGCCTCAAGATCTCAGAGCCCTGGGCCTACTGCCCACAGATGACGGCCAGCAGCTATGGCTCGACACAGATTCGGGCAGTTATCTGAGCGATGCCGATCTCATCGAGTGGCAGGCGGCAAAGCCTCTGGTGGCCCTCGACTGGCAAGCGCCGCTTGCCGATAACAAGAGTCACGCGCTCATCCAGGAGTTATCACTCAGCGCCCGCGCCATGCACCTCACTTGGGAGCGTGTGCTGCTAGACCTGCACAGCGGCCGCATCGTCGGGCTAGCCGGCTCGCTGATGATGGATCTCGTCGCCCTCTGCCTCATCTTCATGGCAATCTCCGGCCTCTATTTATGGCAACAGGCCAAGCCTAAGAAACGCCGTAAGTAACCAGGCCCTAGGGCCTGTTTATCTTTCGCGTTCATTTTTGCAGCATTCTGTATCGATTTTGTACAAGGCAGAGCGATTGTAATGTGGTGTGCTACATCAATGAGCGATAACGCAGTAGAAAAATGATACAGACGCTGCCCGCAGGGTTCGTCTTGAGCACGTTCAACTCTTTGTTGCTCGGCTTTTATATAGAATAACTATACTACAAGCCTCATGCCGCGATTTGAACGTGCTCAATTAGAACAAAATTTGTTCTCAAAAGGTCAACAGGCCCTAGCTCTGCCAACAAGACAGAGAGCGCCATATAGCGCGACTCAATCCAGCAATACAATAAAAAAGCTCACCTAAGGTGAGCTTTTTTGTTAACCATTTATTAACCATGGAAAGCCTGATCGAGCCCTAGCCCCCCATCAGCTTCTGCCACCAGGACAGCGGATCGCCACAGTTCTTAGCCGGATGATAGCTCTCACTCAAGGCCGGCAGCGCCACCACATTGTTGCAGCCCTTCTCCTTGGCGACACCCGTCTTGGCATCGAAATACCCTGGCACCACACCACTTACCGGCGTGCGTCTCAGGCCGATGGGGGCACGCTGCTTGAGGAAGGCCTGGTACACGGCCATGGCGCCGCTACTGCCATAGAGGCTAGTCTTGCCGTTGTCGTCCAGCCCCACCCAAACGGCCGCCACGTTACGCTCATCGAATCCGGCAAACCAGGAGTCACGCGAATCGTTACTGGTCCCCGTCTTACCCGCCAGGGTCACCCCCGGGAAGGCCTGTCCTAACCTGGCGGCAGTGCCCGATTGCACCACCTGGGTCATGGCATGTTGCACCAGGAAGTCGCTGGCCACGGGGATCGCCTGAACCGTCGCGCGCTGACTGGCCGACAAGGGTTGATTATCGGCATCCAGCACATGGGTCACCGCACTCAGCTGACGGTAGCGACCGTTATCGGCCAGGGTCTGATACACCTGGGCCACCATCAAAGGCGAACCGTTAACCGCCCCCAGCAGCATGGAAGGATACTCGGGAATCGCCTCGTTCCAGCCAGACTTGGCCAAGGTGGTTGCCACCGCATCTGTGCCAATCGCCATCCCCAGGTTGACCGTCGGCACGTTCATCGACTTCTTGAAGGCGGTCATCAGCGGCACCTCGCCGGAGAACTGCTTGTTGACGTTCTGCGGCGACCAGGTCTTGCCATGGGAGTTGGTCAGAGTGATGGGCTCATCCTTTAGCGGCGTCGCCAGGGTATACTTGTCTCCGTGTGTCAGCGCCGTGGCATAGACGAATGGTTTAATTAGCGAGCCTATGGGGCGACGGATCTCCACCGCACGGTTAAAGCCCTGATAACTTGGCACCTTATCGCCCACCATGGCGGCGATACCGGCAGAGTATTTGTCGGTGACCACCATGCCCACCTGCAGCGCCTTGTCGCGCTGCTCCAGGTTTTTCATGGTCGAGCGCACCGCCTGTTCTGCCGCCTCCTGGGCCAGGGGATCCAGGGTGGTGTAAACCTTAATGCCCGACTGCTGCAACAGGCTGTCGCCGAATCGGCGCGACAACTCGCCGCGCACCACGGCGAAGAAGGCCGGCAGTTTCTGATGTACAGGCTTGCTCGCCTTACGCACACCGAGGGGAGATTCCACCGCTGCCTTGTACTGGGCCACCGACAGCTGTCCCGACTCCATCAACAGGCGCAGTACCAGATCCCGTCGCTCCTGAGCCCGCTCAGGATAACGCCAAGGATTGTAGTAGGAAGGCCCCTTGATTGCTGCCACCAGGAAGGCCTGCTGCGGCAGGGTCAACTCGGCGATCGGCCGACCGAAATAGAACTGGGAGGCCAGGCCCATGCCGTGAACGGCGCGAGACTTATCCTGGCCCATATAGACCTCGTTGAGGTAGGCCTCAAGGATCTCATCCTTGTCGTAGCGAAAATCGATAATGATCGCCATCAAGGCCTCTCTGAGCTTACGTATGATGGAGCGCTCACTGGAGAGGAAGAAGTTTTTCGCCAGCTGCTGGGTCAGGGTCGAACCACCTTGCACCGTCCGCCCGGCGCTGATGTTGACCATGGCCGCACGTAGGATGGCGAAGGGGTTAACCCCATGATGCTCGTAGAAGCTCCTGTCTTCCACCAGGATCAGCGCATCGACGATCGCCTGAGGGATCTTATCTGTTGCCACAAACAGCCGGTCTTCACCGTCGCCGGTGATCATGCGATCCAACAACACAGGCTCAAGGTGGAACACCGCCAGCTCGCGGTGATCGCTACTTCGCGCCACAGAGGCGACCCCCTGGCTGTCGAAGGTGATCATCACCCGCTGCGCCTCTTGCGAACCTTGGGGATGCAGGAAGGGACGACGCCAGAGATCCACCTTGGTCATGGAGGCAGAAAATTCCCCCACCTGGCGGGGGTTGGCCACCTTACGGTAGCCCAGTAGCTTGAGCTCGGCGATCAGCTGAGCATGACTCACAGCGGCGCCGGGATAGAGGGCCATGGAGCGGCTGAATACCTGCGCCGGCAGGTGCCACTTCTGCCCCTCAAACTTGCGAGCGATGATCTGATCCAGATAGATACTGTAGATGGTCATGGCGGCAATCAGGATCAGGCCAAGCTTCCAGCTTAACGACCAGATCCTGCGTCCCCAACCCGGCCTCGCCGCAGCGGCACGCTTGCTCTTGGCCGACTGGCTCTTGCCCGACTTGCTACTAGCCGACTTGCCAGTAGACGGCTTTCGAGTAGAAGACTGGCGGGGCCTGCGTGGTTTTGGTGTCTCTTTATTCGTCATCGTATTTCCAGTCAAACAGCGAAGGGACTAGAGCCCCTTTGCTGACATCTTTTTCTTGGTCAATTTAGTCGGCAAGGTGTTGGCGGGATCGTCCGGCCACAGATGCTTGGGATAGCGCCCCTTCATCTCTTTCTTCACCTCGACATAGGGGCCCGCCCAGAAGTTAGCCAGATCCGCAGTCAGCGCCAGTGGCCGCATGGCCGGAGACAGAAGCTCCATGGTCACTGTCAACTTGCCCTGAGCCAGCCTGGGACTCTCGGCCATGCCCAGCGCCTCCTGCAGGCGCACACTCAGCAGGGCTCGCCCCGAATTTTCATATCGTATCGCCGCCCGAGTGCCCGTCTTCATCGGCCAATGGCTCGGCAGCGCCTCGTTTAACACTTGTTGTTGCCCCCACTCCATCCTATTCAGGAGCAAGGTATAGAAATCCAGTCCCTTGAGCTGGGTCAGACGGCGCACGCCGTCGAGATAGGGGCCGAGCCACTCGGGTAGCATCATGAGCAGGGCCTGCTCACTCAGATCCGGCCAATCGCCCGCTAGGCCGAGCTGGCTTGCCAAGGCGACGCGCAGGCGAAGCTGCTCCACCTTATCATCAAAGCCCAGTAAGGAGAGACCCTTAGTGCGGATCAGCTGATAGATAGCCTGCCTGATCGTCTCTTCATCCAGGGTAGCCAGGGGGCGCTCGCGCAATATGATAGCGCCGATACGCGCTTGAGTTAACCCGTAGAAGCGCGCCTTCTCCTCATCCCAGCCGGTTTCCACCTTCGACTCCACCAGGCTCGCCAGCGCCCCGTCAAACAGCGCCGCGTCCAGCTTGGCCGCCAGCAGCACCCGGCCGCTGCTCTGGCCTTCACTCTCCTGAAACTGTGCCACCACCAGCCAGGGCTCACCCTGCAATGCATCGTCATCATTGAGGGCGACGCCTGCGCCGCAGGCCAACTGATAGCCCTTGGCACCACGCGCCTTGGCGATGCGATCGGGAAAGGCCAGCGCCAGCAGGGTGGCGATATCCTGGTCACGACTCTCGCTAATGGCTTTCGCTATCTCCTTGCCTCGGCCGGCATCCATCCTAGTCAGATATTGCTGCGCTAACTTGGCCGTTTCACCGCCCCTGGCATCGTTGAGATAGCGGCTGATATCGGCGCCGCGTCTCGCCAGGGTGCGAGATTCCAGCAGCGCCGCCAGCACCGCCGCGAGCGGCAGGTAATAGGGCTCATCCATGCCGTCCATCTCCCTGGCGGCCAGCAGCATGTGCGCCAGGCGCGGATGGCAGCCGAGGCGATAGGCGGCGCGGCCATGGGCGGTAATACGCCTGTCGCCATCCACCAGCGCCAGGGCCTGCAACAGGTTCCAGGCCACCGTCTCATTGGCCTCGGAGGGAGGCGATATCAGCGGCAGAGCCCCCAGGGCGTTAACCCCCCAGTAGGCGGCATCCAAGGCCGCATTGGTCAGATCCCCGTGGAGGATCTCGGGCTCATCGGCCTTGAGCAGACGCTCATGCTCCTGCTGCGGCCAGAGGCGAATGCAGTGGCCTTCACTCAGACGCCCTGCGCGGCCGCTGCGCTGCGCCGCCGACGACTGGCTGATTCGCTTGAGTGACAGGCGGCTCACCGCCGTCTTGGGATTGAAACTGGCCTGACGCTTAAAGCCCGCGTCCACCACCAGGCGGATATCTTGAATGGTCAGACTCGACTCGGCCACGTTGGTGGCGAGCACCAGCTTACGCATCCCCGGCGGTGGCGGCGCGATGGCGCTGTCTTGCTGAGCCGGCGGCAGGGCGCCATAAAGCGGCGTAATTAAAAATTGCTTAGCATCGAGCCGTTCCGATAACAGGGTCTGTAGCCGCGCTATCTCTCGCTGTCCGGGTAGAAAGGCCAGCAAGGAGCCCTCTTGATGTTCGCCTACCGCCTCGACGATCACCTTGGCCATGTGCAGCAGCCAGTCCTGATGGGCAGCAGGACGGTAACTCAGACTCACCGGGAAGCTTCGCCCCTCACTCACCAGGCTCGCCGCCTCGGGCATCAGCGCTTTTAACGGCAAACCGTCCAGGGTGGCCGACATCGCCAGAATTTTAAGATCTTCGCGAAACGAGGCCTGCACCTCCAGCGCCAGTGCCAGGCCAAGATCTGTGGTGAGATGACGCTCATGGATCTCATCGAAGATGACAAGCCCATAACCGTTAAGCTCAGGGTCTTGCTGGATCATCCGCGTCAATACCCCTTCGGTCACCACCTCGAGACGCGTCTTGGCGCTAACGCTCGACTCGCCACGTACCCGAAAACCCACAGACTGACCTACGGCCTCACCCCGCCTGGCCGCAATAAAATGCGCCACGCTACGGGCCGCGATACGCCTTGGCTCGAGCATGAGGATCTTGCCCTCAATCTCAGGCCAATCTAGCATGGCCAGCGGCAGCGCGGTCGACTTACCGGCGCCGGTAGGCGCCTGCAGGATCAGCTGGGCGTTATCTGCCAGCGCCTGCTTAATCTCGCCAAGGAGTGACTGG
The DNA here is from genome assembly GCF_000832025.1 of Shewanella sp. cp20. Lineage (NCBI taxonomy): Bacteria > Pseudomonadati > Pseudomonadota > Gammaproteobacteria > Alteromonadales > Shewanellaceae > Shewanella > Shewanella sp. cp20. Next base: position 25,921 of record NZ_JPII01000027.1, on the reverse strand, counting down.
ATAGGGACAGCATTGGGTACAGGTTGGGCTACTTGATTCAAGGGCGGTGTTCAATCGGCAAAAACTGGCGACAGTTTACTAAAGATGAGGCCAAAGCTAAACAGAGGAGTCCCCGCTTAGGCCTTGCCTTAGGTTAACATCTCTTAACCTTCCAGCTCGCGATACCAGTGCAGTCCCTCACCCGAGGTCAGGGTCGCCAGCGGCGCGGGACAGGCTATGCCATAGCCCTGGCCAAACTCGACGCCCAGTTTAAGCAGGTGTTTGGCGATTTCGAGCGACTCGACAAACTCGGCCACTATCTCAAACTCCATGTCACGGCCGAGCTGACAGATGGCGGAGACGATGGCCTGGTCGGCGCGATCCTCACACAGGTGCTGAATGAACTGGCCGTCAATCTTCACATAATCGACATTGAGCAACTTAAGATAGGCAAAGCTGGAGAACCCTGAGCCAAAGTCATCCAGCGCCAGCTTACAGCCAAGTGGCTTCACCGTATTGATTAGCCCGGTGGCATGATCCAGTTGGCTCACCGCCGCCGTCTCGGTGATCTCGAAACAGAGCTTACTCACCAGCTCGGGCTCGCCCAGCAGGCGCATCTCCAGCCAGTTGATAAACTCACTGTCGCTGATAGAGAGCGCCGACAGGTTCACCGACACCATGGAGAGAGATTGCCATAGCGCCAGGTGTTCGCTGCCCCAACGCAGCAGCTTATCGATCACCCAGCGATCCAGCTTGGACGCCAGGTTAAAACGCTCGGCGGCGGGCAGGAAGATCCCCGGCGGGATCAGCTCCCCCTCGGGTGATCGCATGCGCAGCAAGATCTCAAAGTGCAGCCCGTCGTCGTTAACATTCAGAGGCTCTATGGGCTGATAGAAGAGTTCAAACCTGTCATTCGCCAGGGCACCGACGATATCCACCGAGGCGTTCATCTCGGTATTGAGTTTCTCGACCACGGGATCCTGGGCACTATAGAAGTACCAGGCGTTACCGCCCTTCTCCTTGACCAGACGACAGGCGGCACCGGCACGGCGCAACAGATCCGAGACAGAGTCGACCTCGCTCTCGCAGCGGGCCATCCCCATGCTGACGCTCACGCTATGGCGGCGCCCCTCCCAGCAAAACTCATGGTTAGCCATCGCATGACAGATACGCTCGGCGACCTGCTCGGCACTCTGCGCATCGATATTGGGCATCAAGATGCCAAATTCATCGCCGCTGAGACGGGCGATAACATCTTCCTTGCGCACCAGCTGACTCAGGCGGGCGGCGAGCTGGCACAAGAGCTGATCGCCGGCCCTGTGACCGCTGACATTATTGACCACCTGAAACCTGTCCAGGTTGATGAAACCGACAAAGGTAGAGCGCTCGCACTGACAGGGATTGGCCAGATCATACAGGGCCTCGAAGTAGGCGCGATTGGGCAGCCCGGTCAGCGAGTCGAAATTAAGCGAAACGCTGCGCTCTTCGCTCTCCATTGCTGGCTCGCCCACCGGCTCCACCAGCATGAGAATGGGGCCATCCTCACCGGACAGGCAGAGAAATGTCACCTTGGACAAGTCATCGTCCAGGGCATATTTCAGCGGTACCTCGCAGCTGGATTGCTCCAGCAGCTGATCTCTCACCAGGGCCATGGTCTCGAGCAGACGCTTCTGCTCCCGCTTGGGCACCAGGCTCTCCACCTTCTGCAGCGTCTCCACACGCAGCATCTCGGCCGCACTCTGATTGTAACGAATCACCCTGTCATCCACGCCGATATGCACGCAGGGAATTGGCAGGCGATAGAGATGCTCGATACAGACCAGCTCGTTGCTCTTGGCATTTAAACGCTGACGTGCCGCCTCCTGTGCCAGCCCCAGCATACTGCCGGCCAGCAGCAGATTATGGCGAATAGCCTCGGGCCATTTACCGTCACAGTCATAACGATAGGCGCCGAAGATATAGTGTCTCTCACCGCCTACCGGCAAGAGTAACACGCTGCGGATCTTGGCCTGGTTGAGGCGCAGACGGCTGTCCTCATCATCGATGATCGCGGCCACATCTTCGACTATGGCGGGTTCGCGCAGGGAGGTGTAGGAATGCAGGTGACGGTTATTGGCGACCCGACTGAGCAACATCTCGGCGTCGCGCTTACTGAAAATAGAGGCGTCGGACTGGTACATGGCTTCGATCTGCACGGGCAGACGTCCCTTGCCGATACGTAACAGAAACAGGCCATCACACTGATTGCTGGCGGCAAGTTGCTGCAGGATAAGCTGCAGCTCCTCTTCCAGATCGTGTTCGCATAAGTAAGCAAGCGTCTGCTCTAGCGATAGGGGGCCCTGTTGCGTATCGGATGACATATACTATCTAGTCCTTAGATTGGCTAACCTGATACAAACACTGATTATAGTCAGAAATCATAGGATTACCTTATGATTAAAGTTGTAACGGCTAGCTGTGAGTGACTATAGGTTATATTTCGCTTTTACAGCGACACCAGCAAAATAAGTCGCTTAAAAATCAAGCCAGTAGAAAGCTCGACTCGTAGCATTTTTGTAACACACTTTAACCTTTATCGGCAACCAGGGGACACCCAATGAAACGACTCTTTCTCGCCATCGCGCCCAATGCCGCACAACTGGCGCAGCTGACCCGGCTACAGGCGAGCTTAGACAAGCAGGGACGCCTAGTTCCCAGAGACAATCTGCACATGACCCTGGCCTTCCTCGGCCAGTGCAGCGAGGACCAACAAGAGGCCCTATGCGACACCCTAGACAGGCTCGCCCATCAACGCCGTCTGCCGACATTCGAGGTGACTCTCAACACCCTGGACCATTGGCTTAAGCCTAAGATTATCTGTCTCAAGGGCGTGGCGCGGGATCCCCGGCTCATCAGCCTGTTCGATCTATGCCAAGGGCTGGCCCAGCAGCTGGGGCTGCACACCAGCGAGCACAGCTTTACGCCCCATATCACCCTCATGCGCAAGGCCAAGGTGCTACCCGAGTTCAAGGCGCCCTCCCTCACCCTCAGCGGCAACGCCCTGCATCTCTATCACTCCCAAAGCAGCGAGCAGGGCGTGCAATATAAGGTATTGGCCTCCTGGCCACTTCGCCAATCCGAATAAGACGGGGCCCACCTAGACATAAAAAAACGCGCCAGGGGCGCGTTTTTTCAATTTACCTTTGCTCACTCCTGTAGCAGCTAAGGTTTGGGCTTAATCTTGCAACAGCTCGGCGATAGTCAGCACGCCGTGGGCGGTTGCCCCGGCAGCCCACAGGCCATTCGCCGTATCGGCAAAGGCTGAGGCCAGATCCATGTGCAGCCACTGAGTATCATCGGACACGAAACGCCAGAGGAAACCGGCGGCGTTAGAGGCGCCACCCGCTCCGCCACCCTTAACAGGGCGGCTATTAGCGGTATCGGCATAGGCAGATGGACACATCTCTTTATGCCAAGGCTCCAGTGGCAGCGGCCATACCTGCTCGGCCACGGCCGACGCCTTCTCTTGGGTGCGGCTGATCAGCTCTCGGCTAGGAGAGAAGATGGCGTTGTATGACGTGCCGACCGCCATCACCGCGGCGCCGGTCAGGGTCGCCGCATCGATCACTAGAGGCGCACCGGTTTCACAGGCAGCCTGCAGACCATCGGCCAGCACCAGACGCCCCTCGGCATCCGTGTTTACCACCTCGACCGAGACACCATTCTTATAGGTGAGGATATCCCCCAGCTTGTAGGCACGGCCGCTGATCAGGTTCTCGGCGCAACAGAGGAACAGCTTGATACGCTTGTTCAGGCCAGACTTGATAGCCAGTCCCAGGGCCGCGGTCACGGTCGCCGCGCCGCCCATGTCACACTTCATGCCCAGCATGCCTTCCGAGGCCTTGATGCTGTAACCGCCAGAGTCGAAGGTGATCCCCTTACCGACCAGCGCCGCAGACACGGGCGCGTCTTCACCCAGCGGGTTATAATCCAGCTCGAGCAGCGCGGGTGGACGCTCGCTGCCACGACCGACAGAGTGAATACCGATCCACTTTTCTTCCAGCAGGGCTTCTCCTTCGATGATGCGGTAGCTCACCTTGTCGCCGCCCACTTTAGTCAGCCACTGGGCCGCCTGATTTGCCAGAGTCACCGGGGCCAGGTTTTCTGGGGTCTCGTTGATCAACTGTCGGGCGAAGGCCGCGCTATCGCGTCTGTCATCCAGCACCTTCTTGATGGCGTCATCGCCGGACCAGGCAATCTTGCCGATCTGTTTGGCGGTGGCAAATCCCTGGGCGAAGGCCCACTGAGAGTGAAGATCCCACAGCTCGCCCTCGAGCGCCACCTCGTTGATCCCCTGACCGCGCAGCTTACGTGCCGCCTGCTGCACCTGGCGCAGCTGATCCCCCGCCTGCAGATGGATATTGGCTTGGCCCGCCGTAAAGGTCACATCTGCGCTGCCCCAATGGGCCGCTGGGGCGTCCTCGGTCAGATAAATCTTCATCACGTCGCTCATAATTGTTCCTTGTCAGTACAGAGAGTGGCTAGGCCCTAGGGCCTGTTAATCTTTCAAGTTTAATTTTTGTTCAATCTAAACGCGTTTTGCACGAGGCGAGAGCCATGAAGCATAGTTACTCTATGTGAATGGCGAACAACAAAGAAATCGTCTGGAACGATTTCTAACAGCGTCGCTGACCGCCTGCGGTGAAAGGCAGGAAGCCTTTCATAAAGTGCAGCGCGCGTTTAGATGAACCCGTTGGGCAGCGTTTGTAGGCCATTTCTACGGCGTTATCGCCAGTTTGTGTAGAAGACTACACGACACAGGCTCTGCCTTGTATAAATCACCTTCAAACAGCTGCAAAAACAAACGGAAAAGATCAACAGGCCCTAGTGGGTCTGCCTAATAATGCAGCCAAGTATAACGCCAATCGCCCTGCTTTATCTAACCTACTCACACTTAAGCCTAAAAGCGCGCCGCGACAGCGCGCCGCCTAATAAGGTAGAATCCGTGCGCTAAGCATCGGCGTATCTCAACAGGCTGTCTCAGACACTAGAGCCCCAAACCGGCCCAAGACAGGCCCAAGCTCAACCCCAAGCTCAACCCCAAGCTCAGCCAAGACGTAGCCAAAGACATATAAGCAGAACAACAAGGTCAAAAAGATGATTTTTACCCCCGCATTTGAACAGGGAAAGTTACTCAGACGCTATAAGCGCTTCCTCGCCGACGTACAGCTCAGCGACGGCTCGGAGATCACCATCCACTGCCCCAACACAGGCTCGATGCGCAATTGCCTGTTTCCCGGCGAGCCCGTCTGGTTCTCGACCTCAGATAATCCCAAACGTAAGTATGCCCACACCTGGGAGCAGGCGGCCTCCAATGAGGGCCACATCATAGGGATCAACACGGGAAGGGCCAACGCCCTGGCGGCCGAGGCGATTGAAGCTGGAGTGATAAGCGAACTGACCGGCTACGACAACCTGCGGCGCGAGGTCAAATATGGCAGCGAGAACAGCCGTATCGATCTCCTGCTGGAGAGCGAGGACAAACCCGCCTGCTATATAGAAGTCAAAAGTTGTACCTTATTAGAGCAGGGTCAGGGCTATTTCCCGGACGCGGTGACCACACGTGGTCAGAAACACCTGCGCGAGCTGATGGAGATGGTCAAGCTAGGCCACAGGGCGGTGCTGCTATTTGTGGTGCAACACACAGGCATTACCTCCGTGGCCGCCGCCCGTCACATCGATCCGGACTACGCCGATCTGCTCGCTCAGGCGCACCAGGCGGGGGTTGAAATTCTCGCCTACCGCTGCGAACTATCGCCCAGCGCCGCCAGGCTGATTAAATCCTGCCCTGTCAAGTTGTAAATAGACGGTAAAAGTTGAATTAATACGTAATAGAGGACATAGTCAAAAGATAAACTCATGGCAGCTTAAAAAATTTGCGTGGTATATCAGATTCTGATATAGATATCGGCCTTTAATAAAAGACGCCCTACAACGCAAATGATTAACAGGAGATGCGTTATGCCTGAAGGCACTAAAAAACTTGGCGTGCTCGCTATCGCAGGTGTAGATCCTTACCAGGAAAAACCGGGTGAGGAATATATGAATACCGCTCAACTGGGTCACTTCAAAAAGATTCTCGATGCTTGGCGTAGTCAGCTCCGTGAAGAAGTGGATCGCACCCTGAATCATATGCAAGATGAAGCGGCTAACTTCCCAGACCCTGTCGACCGTGCGGCTCAGGAAGAGGAGTTCAGTCTTGAACTACGCGCCCGTGACAGAGAGCGTAAGCTGATCAAGAAGATTGAAAAGACATTGCAGAAGATCGAAGACGACGATTTCGGTTTCTGTGATTCATGCGGTATCGAAATCGGTATCCGCCGTCTCGAAGCCCGTCCGACGGCCGACCTTTGTATCGACTGTAAGACGCTCGCCGAGATCAAAGAGAAACAGATGGCCGGTTAATCTGGCGAGAAGCGGGGCTTAGCCCCGCTTTTTTGTATCCAGTCGCCCCAACCAGCGATATAGATAGTGTTAACAAAGGTTTTGCCGTGAGCCCCCAAGCAGACCCAACCCTCTCCCCCAATCACCCTAAGCTAGACGACAAGGCCTATATCGGCCGCTTCGCCCCCTCGCCCTCCGGGCCGCTGCACTTTGGCTCCCTTATCGCCGCACTTGGCAGCTATTTGCGTGCCCGCGCCGAGCAGGGTCAGTGGCTGGTGCGTATCGAAGATATCGACCCGCCCAGAGAGGTAGCTGGCGCCAGCGACCTCATCCTCAAGACCCTAGAGGCCTATGGCCTGCATTGGGATGGCGCCGTGCTCTATCAGAGTGATCGCCTAGAGGCCTATCAGGCGCGCCTCGATAACCTGCTGACACAGGACAAGGCCTACTACTGTCAATGCACTCGCAAACAGATCCAGGCGATGGGCGGCACCTATGATGGCCGCTGTGCGAAGCGCACGCCGAAACACGACCCGGGGGCCATACGTATTCGCAATACCCTGGCCATCGCCCGCTTTAACGATGAGCTACTGGGTGCAATAGAGGTAGAACCTGCGTTTGCCGCAGAGGACTTCATCATCAAGCGCCGCGACGGCCTCTACGCCTACCAGCTGGCCGTGGTGATGGACGATGCCTTTCAGGGCATTACCGAGGTGGTGCGCGGCGCCGACCTGCTCACCTCCAGCGCCCGACAGGCGACTCTGTTTAGCCTCTTTGGCGAACACACGCCTAAGTGGCTGCACCTGCCGCTGGCCTGCGCCCAGCCTGGGATGAAACTCTCGAAACAGAATCACGCCCCGGCCATCGACCTTAAGGCGCCACAGGCCAGCATCAATGCGGCGCTCGCCTTCCTCGGGCAGCCCCCCTGCGACCCCGACAGGGTCGAGACCATGCTGGCCCAGGCCGTCAGCCAGTTTGACCTGAGCCGAATCCCGCGCCAGCAGGAGATCATACTTCCGCCAGGCGCTTAAGTCCGCTAAGGCCATAAACCAAACCGCCGTCACGAAACCCGATTTGACAGGCTAAGTCCGGGTATACTCTTTAACCCATAATTGAGTTATGATAGCGGCCTAATTTTAACCCTGACTCAAGATCCAAGTTCGAGGTGTCCTATTTTTCGCCGTATTAGTCAATTCTGTAAGCAGCTTTTTGAAGACAATCAAAACACCACAGAAACCACACCAGAGGGACTAAGCCTGGAGATAGTTGCACGTAAACATCATGCAATCTCTCGCAAGCACATTAGCGAAAACGCTATTAAGGTACTCTATCGTCTACACAAATCTGGCTTTAAGGCCTATTTGGTGGGCGGCGGCGTGCGCGACATCCTCCTCGGTCTAGAGCCCAAGGATTTCGACGTGGTCACCAACGCCACGCCGGAAGAGATTAAGAAGCTATTTCGTAACTGCCGCCTAGTGGGACGCAGATTCCGTCTGGCCCATATCGTCTTCGGCCGCGACGTCATCGAAGTCGCGACCCTGAGGGGCCATCACGTGGACAGCGGCGAAAAGATCTCTAAGATCAACGCCGAGGGTCGCCTGCTGCGCGACAACGTCTACGGCACCATAGATGAAGACGCCGAGCGCCGCGACTTCACGGTCAACGCCCTCTATTACGATATCAGCGACTTCTCCATCCACAGCTATGGCGGAGGCCTGCAAGATCTCGAGTCTCGCACCCTGCGCCTCATCGGTGACCCACAGAAACGCTACCGCGAAGATCCCGTGCGTATGCTGCGCGCCGTACGTTTCGCCACTAAGCTGGGGATGAACATAGACAAGGCCGCGGCCGAGCCGATCCCCGAGCTGGCCCCCCTGCTGAAGGATATTCCCGCCGCCCGCATGTATGAAGAGGTACTCAAACTCTTCTTCGCCGGTCAGGCACAAAATAACTTCGCCATGATGCGCGACTTTGGCCTGTTTGCCCCCCTCTTTCCCCTAGTGGATAACCTGCTGGAAGAAGATCCCAAGGGGCCGAGCCACAAGATGATCAAGGCGATCATGCGCAACACAGACGAGCGGGTACAGCAAGATAAGTCGGTCACACCGGCCTTCTTCTACGCCGCCATGCTCTGGTACCCCCTCAGCCAACGGGCCGACGATATCGCCCTGGAGAGTGGCCTGAGCCAATACGACGCCTTCTACGCCGCCATGGGCGATGTGATGGAGCAGCAGTGCCGCACCATCAGCATTCCCCGTCGCTTCAGCACCCCGGCCAAGGATATCTGGCAGCTGCAACTGAGATTCGAGCGAAACCAGGGCACACGTGCCTTCAAGTTTATCGAGCATCCTAAGTTCCGCGCCGCCTATGATCTGCTATTGCTGAGGGCGGAAGCCGAAGGTGGTAACCTGGCCAAGACGGCCGCCTGGTGGAAGAGCTTCGTCGAGGGCAGCGAAGAGCAGCGCAGCGTCATCGCCCGCAGCACCAACAAGGGTAGCCGCAACCGCAATAACCGCCGTCGTCGCAGCCCAAAGAAGACACCGAAAGCCGAATAATGCTAACCGTCTATGTCGCATTGGGGGCCAATCTCGCGTCCCCTAAAGCCCAACTGGATCAGGCCTGCCAGGCACTGAAGGCCCTGGCAAGCGACGGACAGGTGAGCGTCTCCCCCTATTACCAGAGCGCCCCCATGGGCGATGTGCCCCAGCCCGACTACCTCAACGCCGTGGCCCGCTTTACCACCACGCTCGCACCGCTGGCGCTACTCGATGCGCTGCAGGCGATCGAAAATGAGCAGGGCCGGGTACGCCAGGTACGCTGGGGGGCCAGAACCTTAGATCTCGACCTGCTCCTCTATGGCGACTGGCAGCTGGATATCCCCCGCCTCAAGGTGCCTCACTACGGCATGAAGAGCCGTAGCTTCGTATTAATTCCCCTGTCAGATCTGGCACCAACGCTCACTCTCCCCTGCGGAACCCAACTCAGCTCACTGATCACCGAGGAACTTAAGAGGCAAGTTCAACAACTCGGCCCGGATCATTGAACTTAGGCCCCAGTTAGCTTATAAAGCACACTACTGCCCAGGCAGAACCCTTTTTTAAATCAAAGTTAAGACCAGCATTATGTCTAAGATAACCAGCTCTACCCTGCTGAAATTCAAGCAGGAAGGTAAGAAGTTCACTGCACTCACCGCCTATGATGCCAGCTTTGCGGGCGCCTTCGACAGCGAAGGGATCGACGTCCTACTGGTGGGCGACTCGTTAGGCATGGTATTGCAAGGACACGACGACACCCTGCCGGTCACAGTCGAAGATATCGCCTACCACACGCGTTGTGTGCGTCGTGGCATCAAGCGTTCACTGCTGATCGCCGACATGCCCTTCATGAGCTACGCTACCCCAGAGCAGGCGATGACCAATGCCACCGCCCTGATGCAGGCTGGCGCCAATATGGTGAAACTCGAAGGCGGCCACTGGCTGCTGGAAACCGTCACTAAGCTGACCGAGCGCGGCATTCCCGTATGTGCCCACCTGGGACTCACGCCGCAATCTGTGCATGTCTTCGGCGGCTTCAAGGTACAGGGCCGTGACGCCGACAACGCCCAGCGCATCATAGATGAAGCCAAGGCGATCGAGGCGGCCGGTGCCCAGCTATTGGTGGTCGAATGTATCCCGGCTGCGCTGGCAAAGAGCATCACAGAGGCCCTCACCATTCCGGTTATCGGCATTGGCGCAGGCGCCGACACCGACGGTCAGATCTTGGTGATGCACGACGTACTGGGGATCTCCAGCGGCTACATCCCACGCTTCTCGAAGAACTATCTGGCCCAGACTGGCGAGATCCGCAGCGCCATTCGCGCCTATATCGAAGAGGTCGACACTGGCGTCTTCCCCGCCGCCGAGCATACATTTAGCTAAGAAAGGTTGCTGTAACATGTACACCACCCAAGATATCGCCGCGATCCGCACTCAGGTGCGTCAGTGGAAACAAGCCGGCGAGACAGTGGCATTCGTGCCCACCATGGGCAATCTGCACCAGGGGCATATCACCCTGGTTACCGAGGCGCTTAAACGCGCCGATCACGTGGTGGTCTCCATCTTCGTTAACCCTATGCAGTTTGGACAGAACGAAGATCTGGATGCCTATCCACGCACCTTGGCCGCCGATCAGGCCGCCCTCGAGGCCGCCGGTGCCGAGCTGTTGTTTACCCCGACACCAGCCATCATCTATCCCAAGGGGATGGATAAGCAGACCTTTGTCGAGGTGCCGGGCCTGTCGGAAGAGCTGTGCGGCGCCAGTCGCCCTGGGCACTTTCGCGGCGTCGCCACCATAGTCTGTAAGCTGTTCAACATAGTGCAGCCAGACGTGGCCCTGTTCGGCAAGAAGGACTTCCAGCAGCTGATGGTGATCAAGGCCATGGTGGAAGATCTGTCTCTGCCTATCGAGATCGTCGGTATCGATACCATTCGTGAGAGCTCTGGCCTGGCCATGAGTTCACGCAATGGCTACCTCAGCGAGTCTCAGAAGCAGCAGGCGGCTCAGCTTAAGCGCACCCTGGATGAGATGGCCGAGGCGATCGCCCAGGGTCAAGCCATCCCTAATGTAGTGCAGCAGGCTCAGGAGCAGTTGCACCAGGCTGGGTTTAAGCCTGATTACCTGTCGGTGCGCAACGCCGCCGATCTGCGCGAAGCCAGCGACGACGACAAGCAGCTGGTGATCTTGGCCGCCGCCTTTATGGGCAGCACACGCCTTATTGATAACTTAACCTTCGAGCGTCCCTAAACTTAGGGACGTTCGCGCCTAAAAACCGCTTCTCCGACTCAGCAACGGGGAAGCGATTTTTCATATTTAGCGCATTTTTCATCCTGAGATTTGCCCTAAAACATCGCAATTTGATCTAAACCTTGCCAGCTAAGTCCCTGGTAATGCACCAAAGTCGATCGGCCTGCCGCCCGAAAATGCCATGATTTTCAGAAATAAAATTACTTATTTGAGCGAAAGCCAATAAAGTGACCTGGATCCAGATCCCCTGCAATTCATTTACATGCATTTCAAGCGAATCGGCATTCATTCTGGCTAACCTACTGAAATTAATTGGTAATACCTATTTACCAAAAATGACAGGCTCCAACAGAGGTTTCACAAGGTGATCTGGATCACTAAAGCCAAATTTCCACCACTAACTGATTAGATTCTAAACTGAAATTATCCGATCAGATATTTCCACTTTTGAGACCAAATTAGAGTAATAACTCTTAGTAAAATCCCATTTTCAGCTAAAAAACGTCATGTAACTTTCAAAAGGTTATAAAAGCCCGCTCCGACCAGTGATATCGATCACACTTTCAGTTTAAGTGGTCAGACAAAGTTCACACCCATCTAACCCCATCTCACATAATCGGCACATAATGATCTAGATCATATTTGCATTTGGTGAATTAGCGTTTATTACGCATCAAGGATGAAAGGATTCCATTTGGGAATAGCTTCCGACAACACAAGATGCTGCAACGGACGAGTCAGCATCAACAACAACTAAAATAACCAAGTAAAGACAGTAAGAGGCAATCATGACCCTACTTCAACTACTCGCCAGTTTGACGCCTGTAATCAGCGTTATGCTATTTTTGGTGCTACTCAAGATGCCAGCATCTCGCGCCATGCCCATCTCCATGGTAATGACAGGCCTTGCCGCCGTCTTTATCTGGCAGATGGATACCACCATCTTAGGTGCCTCAGTGGTAGAAGGCCTACTCTCGGCCCTGACCCCACTCAGCATCATCTTCGGTGCCGTGTTCCTGTTGAACACCCTGAAATACTCGGGTGCCATGGACACCATCCGCGCCGGCTTTACCAACATCAGTGGTGATGCCCGCGTGCAGGTGATCATCATCTGTTGGTTATTTGGTTCGTTTATCGAAGGCTCTGCCGGTTTCGGTACCCCGGCCGCCATCGGCGCGCCGCTGCTGGTACTGCTAGGCGTGCCGCCAGTGGCCGCCGCTGTGGTTGCCCTGATCGCCGACTCCACCAGCGTCTCCTTCGGCGCCATCGGTCTGCCGGTGCTCTTCGGTATGGAACAGGGTCTGATGCAGGGTGGTGTCAGCATGGCTGCCGACCAGATTGCCCAGCACGGCACCAGCTTCGCCGACTATGCCCAGTTTATCGCCCTGCATATGATCACTATCGATCTGCTCACGGGTACCCTGATCCCACTGGTACTGGTTTCTGTTCTCACCGGCTTCTTCGGCCGTAACAAGTCCTTCAAAGAGGGTCTGGCAATTTGGAAGTTTGCCCTGTTCGCCGGTCTCGCCTTTACCGTACCCGCTTGGCTTATCAACTACTTCGCCGGTCCTGAGTTCCCATCGGTTATCGGTGCACTAGTCGGTATGGCCCTGGTGATCCCAGTGGCGCGCAAGGGTCTGCTGCTACCTAAGACCCCTTGGAACGATTTCGCCGAAAACGACAACCAGACTCAGGCCAAGATTGAAACCAAGGCACAGTTCTCTCAGGTTGCCGCCTGGACGCCTTACATCATAATGGCCGGCCTACTGGTACTGTCTCGCACCGTGGCGCCGCTCAAGTCCTGGCTCACCAGCTTTAACATCAGCTGGACTAACCTGCTGGGTACCGAGCTAAAAGCCGGTTTCGCGACCCTGTATGCCCCTGGCGCCTTCTTCGTGCTGGTGTGTATCCTGGGCTTCGTGCTCTTCAAGATGAAGTCGCCAGCCATCAAGGAGTCGATCACCGTCTCTTGCAAGTCTATGCTGCCGACCATCATCTCCCTGGGCGCCTCTGTGCCTATGGTGAAGATCTTCCTGAACTCTGGCACCAACGAGGCGGGCCTACAGTCTATGCCTGTTGCCCTGGCCGACATGCTGGCCGGTTCTATGGGCGCCATCTGGGCCTGGATGTCACCCATAGTGGGTATCTTCGGTGCCTTCCTATCAGGCTCGGCTACCTTCTCTAACATGATGTTCTCAGGCCTGCAGTACAGTGTGGCCGACAACATCGGCATGAACCACGCGTTAGTCCTGGCCCTACAAGGCATAGGTGCCAACGCAGGTAACATGATGTGTGTCATGAACGTGGTCGCCGCCGCTACCGTGGTGGGTATGGCAGGCCGCGAATCAGAAATTATCCGTAAAACCATGCCCGTTGCGCTCGGTTATGCCTTGATTGCAGGCACTATCGCTACCCTGTGGGGCGGTCTATAACAGATAACTCGAGAAAGGCGGACGTGATGAACCCGCCTTTTTGTGGGTCAATTAAAAGAGTAATGTTATGTCGATTAATTATTCAGCAGTAGTCGCAGATTTACGTGCAAAACTTGGTGTAGAAGCGGTATCGGACGATGCGGTACGTCGTTTCGCCTGGTCAACCGACGCCAGCTACTTCCGTATCGTGCCAGAGGTAGTGGTCCACGCCGAAACCCTCGAAGATGCCCGCGACACCTTAGAGGTCGCCCGCGCCCATAACGCCCCGGTCACTTTCCGCGCCGCAGGCACCAGTCTGTCAGGCCAGGCCATCGGCGAAGGCATCTTGTTGATCCTCGGCCACGACGGTTTTAGAAAGATCGCCGTCAGCGAAGATCACAACCAAATTTCGTTAGGCGCAGCCGTCATCGGCAGCGATGCCAACATGGCGCTCAAGCCGTTCAACAAGAAGATAGGGCCGGATCCGGCTACCCTGGCCTCGGCCATGGTTGGCGGCATCGTGTCTAACAACGCCTCGGGCATGTGCTGTGGTACGGCTCAAAACAGCTACCAGACCATCGCTTCGGCCAAGTTACTGTTTGCCGACGGTACCCGTCTGGACACTGGCTGTGAGCGCTCAAAGGAAGCGTTTCGCGCGTCACACAAGCAACTGCTGCAGGAGCTCACCGAACTGGCACAGCTCACCAGCAGCAATCCGGTACTGGCCGACCGTATTCGCAAGAAATACTCCATCAAGAATACCACCGGCTACAGCATTAACGCCCTGGTAGACTTTGAGGATCCTTTCGAGCTGATCAACCACCTGATCGTCGGCGCCGAGGGCACCTTGGCCTTCGTCGAAGAGGTCACCTACAACACGGTCGATGAGGCCAAGTTCAAGGCCTCGGCCATGGCGGTATTCTTCAACATGGAAGATGCAGCCCGCGCCATTCCACCGATCAAATGCGACAGCGTAGCGGCCGCCGAGCTGCTGGACTGGGCGTCTATCAAGGCGGTGACCGGCAAGAAAGGGATGCCAGACTGGTTGAGCGAGCTGCCGGAAGGCGCCGCCATCTTGCTGATCGAATCCCGCGCCAACGACGAGACGACCCTGGATGCCTACACCCAGGATGTGATCGCCAAGCTGGCCCATATCGAAACCGAGCGCCCTATCAGCTTCAGCCGTGACCCAGAGGTCTACAGCAAGTACTGGGCGATGCGCTCTGGCCTCTTCCCCATCATCGGCGGTGAGCGTCCAAAGGGCACCTCGGTGATCATCGAAGACGTGGCCTTCGAGCTGGAACATCTGGCCAATGCGGCGACCGACCTGACCGCGCTGTTCCACAAGCATGGCTACCCAGAAGGGGTGATCTACGGCCATGCGCTGGCGGGTAACTTCCACTTCATCATCACACCGACCTTCGCCTCACAGGCTGATATCGAGCGCTTCCACGGCTTCATGCAAGACGTGGCCGAGATGGTGATCGACAAGTACGACGGCTCCATGAAGGCCGAGCACGGCACAGGCCGCGCGGTAGCGCCTTTCGTCGAGATGGAATGGGGCGCCGATGCCTACACCCTGATGAAGCGCATCAAGCAGATCTTCGATCCCCAGGGCCTGCTTAACCCAGGCGTGATCCTCAACGACGATGCCAACGTGCACGTGAAGAACATCAAGCCTTGCCCTGTGGTCGATGACTATGTGGACAGATGTATCGAGTGTGGCTTCTGTGAGAAGACCTGCCCGACCTCGGCGCTTAACTTTACTCCGCGTCAGCGTATCGCCACCCTGCGTGAAATCGCGCGCCTGGAGGCCTCTGGCGACAAGCAGGCCGCCGAAGAGATGCGTGCCGCCGCCAAGTATGACGTGGTCGACACCTGCGCCGCCTGTCAGCTCTGTACCATCGCCTGTCCGGTGGACAACAGCATGGGTCAGCTGGTACGTAAGCTGAGAACCCCTTACATCACCACGACCGAGCAGAAGGTGTTGGACTTCCAGGCCAAACACTTCGGCGCCGTCAACCAGGTGATCAGCACAGGCTTCGACGTGCTCAACATCATCCACAAGGTCACAGGCGACAGCGTCACCAACGGCCTGATGAAGGTGGGTCGCATGGTGTCTAAAGAGGTGCCTTACTGGAATCCGGACTTTGCCAAGGGCGGCAAGCTGCCTAAGCCTAGCCCTGCCTCGCCAGACAAGGAGACAATAGTCTACTTCCCTGCCTGTGGCGGTCGCACCTTCGGCCCGACGCCGAAAGATCCCGACAACCGCACCCTGCCTGAAGTCGTGGTCACCCTGCTGGAGCGCGCCGGTTACAATGTAGTGACCCCGGATAATACCCGTCACCTGTGCTGCGGCCAGATGTGGGAATCTAAGGGTGACTTCAAGAATGCCGATGCCAAGCGTGATGAGCTGATCGACGCCCTCAGCGCACTGAGCGACAACGGTAAGGTGCCCGTGGTGGTAGATGCCCTCTCTTGTACCTACCGTACCCTGACGGGTAACCCTAAGGTGGAGATCACCGATCTGGTCGAATTTATGCACGACAAGATCTTGCCTAAGCTCACCTTCACCAAGAAGGTTAATGTGGCGCTCCACCTGGGCTGTAGCGCCCGCAAGATGAAGCTTGAGCCTAAGATGCAGGCCCTGGCCGATGCGTGTAGTAATGGCGTTAAGCTGCCGGAAGGAATTGAATGTTGTGGTTACGCCGGCGAGAAGGGCTTATACAAGCCAGAGATCAACGCCAGCGCCCTGCGCAACATCAAGAAGCTGATCCCTGTGGACATCAAGGAGGGCTACTACGCCAACCGTATGTGCGAAGTGGGTCTGACCCAGCACAGCGGCATCTCCTATCGCCACCTGGCCTACCTGCTGGAAGAGTGTAGCCGCTAGGGGAGCAGCAACCGATTTAAGGTTTAGATAACCCCACCCAAGCAAACTCCGCGGTGTGACATTCGCTCACATCGCGGTTTTTTATCTCTACGCCTCTGAAAAACCCGTGAAAACCACCTAAGTCATGCAAAATACTGGTGTTATTCCAGGAGTTGCGCCATAGTAATAGCTGTCCATGCCAGTGGCACACAGGCTGAAGATATGAACCATAGCCTGTATTCGCCAGAGCCTATAGAAGCCAGGGCTTGCCGACATGAACAAGGAATCAGGGAAATCACTCGTCGCGGCGACGCTCACCCAATTGATGCCGCCACCCCAAGACTCGACGCAGATAGAGGAATTATCGCTCCATGGGAAAACTGCTCTTAGCCATCGCACTCCTGCTGCTTCCCGGCCTGAGTCACGCCAGCAGCATCTATAAGTGTATCAAGGGCGATAAGGTGGTCTTCAGCCAGACCTCCTGTCCGAAAGAGTTTAAGCAACACCATATCCAGTACCAACTCGGCATCACGACTGAGATAGACAGCGATAAGCCCAAGGAGAAGCTCGACCCCCTGCAGGCGCTCCTCAACAAGCGCACCCTGTCCCAGGAAAAGCTGTTACAGCTGATCGATGCGGAAGTCTACCGCCTCAAGCAGGAAAACAGCTATTATGAGATCTTAAGGGCCAGCGAGAAACAGAAGCTAGATCGCAAGCGCTACTGGCAGAAACAGGCCAAGGACGACCCCGAGTTTCTCGCCAAAGTCGACGAGATGAACAGCTACTTCGACGGCCTGATAAAGCTCAACAAGGACGCCATGTTCATGCTAAAACAACATAAGCGGCGCATCACGGCGCCGGAGCAGGAAGAGCAGAGGGAGCAGGCCGACAGGGGCGCGCCCCAGGTTGTGCAACACTAACATGAGCCGTAAAGCTTTGATGAAAGCCTTGCCGCATTGACCTCAGTCATGCAGCACTAACTTAAGTCGCGAGGCCACCATGAACAAGACCCAGTTGAGCCTGCTCATCATCGGCCTGCTTCTGCTGGGATTCTATCTGCGCCAAACCTTCTTCACGCCTGCCGATGACCCCAGAGAGATCAATGTCGACAGCTTCATCGACCACGCCCAATACCTGACGACGCAGAGCGAGGTGATTGCGCCTCTGGTATGTGCCAAGCTCGCCATCGACATGGGCTTTACCATAGACCAAGACCAGGTTAACCAAGCGCTGCGACAGACACTTAACGCCTATGACGACGATAAAGACGCCGCCCTGTACCTGTTTATCTATGTCAAAGGCTACGCCTTCGGCCTAGCCCACGGCATAGAGGACAAGCCCGGCGCCTACTTCCACCTGGGCTGCGACCAGAACCATCCCGAGGTTCAGATGGCCCCCGAGCAGACCCAAATCTGATGATCCACTGGCCCTTACTGCTCAAGCTCGCCAACGATAAGCAGTTGATGCTGCTAGATAGCCAGCAAGCCTGGCTCGATGAGCGCGAGCATCTGCGTGGCCAATCCCTGCTGCTTATCGACAGCCAGGGCGTGAGTTATCGCTGCCAGAATGGCGACTTACTGCCCTCGGGTGAACAAGTCCCCCTGTCGGAGATCGTCAAATGGGTTAGCGACTACGCCTGCCAAAATGGTCATTTCTGCAGCGCCAAGATAGGCGCAGACAGCCTGACTCAGCTGTTCGATATGGTGCGCTACCTCGAAGCTCAGTAGCGCCGCGCGGGCATAAAAAAAGCCCCACTTTTGTGAGGCGATTTATACCAATCGTAATAAATAATTAGGTTCTTAGCCCTATGCCGCGGCTGATCAGGTAATAGGCCAGCAGCCAGAGGCCGGCGCAGAAGCCCACCATGACGGCAATCGACAGGCCAATGCCTATGTCGGCATACCCTAAGAAGCCATAGCGGAACACGTTGATCATATAGACCACAGGGTTAAGCTGCGACACCCCCTGCCAGAAGCTGGGTAGCAGGGTCAGCGAATAGAAGACCCCGCCTAAGTAGGTCAGCGGTGTCAGCACGAAGGTGGGCACTATGCTGATGTCGTCATAGCTCTTGGCAAACACCGCATTGATGAGGCCGCCAAGGGCGAACAGGATAGAGGTCAACAGCACGGTCAGGGCCACCAGTCCGGCATGATGCAGGCTGATATCCACGAAGAACATCGCCACCAGGGTCACTATGGTACCCACACACAGGCCGCGAGCCACGCCGCCGCCCACGTAACCGGCAATCATCACATAGTGAGGCACGGGCGCGACGATCAGCTCCTCCAGGTTGCGCTGAAACTTGGCGCTGAAAAAGGATGACGCCACGTTGGAATAGGAGGCGGTTATCACCGACATCATGATGAGACCGGGGGCGATAAACTCCATGTAGCTGACGCCGCCCATCTCACCGATGCGCTTACCCACCAGATTACCGAAGATCAAAAAATACAGGGTCATAGAGATCGCCGGCGGCACCAGGGTCTGCACCCAGATACGGGTGAAACGCGTCACCTCCTTGATCAATATGCTCTTAAAGGCGGTAAAATAGACCTGCTTCATGTTCATGCTTTAGCCCCTCCCTTACCTTGTTCCACCAACTCCACAAACAGCTCCTCCAGACGGTTAGCCTTGTTACGCATCGACAACACCTCTATCCCCTGCTCGCTCAGCTGGGCAAACACGCTGTTGATGCTATGGGCCTTCTCCACATCCACCTCTAAGGTGTGCGGGTCGGTCAGGCGGCAAGTGATCCCCTCGAGGCTTGGCGGCTCAGGGATATCGGCCTTAAGGTCGAACACGAAGGTCTCCATGTTGAGACGGCTAAGCAGGGATTTCATGCTTGTACACTCCACCAGCTCGCCCTTGTCGATGATGCCTATGTTGCGGCACAGCATCTCGGCCTCTTCCAGGTAGTGGGTGGTCAAGATGATGGTCACCCCCTGGCGGTTGAGATCCGTCAGGAAGGTCCACATGGAGCGTCTGAGTTCGATATCCACCCCGGCGGTAGGCTCATCCAGGATCAGCAGCTTGGGTTCGTGCATCAGGGCACGGGCAATCATCAGACGGCGCTTCATGCCGCCCGAGAGGGCGCGAGACGGGCTGTTACGCTTATCCCATAGGTCGAGTTGGCTCAGGTACTTCTTGGCACGCTCGAAGGCCACCTCGCGGGAGACGCCGAAATAGCCGGCCTGGTTGACCACTATCTGCTGCACCGTCTCAAACTGGTTGAAGTTGAACTCCTGGGGCACCAGGCCGATGGACATCTTGGCCAGCTCCAGCTGGGTGTCGATATCGTGTTCGAACACCTTCACCTTGCCGCCACTCTTCTGCACCAGGGAGCAGATCACCCCTATGGTGGTGGACTTACCCGCACCGTTGGGCCCAAGCAGGGCAAAGAAATCCCCCGCCTCGACCTTAAGGCTGATCCCCTTTACCGCTTCGACGCCGCCCTTGTAGGTTTTTCTGAGCGAGTCGATAACTAAAGCATATGGCTCTTTGGTCATTAGTCACTTCCGTTATCACATTTAAAAATAAAAACTCCCGCACAGGGCAGGAGTTTAAGATCTTAACTAAGGCGCGATTAATCTAAGGGTACGACTTTCGCTATGTAAGGCAGGTTACGATACTGTTCGGCATAGTCGATACCATAGCCGACGATAAACTCATCGGGAATGGTGAAGCCGATAAAGTCTACCGGTACATCAACCTCGCGGCGCTCTGGCTTGTCGAGCAAGGTACAGAGGGCCAGGCTCTTAGGCTCGCGCAGCATGAGCATCTCACGCACCTTGTTCAGTGTGTTGCCCGAGTCGATCAGATCTTCGACGATCAACACGTCGCGGCCTTCGATATCCGACTGCACATCTTTCAGGATCTTCACGTCGCGCGAGCTGGTCATGGCATTGCCGTAGCTGGATACCGACATGAAATCGATCTCAACGTGACCCTTGATGCGGCGGCAAAGGTCGGCCATAAAGACCACAGACCCTTTTAGCAGGCCAACCATCAGCAGGCGTTCGCTGTTGGCGTAGTGGGCATTGATCTGCGCTGCCAGGATATCCAGTTGTTGCTCAATCTCATCTGCCGAGATCATCACTTCGGTAGTGTGTTTCATACTCTTCTCAAAATTGTCTTAATTGTCGCGGTTGTCGGCACTGTGCTTATCATAGCCCCAACGCTTGGTTAACCCGTGGTCGACACCCAGATGGTCTAAAATCCGAGCGACCATGAAGTCTACCAGATCTTCAATCGATTTGGGATCATGATAAAAGCCCGGCGCCGCCGGCATTATGGTGGCGCCCAGGCGCGAAAGTGACAGCATATGCTCTAAGTGTATGCTGCTAAAGGGGGTTTCTCTGGGCACTAAGATCAGCTGGCCACGCTCCTTGAGCACCACATCGGCGGCGCGCTCCAGCAGGCTATTACTCATGCCGGTGGCCACCGCCGCCAAGGTGCCCGTGCTGCAGGGGCAGATCACCATCTGTTTGGGCGCCGCCGAGCCAGAGGCAGGTGGCGAGAACCACTCCTCTTTACCCAGCACATGCAGCTCACCTGTTGGCTTTAGCCCCTGCTCGGCAAACAGCGCCAGCAGTTGCTCCTTAGCCTTGTCGCCATTAGCGCTAAGCTGCAAGCCGTGTTCGGTAGCCAGCACCACACGCGCCGCGCTGGAGATCATCAGAAACACCTGATAATCCGCCATCAGCAAACACTGCAATAACTTAAGTCCATATGGAGCCCCGCTGGCTCCGGTCCAGGCCAGGCTGATCGCCTTGGCCCGCTTGGGATAATTCATATCACTCTCTTCGTTGAAGACCCGAGTCTAAGCCTAACCGGCTAGACTCACGCCTTGTTCTGTTCCAGCTTAGCCAGCAACTTGCCATGCAGGCCACCGAAGCCGCCGTTGCTCATGACGATGATGGTGTCGCCCGGCTTAGCCACGCCAGCGACCGTGTCTGCCAGTTCATCTATCTGGTATAGCACAGTCACGGGCAACTCGGCCTGGGCCATCGCCGCCTCCACGTCCCAGTCGATGTTGTCCGCCTGATACAGGTAGGCAGCATCGGCCAGCGCCATAGATCCCGCCAGGGTATCCTTATGCACGCCGCGCTTCATGGTGTTAGAGCGAGGCTCGAGCACCACCAGGATACGGCCATCGCCCACCTTGGCGCGGCAGCCCTGTAGCGTGGTGGCAATCGCGGTGGGGTGATGGGCGAAGTCATCGTACACGGCAATGTCATTGACCATGCCAATCAGCTCCATGCGCCGCTTTGGCGGCGCGAAACGACTCAGCGCCTCGATAGCTGCCTCAGGCTTAACCCCCACGTGACGGGCAGCGGCGATCGCCATGGTGGCGTTCTCCACGTTGTGCTGACCGATAAGGGACCAGTCGAGCACGCCCTGAGACTCGCCATCGAAAAACAGCTCGAATCTATGGCCATCCTCACTCAAGAGCTCGCTGTACCAGCCTGGGCTCCCCGCCATTAGGTTAAAGGTTTCCTGCTCGCTCCAGCAGCCCATGTCGATCACCTCGCGCACCGCATCACTCGCCGACGGCCAGATGATCTTGCCCTGACCCGGTACCGTGCGTATTAGGTGATTAAACTGACGTTGGATCGCTTTTAGATCGTCGAAGATATCGGCGTGATCGAACTCCAGGTTATTGATCACCAGGGTGCGCGGCTGATAGTGGACAAACTTGGAGCGCTTATCGAAGAAGGCGCTGTCATACTCGTCGGCCTCCACCACGAAAAACGGCGAGTCGCCCAGGCGCGCCGACACGCCAAAGTTTTGCGGTACGCCGCCGATCAGAAAGCCAGGGGCATAGCCACAGTCTTCTAGAATCCACGCCAGCATGCTAGAGGTCGATGTCTTGCCATGGGTGCCCGACACCGCCAACACCCAGCGGTTGGTCAGAATATGTTCGGCCAGAAACTGGGGCCCTGAGGTGTATCTCAGGCCACGATTGAGCACCGCCTCGACACAGGGATTGCCACGACTCATGGCGTTGCCTATCACCACCAGATCCGGCGCATCGTCCTCGTTTTGTCCCAGCTGACTCGGGTCGAAACCCTGGATCAGCTCGATCCCCTGCTCTTCGAGCTGAGTGCTCATAGGCGGATAGACGTTGGCATCGCTGCCCGTGACCTTGTGACCGTTAGCGCGAGCAAGGAGTGCGAGACCACCCATGAAGGTGCCGCAGATCCCTAAGATATGTACATGCATTGGGGTTGGCTCTGGATAGGAATAATCTGGGGTTATTCTAGCGATTTGGGATGCCATTGTCAGTTAACAATGGTTTAAGATGCGGTCTAACGACCGGGAGGGGGTTTCAAGCTGCGTTTGAAGGGCTGATGCCAAGGGGAGATGTTCAAACTTCGTTTGGGTGGCTGATGCTAAGAATGCGGCCTTACGGCCGAAGACTGATTTTCCAAACTTCGTTTGGAGATGAAAGTCGTGGGTCTTCAACCCACACCCGACCAAAAGGGGAAAATCGCTTGTTCCCCTTTTGGAAATCCCCCAGCGCCCCAGACGAAGTTGTTGCTCCTCATGCTTCAATGAAAATCGCCTAACGACTCGGATGGGACTCCCTGTCCCCCCGAGCCTTAGCCATCATCCGTGATGGCTATACGGCATTTTCATCTACGCATTTCGGCAACTTCGATGGGGAATTGTCGTAGCTTCTACCTGCAACCTCACTAGCTAGAACAAACTTAACTCTGACCCAACTTTTCATTTATAAGTATCATTAGTGATCGGGCGCAACGCCCTAATCAGCAGCTGTTTGGCGTCGGATGAATTTGCTTGTTAGAAGGCTGTATCACTGAAATTGTCGGTGAGTCACTAGCTAAGACAGATACACACTCATTTAAACCAATGATCAAGAACTCAAGCGAATCATATAACCTCCCTGATACGAAATGCTCTCTCGTTTTCTCAAGTTCACTCCAACCACCACGAAGCACTTTGAAACACCATCCTTTCAGTAAGTTACATTCAGACCAGAATTCGCCAAGGTCACCTTCATCTAATACTCGAAACCCATATATGGCATCAAAATGCACTTTCACAGTCCATTTATTTGAATCCACAGTGATCTCTAGACCATTCTCAGAAAGCTTCACTTCCTCCACGATCGTTGTTCGATCAGAGACAAAACCTGTTTCAACAATTGATACAGTAGGTTCGTAGATCATCCGTTGCCTTCTAACGCCGCCTTAAGCGGTGAGTAATTGTTGGCTATAATGTGAAGCGAAGCGGAACCGAGCCAACTGTTACGAATCCGACTTCAATCGCAAAATGCCGAAAGTAGCACTGATCGCCTGCATGCGAAAGCTCATCGTGATCTTGAATACCATGCTTAAAAGCGAGGAGCTGTGGTGCGTAAAAAACGGATAAATATATTGACTAAACACCACAATCACTTGTTATACGCTACCTGGCATTGAACACCTGACCAAATAAACGCTTTATTTCTGGTATTGAATTACCGTATTTCTCAAAACAGTAAGTTTTATAGAGAGAGCGATAAATATCTGTTTGCCCTACCCCTGTACTAGCCTCTATAGAAGAAACTATATGTTTTATTCTATCTTTTGCTTTATCTCTTATATTCTGCTTGTTTAGAAGATTGTATTCGCGAGATGATATTATTCTTCTTAAGTTAATTCCTGCCCCTGAAAACAACCCATTTATCGTTCTTATTAGTTGTGCATCTGCATTTTCTATCATTTCAACAAGACCGCACTCAGGGGTGCAGGGTAGATATTTAACTTTAGCCTGGGAATGATTAAAGAGACTGAGCAAAGTCTGATTGTTTTCTCTCTGAGCAGTTGCAAGAGACTCGGTTTTAACATCTAAATCTAAAAATGAAAATCTTTTGACATGATCTGGGAATATTTGTGATGAAGAATTTAATAATTCCAAGACTTGGACAAAGCCTCCTATAGGAACAACCCGATATAACGGTAGAAATGAACTTTCATTATTTGTTATTGAGTTATAGAACCCCAGCATTTGTTCAAGTAGGATTTTTGCTTGCTTATCCTCAACAAGAAATATGAAATCAGTACTTGGTTCATCATCAAATGCTATTTCGCCAAGAACCCGTGCAGGATAGACATTGGTTATACTTTTGAATTTGCTTGGAGTTTCTTCTTGCAAGAAAATTATGTTCTTTCTTTTTATATTCTTAATTAAGGTTGCAGAGTGTGTGGAGAAAAGAGTTGTCAGTCTTTTAGACTGTGAAATCTCTTCAACCTTTTCAAGTAGCCTCACTTGTGCTTGAGGATGTAGAGCCATTTCAATCTCGTCAATCAGGATTAGGCTGTTATCTTCAATATTTGAAAGGCTACAGGCTAATCTCAGTACGCAAAGCTCACCTAAGCTAAAATTCTTTTCTGAGTAGTAATGTGTTTGGTTGTTTTTCCTGTAAGGAATTAAATATGCTTCACTTCCTACTCCGCGGCGGGTATTAACATATTTGAGGTTGTCCCATTTAGTGTCACTTAGAACATATGACATAAAGCCGGTAACTTCGGCAGGAGCGGATCTAACAGATCTATATCTTATTTCATCAGCAAATGGTTCTACCCTGTTTCCATTTGCTTCTACAAATCTTACTGTCGCATAGGGGAATTGAGAGAATAGTCCTGAATTTCTGCTCGGTGTAGCTCTCCACCTTTGACCACCATACTTATAGCTAACTTCTTCATTATTTATTTCATAGATAACTCTTGAATTCTCAAACGAATCCAATCGGCTTTCAAAAGTACTTGTTCTGTAATATCTTTGGAATGCATGTCTTGAGCCGATTCTGAAAAGAGCCGCTAGCAAGCTGGTTTTTCCTGAACCATTTAACCCTGTGACAAGATAAACCCCTCTGTCTGGTATTCTGAATTCCAACTCTTTAATTTTCTTAATATTCTTTAAAGTAACTTTCATAGATGTACTACGATCTCGATTCTATGTGATTGCGTATGACAGCTTATTAGTGCGCATGCGCGTTTACCTCGTTGGACCAGTGAAAACGCGCACAGTTAACTATCTGTATGTAATGAACTTATCAGCATTTTGCCGCTTTTCATATAAGTAATCCATCTGCAAAAACGCGCATGCGCGTTTTCCAAACCTATTATCTCAAGTGGTCAACACATAACTGATTGATAAAAATGAATTATACGGATTAGTACGTGTAAAAACGCGCAAAATTATTTCACTATTTTCCTTGATATTCGGAAATACCAAATAACACTGTATAAATAAACAGTTCACTAGGGGGGGGTGAAGTAATCATGAGTCTAAAAAGCCCATTTCTAATCGGTGTTCAAGAAACAAAGCGTATGCGTGGTTACAGTATTTAGGAATAGTCGGGTCAGAGTAAACTTTTACTTACTTGCTGCAAATGCCGGTTGTGGCTACAACAGATCCCCATCGAAGTTGCCGAAATGTGGAGATA
>NZ_JPII01000026.1:0-185221 GCF_000832025.1 Shewanella sp. cp20 | reverse complement strand
CCATCATGGACGATGGCTAAGACTCGGGGGGACAGGAGTCCCATCCGAGTCGTTAGGCGATTTTTATTGAAGCATGAGGATCAACAACTTCGTCGGGGCGTTTGGGAGGATGCAAGGAGGACGAGGACGAGCAGTCCTCCTTGCCCGGGTGTGGGATGGAATCCCACGACGTTAATCCAAACAAAGTTTGGAAAAAGAGCAAACAACCAGTTTTAAGGCTATTGCAGATTGAAAAGATTATCTGAATGGTTGGAAGGCGGAGAAATAATCATCTCTCCCGTGGCATAAAGCCTATCAAACTCTTTCTTTGCATCGATCTTGTGATTCACGCAACGAACCATATGCGCATCATTTTTAAAGCTTCTGCACTCGTCTGGCGTAACATAATAACTCTTCCACGCTCGGTCACGTTTCTGACGCTCAACTTGATTGCTCGTTATTCTGGCTTTCTTTTCTTGCTCGGCAAGATAGCTTGCTTTAAAAGCCTCTATTCGACGCTGTTTCTCCGCTGCCTTCTGCGCTTCAACCTGTTCTCGCAGCAACTTGGCTTGTTGTTCTAAGAAGCGATCTGCCTCATAGGCAAGATAATTAACATAGGCAATATTGATAATGGCAGTGACTATTCCCGCCAGTAAGATTCCTAAGGTGATCTGGAGTACAAGTTTCATCGAATAACCTAAATTCCTTTTAAGCTTTAAAGAATGCTACCACCTCAGTACAAAATTTGGCACCTCAACCTTCACAATCTCACCAAAAGCACTAGAGCCCCACGACACAGATTGTGGCTACAACAAATCTTCATCGAAGTTGCCGACGACTAAACGGGATTTTGAGGGGAGAACAAAGCATAAGCCCCCAAAATTAAATGCGGGTTGTGGATACAATAAATCCCCATCGAAGTTGCCGAAATGCGCAGATGAAAATGCCGTATAGCCATCATGGACGATGGCTAAGACTCGGGGGGACAGGAGTCCCATCCGAGTCGTTAGGCGATTTTTATTGAAGCATGAGGATCAACAACTTCGTCGGGGGCGGCACGGGGAGATGCAAGAGGGGGATTGCTGGAGATCCCCCTCTTGCCCTGGTGTGGAACGGAGTTCCACGACTTTCTCGGCCGTAAGGCCGTATCTGTCCCAACGAGGGAAGCTCCCCACGACCTTAATCCAAACGAAGTTTGGAAATCGACCAAGTGACCGCCAGGCCACACCATCCCAGATCCCCTCTTAAAATCTCAGAGCCAATTCAACCACTTCCCTAAGTGCCTATACTACAAGTACAATGATAAGTCTTAGGATAAGTTGGCAAGACCAAAGGAAAGGCGATGACACTGAAGGAAGATGTCAGCAAGCTCACTCAGGCCCTAGAGGCGATGCAATCACAACAGGCATCGGATCAGGCGGCGCTCACCCGTCAGCTGACGCAATTTGGCCAACAGCTGGCCGAACTGAACGCGCGGATAGATGCCCTAGAGGGCTACGACCAGCCCGAGGCTTCAGATCTGGCGCATTCAACTTCTACGCATTCAACTTCTACGCACTCAACATCTGCGCATTCAACATCGGCGCCAAGCCACTCAAGCCAACAGCTGTCACGGCAAACTCATGCCGGACAAGCCTTGAATGAACAAACTCAGCCTGAACAAACCCTGCCTGCACAAACTCAGCCTGGGCAAACTCACTTAGCGTCAGCGCAATTCCAGCCAGAGCCTTCACAAGCAGCGCGGGCGCAGTCAGAGCCGTTACCGTCAGAGCAGCTAGAGTTAGAGCAGCTAGAGTTAGAGCAGACACCGTCATCCCAGCAAGGCGAACTCAATCAGCAGGCCGATACCAGCTATCGCCACGACGCCTGGCAGCGTCAGGCTCCTCAGGCACAGGAACAAGTTAAGGCTCAAGCTCCGACTCGCTCAAACAAAACCACAAAACAGAAGGCCGCCGTTCCCGGTATAAGCCAGCAGCTCGCCAACTCGGCGGCTCAGTTGCAGGGCTCGCTGGGACAACTAGTCAACCTGCTGCTCGGCCCCTTCGGCGGCCTCGGCGAGCAGGCCAAAGCCTTCTATCAGCACTATCAGGCTAAGGGACAGGGCGCGGTGTTTCTGATGACACTGGCGGGCATCATCACCCTCACCTTGGGCTTTGGCTACCTGCTGCAATACTCCATCAACCACTGGTTTTCCGAGCTGGGTAAGGCACTTCTCGGCCTGGTAACGGCCAATACCGTCATTGCCGGCGGCCTCTTTATCCGGCGGGCCAGGCCCGGTATGGAGGACTATGCCTCGGGCATAGTCGGACTCGGCGTCATCTTAAATTACCTCTGTATCTATTTCCTCGGCCCCTATTTTGAGCTGATCCCCGAGAGCGCGGCCTTCTCGCTGATGCTGATTAATACCCTGCTGGGTTACGGCCTGGCGATGAAGCTGGAGACCAAGGTGGTCGCCATCATCGCCCTGTGTGGCGGCTCGCTGGCGCCGCTTATGCTGCTCGATGCCAGCCAGGCTCCGCTGCTCTATCTGCCTTACCTGCTCATCATAGGCGTCTGTTCGCTCATCCAGAGTCACAAGCTGAACTGGCCGGTGCTTATCGAGATCACGGCCTTGCTGCATATCGCCTGCGTCCAGTTGCTGAGCTTCTTCCTGTTTCTGCCGCTGGCCCCCATCGGCCCCATGGAGATGCTGGCACTGGCGGGCATCAACGCCCTCTTCTACCTCTATGGCCTTGGCAGCCTCTGGTTACAGGTCAAGCAAAGGCCCAATGCGCGCCTGCTGATGGTGCCAGTCGCCATGCTCTGTTTTACCCTCTACACCCTGGGTGAGTTTACCGCCTACGCCGGCGAGTTCTTCGTCGCCAATGCCCTCGTCTGCGCCCTGCTCTATTGGAAAATAAGGCGCGATACCCTGATCGCGCCACTGATGCTGGCCGCGGCCGGGGTGTTTGCCGGGGTGGCCGCCCTCTACCTCATCAGCGCCGATCTGCTGGGTCTGGTGCTGTTGATCGAGGCACTTTTGCTGCTCTGGCTAGGTTGTAAGCACGACTTTATCAGCATTCGTACCGAGGCCTATCTGATCTTGGTCCTGGCTCTGGGTAGCAATCTGCAGACCCTGTTCGACATCCCGCTGCAAGGGACGCTCAGCCTGACCGAGCAACTCACCCTGGCCATCGCCATGGTGCTGAGCTGCGGCGCCTGTTTTCAGGCGATCCGCTGGATGAACACATTAGAAGCCCCCTTGCACAGATTCGAGCAGGGGTTCTTTCGCGCGTTACAGGGCACCCTGGGTCAATTTTTGGTACTCACTGGCCTATTTATCGCCAGCTGCCTGAGTGAGGAATACTATCTCAATACCCTGCCACTCCTGGCTCTGATGCTGCTCTATCTGGGCAGGCAACAACAACTGCGCTTTAGCGAGATCATGGCCTGGTTATGGCTGGTGCCCCTGGGTGGCCTAGTGTTAATCGGCATGGTGGAGGCTAACAGCCTCGCCTTTGCCGATCAGCCACTCAACGTCAAACTGGCACGCATAGAGCTGTTTACCAGTCTGCTGTTGGCCTACTACTGGTACAAAAAATACTACCCGCAATCGCCTCTGGTGCGTGTGGCCTACTATGTGCAACTGGGCTGTTATCTGGCCGTGCCACTCATTTTGCTGCCCAAGGTGCTTCGCAGCTATCTGGAGCTGCTGCCCATCTACCTCTGGTTGGCCAGCGCCATGGCCCTCGGCCTCGCGAGGTTCGTGCGCCATAGGAGCCTGGTGATTGAGACGCAAATACTGACCGCAACGGCCATGCTGTTCACCGCCGTGAGCTGCCTGGACAACCAATGGCAGGGGCTAATCGCCCTCGTCCTGGGCGCGCTGGCGATGGCAACCGTGCTCATCCGTTATCAAGGACTCAACCGCCGCTGGCGCCTGTTGCTGCGCTTCCCCTGGCACCTGAGCCCCTTCTATTTTGCCTTGGTAGTCGCCGTTGCCGTGCAGTCCCTGTCCGGGCTCATCGCCCCGGGCTGGACGCTGGTGTTCCTCGGGTTAACGGCCTACTTTGCCTTGCTGCTTGAGCGAGACAATGCCCTGGGCAGACGTTTCGCCGAGGCGCTAAGACCCGGCTATGGCCTGGCCTACGCCTCGCTCATCTCGCTGTCGCTGGTGCCCATCATATTGCACGGTGATCGCCCCCTGGGGCTGGATACCACCAGCCTGCTGTTTAGCCTCAGCGAACTGGGGATTCTGCTGCTACTAGCCTGGTACCTTAAGGGCAAGCGACTGGGGATTCAGGCGCACAGAAAATTGCTGCCAAAACCCGCCCTGTTATGGGGCTGGCACAGCCTGCTGGCGGTGAGCTATTTTATCTGGAGCTATCAGCTGGGCGATCAGATCGCCGCGCCCATCAGCAGCATCTTGCTGGTGAGTCATGGCAGCGCGCTCATGTTCCTCAGCCTGCGGCCTCGACAGGCCAGCCTGGTACGACTGGCCGGCATCTTGTTTGGTCTCGCCTGTCTCAAGGTGCTGTTTATCGACATGGCCTCCTTCGTGCTGGTGCAGAAGGTGGTCGCCTTCATCATCATAGGCATCATTTTGCTGACGGTGGCCTACTTCTACCAGAAGCAGAAGAACCGCCTGCCGACGCCTCAATAGTCACTCTTTCCCCCTGTGGCAGTTAAGGCGGCCACAGGGGGAATCTTTGGTTTACTCCTCTCAAAGCTCGGTATAGGCAGACTTTGATGAAGATCTAGTGGAAGGCTTACCACCGGCTAACTGTGATGTCACCCGCAGAATTTTTAACCAATTCGTGCTACAAGAAATCTTCATCAACTGGTTAATTTTTAGGCATAAGATCTATTATTTTTGCCTGTTAACGTCATCGAAACCTGCCGATAGAGGGATATGTCATGCTAAAGAAAGTGAGCCGACTCGATTACTATACCCTGCAGGTATTTATCGGACTGGTTGAACTCAAGAGTGGCAGTGCGGTGGCCGAGCGATTACGTACCACTCAGTCTAAGGTAAGCCGCAGCCTGAACTGCCTGCGGGAGGTGCTGGAAGACGAGCTCTTTATCCGTCAGCAATATGGCTTCGAACCTAATCAGGTCGCCCTCACCATCTACCCCATGGTCAAGACCATAGTCGAGCAGTACGACAAGATAGTGGCCGCCACCATAGACAAGGCCGCCGAGCCCTATCAACTCAGTGTCGCCATCTATGAGCAGTGGTCGCTGATGGCGATGAACTGTGTACACAACACCTGCAACTGCATCGAGGGGGGGGTCAATATCAATATTCAACCCTGGACAGATAGGGTCAATCAACGCCTGTGTCAGGGCAAGGTCGACTGCAGCATCTCCACCGAGCCGATCAACCACCCCATGGTGAACAATTTTAAGCTGGGGGATATCACCCACTTCTTCATCGTCGCCCGCCAGGATCATCCCATTCTTCACAGCGAAGATCCGCTACGGCAGATGTTTGATTACCCTATCGCCCTGGTTAACACCCACCTGCAGGAGCAGGAACCGCATCCCATAGAGGTGTATGCCAGAGCCAGGCAGATAGAGATCCGTGTGGCCCTCAAGAGCCCGAGCCTGAGGATGTTGGTGGATCATGTCAGTCACAGCGAAGATATCGCCCTGCTCTCCTCGGCCATGTCCATGAGCTATTTCGAAAATCGCGACGACGTGGACTACCTGGATATCTCTAAGATCTGGTTAGAAACCACAGACCTTGAGACGCAGAGCTACTATCTGCACTGTCACAAGGGGATCAAGCCTGAGCTGGTGAACTGTCTGTGCAGAATTTTAACCGAGAAATTACTCGAGATGCAGGCTCACTGTACTCAAGTGACCCAGAAGCGCGCCCCCCATGCACAGGCCTTGGACCAAGCCTAGACAAGCACAGAGATAAGTTTAACCGCCACTAACACTTAGCCGCTACAGGCCGCGCCGAATGCGCTGGCTAGTGCACGTTCTGCTTGATCAGCTGAATTATCTCCTGCTTTAGCCAGTCGAGATGGGTAGCGCCGCGACCGCCGCGGCTCAACATATAGAGCCTGGGATAGGGTTGATCTTGATACAGACTCTTGGTATCCATGCTCGACAAGCAGCACACATGCAGGCCGGGTAATAGCTCACTGTGTTCGTATACCTTGCTGTAAGGCAGCAGGCTCACCGTCTTATCGTCCGACAGATACCGATAAAGCTGATTAAAGGCCAGCCCCTCTCTTCCTATCTCGGTGGGCGCAGGATGGCAGCTGAGTTTGTGTTGGGCGCAGTATCGCTGGAAGGGATCCGGCGCCAGCTTATCAAACTGGCCGAATGCGCTGAGGTAGGGATAGTTGGCGATATTGGCCAGGCTGATCTCCTGCTGCAGCAGGGGATGCTTGAGGGAGCAGAGCAGATACAGATGGGTTAACTGTTTGAGTGGTTCGACACTGAGCCTGTCATCTTGCAGTGCCTTATCCGAAGACTCGCTGACAATTGCCAGATCGATAAGCCCCTGGGCCAGATCTTCCACCAGATCCACACTGCCGCTACGCAGCTCATAGCTAATAGGCAGCCGTGCCTCGCTGATGGCGCCGCTCAGGCGTTGAGGCAGCTCGGCAATCAAGAGATCGCTGACATAGAGCACCATGATCTGGCTAGCAGCCTGATCGTGACAGATCTCCAACTGATGCAGCTGCTCGCCACATTGCACCAGCGCCTTCACCAGAGGGTAGAGTTGACGGGTAAAATCGTTGGGTTCCAGACCATGCTTCTTACGAATAAACAAGGGATCGTTAAAGATCATTCGGGCATGCTGCAGACAGCGGCTTACCTTGGGGGCGGGTATATTCATCTCCATCGCGACCGAAGAAGCGGAATGCTTTTCATACAAATTAACTAATATATTGGCGCTCAGCATATCTAAACTATCTAGAGTCATATTTTTCATTTCAAAATACCTCTCTCGACATCGAATATACCCATTGAGAGTATAGTAAATATTATTAAGCCGACAATACTTTTATTCTGATTTAATAAAACAAATAAAACAGATCTAAATCATACTTCTAAATTTCAATCATTTACAAAAAACTTGCAAGCGACTATTTTTCATGCAAAATAACTTATACCCCACAAACAATCTTAGATATTCGATAATTAAAAACCACATATCTAATTATTGATTATCTACAAAATGAAATAGCTAAAAATAAGCATCTGATCCAAGGCTAAATTTTAATAATCCGATTTCAATAGTTATTGTAATTAAGCCCCATAGGGTAATAATTAAATCGAGAGTTAAAAATCAAAATAACCTTGGAGGTTTATCATGAACGCCACCGCTACCGTTATTTTAAGCTATGCATTTATGTACTTTGTTTTGTTTATCATTTGTCCTCTCGTCATCGTGACCTTCGTGATGACCTGCATCAAGTTCTTTAGATCAAATGAGACTCAGCTGGTCGATGCCAGCGTAAGCATCAAGCCTCACCTGCTCGACAAGGATTCAATGCAGTTTCTCAAAGGCCTAAAGGCCATCGCCGCCAATCGCTACGATGTCCTCTACGGCGCGTCACTGGTGAATGTCGTCGACTTGGATGATTCCCTCAAGAACCACGAAGAGGTACAGGACTTCATGGAGCACTGTCACCTGGATTACGTGGTCGTCGATAACGAATCTTCTGCAGTCAAACTCGTGGTGAGCGACCCTGCGGCCAGCTCTCCAGAGCAGATGAAGTTTGTCGAAAAATGTTTAGATTACATTGGCGTACAGCTCATTAAACTCGACAAAGACAAGCATTGCGACGAAGCCTTGCTGCGCACAGCACTCGCCGCCTGATGAGCGCCTGTCACAGCAAGTATTGACGAGCGTCAACCCCTCCATTGACGCTCATCTTTCCCCACAACGTCATGCTCACTGAGGTGTAAGGATGCATTATGTGTCAAATTACCCCTTGTACTACTCTGCTGCTCAGCGTCCTAACACTTGGCCTGGTGGGCCTAACGCCCAACGCCTTAGCCGCCGACGAGCTGGCCAGCCGCAGCTGTATCAAGTGTCATAAACGCAATGGCCAGCTCGAGGGTATACATGCCAGCGACGGCCTCGCCATTCTCTGTCAGGACTGTCACGGCCCCAAAGGCAGCCATCCCAAGAAGGGATCGACCATCATGGCTTTTGGGCCCGATAGCCCCTTCACGGCTCGGCAACGCAGCGCCGTCTGCTTAACCTGTCACGATCATCAGGCGCTGGGCGAGGTCGAATGGACCCACAATGTGCATGCCAACCGCCTTGGCTGCGATCAGTGTCATCGACTCCATCCCGAGGCAGATCCCATGTTGTCGCTCGATACGCAACAACACAGCCAGCTGTGTGTCGGCTGCCACCAAGTCGAACAATAGGAGGCCTGTGATGCAAGTTTCTAAACGCCAATTTCTCAAGGGAGTGGGGGCACTACTGGCCGGTGTCTCTGTGTATGGTGTCACCCGCACACCCCAGGCCGAATCCTTGCTGCAGCCCGAGCAGGAAAGCGAGCTCAAATACGCCATGGTGCACGACGAGAATGCCTGCATCGGCTGCAACGCCTGCGTCCAGGCCTGCCGTGAGGTCAATCATATTCCCGAGGGCGTCACCCGGGTGAAGATAGAACGCAAGGGGCCCTTCGGCGAGTATCCCGATCAGAGCTACCGCTTCAGCCGCGTCTCCTGTCAGCACTGCGAAGCCGCACCCTGTGTACGGGTCTGCCCCACAGGCGCCGCCTATATCGATAAGGAGACGGGCATAGTCGCGGTCAATAGCGACCGCTGCGTCGGCTGCCAGTATTGCATCGCCGCCTGTCCCTATCAGGTGAGGTATATTCACCCCGAGACCCGCACCGCCGACAAGTGCGACTTCTGTCAGCAGAGCCGCCTAGCACAGGGGCTGCAACCAGCCTGTGTCGAGGCCTGCCCCACCAAGGCACTGACCTTTGGTAACCTCAAGGATCCCGAATCGGATCTGGTCAAGCTGCTGAAGACCAGGCCCAGTTACCGCGCCAAGGTGGATCTGGGCACCCGGCCTAAGCTGTTCCACATTCAAACCATAGATGGGGAGATAATGCTATGAGTGCTTTTCATTTCGAAGGCCTGGTATGGCATTGGCCTATCGCCATATACCTCTTCCTCGCCGGCCTGTCTGCCGGGGCGGTATTTTTCGCCATCATGCTGAAACACTTCAAGTTATCCCACGAGGCCTGGCATTCGCCCTTCGTACAGGCGGCGGCCATCATCGCCCCGGTGGCGGTGTTTGGCGGCCTGGGTATCTTGGTATTCGACCTCACCCGGCCACTGGATTTCTGGAAGATCTTGGTGTTCTACAACACCAGTTCTGTGATGTCTATGGGGGTGCTGGTACTGATGGCCTATCAGCTGGTGCTGTTTGCCTGGATAGCCTGCGTCTTTCAGCGCCGCATCACTCAGCTACTGGATAAGCGCCTGCCTATCGCCAACAGGCTTCTGCAATGGCTGGTTCAGCAGGAGGCGGCTATCACCGGCATACTGGTGATCCTCGCTATCTCGCTTGGGGCCTACACAGGTTTCCTGCTATCGGCGCTGATCGGCTTCCCGCTGCTAAACAATCCGGTATTGCCGCTGCTGTTCCTGATCTCCGGCCTCTCCTCCGGCGCCGCCGCAACCCTGCTGGGTGGCGTACTGCTTCGGGGTAACCCCAACGGTGTCGAGGTGCGTTTCATCCACGGCATAGAGATCCCGCTGATCCTGGTGGAGATCGGCCTGCTGTTTACCTTCTTCGCCGGCTTGATCCTCTCCGGCGGTCAGAGCCAGGTCGCCGCGCTCAATGCCTTAGGCTTCGGCTTCTGGGGTTGGATATTCTGGGCCGGCGTGATCGGCATAGGCCTCACCCTGCCACTGGCCTTCAACCTGTGGATGAAGGTCTCGGCAGATCGTAAGTTCGCCTATGTGGCGGTCACCGCCAGCTTCAGCCTGATAGGGGTGTTCTTGCTGCGCAACTTTATCCTCTATACCGGCCAGATGACGGGGATCTAATCTTCACTGGCCATTTACTCGCGGGCGTCGTCTGCACTAATGAGATGCAGCGGCGCCCCATCACTCAGATAGGCTTCATCCACCTGATCCAGGCCGTTGTAGCGGATCATGTGGCGAATCCCGTCTATGTAGGCCTGACCTCGTTCGGAATATCGCTCCAGGGTGCCCGCCAGTTCCAGGCCGGTGATCGGCTTGTTGCCTTCGCGCAGCTGCGCCCTAAGGTCCCGCAGCGACTGATAGGCGTTGTTGGTGTTGAGGTTAAGCAGGTAGCCCTCCACCGAGGCCAGCGGTGTGTCGAAACGGGCCAGGCCATAGTTGCCCAGCTCCTTACGCTGTTCCTTTGGCTTCATCCCCTTGCCACTAAAGTCCCACTGCCCGAAGAAGGCGTTGCCCTCGACGGTAAAGCGAGAGGTGGCCCAGCCACTCTCCTCCGCCGCCTGAGCCAGCACCAATGAAGGCGGCATGATATCCACCCGCTGCAGCAGCGCCTGGCGCTGCGCCTCTGTCAGGCTGCTTACCGTCTCATCGAGCAGGCGATACTTACGCGCCAGGGCCAGCAACTCGGGGGCATCTAACTCGGCCTCGGCGATGGTTTGCCGCTCCAGCAATATCTTCTCATTGGCCACCAGGATAAGCGGCGCCATCAGGCGAAAAAACACCATCTTCTTGAGCTGCACCGGGATCTGCGACGAGGTCTGCTGCCAGCGCTCACTCACGGCCTCGAAGGTGAGCCTGGGGACCTCACGATTGCCCGCCTGCCAAGCTGCCTGGTTATAGTCCAGGCGATCAAACAGGGCGATCAGCTCATCGAGGGAATTTAATACCACATCCTCAGGCGCCTGAGTCGGCCGCGCCTCGGAGACCGTCTTGAAACTGGTCTGGGTCTGCTGGCTATCGGCAGGAGTGGCCAGCTTACTGGCATCTTCGACCTGCGGTTCCAGCCCGGCGGCGGCCAGCGCGGCCGATAGTTGGCTATCCTCGCTCGGGCGATACCAGAGCGCCCAGAGTATCGCCAACGCGGCGACCACAAGCAACATAGGCAAAATCATCTTGTTTAGGCGGTTTTCTTTCGACATATCGGCTTCCTGTAACTGGTAACGACAGAGAGCAATTGGCGCCTCCACTTCTTTGTTTACTCTAATCTATCTTATTCCCTGAGTCTCTAGTGACCCTTCCTGTTTAGTTATGCAGCCGTGCGTAGACGATCAATACAAGACCGAGCTGTTGTCGTCTCAACACTCAACTGACAGCATGGCCCCATGCAATGAGAGCGCACATTAACAATGTAATAGATTATTCCCTTAATTAAATAAATCTTTTATTTAACTCTGCATAAAACTCATCATGTACCCTAGTTAACTCTCTATGAAGTCTAACAAAAGATTTTATATTAAAATCTTATTCAAAAAATCGCCTTAAATACTTTATTTAAAATAGACTACACAAAATCAATCTAATTTAGAAAAACACGTAACCCAGCAGAAAGCGTAAACAGGTGGATAAGAAAAGGTTAACAAGTTTTAAATTAAAGAGGTAAAAACGTACTTGAATGTGATAAGACCCACAATATTTAGGTTAATGCTATTTTAATATTGATTAAATTTTGCCTGTTTCATACATTGAATATTCGTCTCAAATTTAAATGTATCTTTTTGTATCATTTCGGCGATATATTAATTTCTACTTAGCTGGTTATATGTTGAAACAAGGAACTGTCACACTATCGAGCTTAACTCTCTTGCTTGGCCTGCTGGTACTCAGCCACCTGAGCGCCAGCCTACTGGCTGATGAGCAAAGTATCAGCTCAGGCAAGACGTTGATCTGTGGTGCTATTCAAGGAGATAACCTCGCCACCAAGGAGGTTGCCCCCTCAGGACAAACAGCATTCATCTCATTGCTCAGGCAATGCAATTACCAGCAACCAGATAACAGCATCTTTCAGCTAAACGGTGAAACCCACGAAAGCCAAAACAGCAATGTGACACAGACTGTCGTCATCTTCTGCCTATTATTTCTCTCGGCTGGCCTTCCTTGTTATGGCCAGAGAAAATACCGTACCCCAAAAAGTATTTTGGAATCTAGCTCACTACTCATGAGTTGGATCAAGCCGATTAAGGGCATGCCTTCATAGAGCCACCAGCGTAAATATAAAGGTAACTTTTGCCATTTATATACACGCCAATAACCAAATCTAAAAAATCTAGCCAAATTATTCTTGAGCTTGGCTGAATCTTCCAACTTATTAAAATGAGGTTTATTTAATGCCTTATGCACATTCACGTCTGTCGAGTGCGAATTATTGCGCGCGCTCCACTACACGGCATGCAAAAGTATCCCTGGGACTAATAATGAGTATGCTGCTGTCGAATCAGGTACTGGCAGACAATGAAAACGTTGCTGCCGCCATCGACACTAACACCTCTCATTGGTCAGGCTATGTCAGCGCCAGCGCTGCCAGTAACACCTTCGAACAATCGGCCCCCAGCTCCTATCAGGCGCTGAGTGCCAATGGCAGAATTGCCTACCGCGACACCTGGGGTAGCCTTCGTCTCTCCAGCGGCGGCGAGGTAGAGACGCGCCACAACCAATCTTATTTCTACGACACCTTTTTAGAGTATCGCACGCCCGCGAAAGCACTGGGAAATGACTGGAGCTATGTAGGCAGTGCCGGGGTTTACCTGCCTACGGGCCACACCAGCCAAGAAAACAAGTTAAGGGCTGCGCCGAGACTGGCAGGCTACCTCTTCTACCGCCCTAACCAGGACTGGAACTTCTATCTCTCACCACGGCTGAAATATAACGCCTATGAGCATGAGATAGGCCGTCACGGCGAACACTTTATCGAGCACAGCATCAGCCTGCTGGCCGACGCCACCTGGCAATTCATCGACAACTGGTACCTGGATGTTAACGCCTCTTACGCGATGAACAAACCCTTCAACACCAGTCGTTACGACAACCGCTTCACCATCAGCGAAGAGATCGGTTGGTCGTTCGCCCCCACCTGGGTTGCGGCCATCGGCCATAACAACAGCGGCTATTTCTTCGACCCGGATCGCGGCCCGTCTCACGGCTTTACGCTCTACGACGAACGCAATTCCGTCTTTTATCTGTCAATTACCAAATATTTATAAAAAACACTTATAAATTAAACAACTAGGAGAGGTTTCAATGTACAAGAGTACTGTCGCCATCGCCATTTTGAGCGCGATAGGATTAAGCGCCTGCGGCACCGACGAGCCGTATCAGGAGGTCAAGAAAGATGAGCGAATGATCGCCGTCAAAGACTTCAAAGATGCCACCACCAGTGGCGCAGAAGGTGACCAGCTCACCTCCTCAACCACCACGGGCGAATTAGCCACCAAGCAGCCCGAACGACTCTTTCTCTACACCCGTAGTTTAGGTGAAGCACCACGTTACTCGGCACCTATCCATGGTTTCTCTCAGGGCGAAGCCAAACTGGTGACCCTGCGCATGACCGAAAACGGCATTCAACTACGCCAAATCGACAGAGACAACATAGGCCTAGATCACGACTCGCGTTACGACAACGAGTACAACAAGGCGCCTGTGCTCACGATTCCCGGCGATTACATCGATTTCCAGTGCCAACAAGACAACTGGGGGGACTGCACCAACCGCGAAGAGGAAGTCACAGATCGCAACATCACCTGGGAT
This sequence comes from Shewanella sp. cp20, assembly GCF_000832025.1. Taxonomy (NCBI): domain Bacteria; kingdom Pseudomonadati; phylum Pseudomonadota; class Gammaproteobacteria; order Alteromonadales; family Shewanellaceae; genus Shewanella; species Shewanella sp. cp20. The sequence goes on along the minus strand of NZ_JPII01000026.1, from coordinate 171,541 downwards.
CAGAAGAAGTTCTTCATTCCTAAGTTTGAAGGTGCACAGATCGCCGAAGAGAACTACACAGATCTGGTCACCTTCAAGCAGTGCACCACTGAAACCGAGTCAGCCCATCTGGTGAAAGATGGTAACTGGAAAGGCTACGAGATGGATCTCGCCAATGGGGTGATTAACTTCGAGATCGAGCACACCTATCAAGCCAATCCAGCCTGCTTCGGTAAGTTCTTCAAGGGCAGCTTCGATAACCTCTCCTTCACCACCACCGAATATATCTCGGTCGTGGCACTGGATCAGCTGGCCAGCAAAGATTTTGTCACCATCCCTTATAGCGAAGATGAAAATGGCACCTTTGGCTTCTTCCGTACCCAGCACGAATATCGCGATGGCAACAACGCCGACGGTAAAGATGGTTATATCCGTCAGTACCTAAACCATTTCAATCCGAAGAAGGAGGCGATCACCTACTACTTGAGTAACAACTTCTTCGAACCTAAGAATAAACCTTTCCTGGATGCGGCTAAGCAGAGCATTGCCGCCATCAACATCCAGAACAAGTTATTCGAAACCGGCTTGCCCGAACTTAAACTGACCCAGGCAAACGAACACAGACACGGGGATCTGCGTTACAGTAACATCACCTTGTTTGACGAGCCACTGGATAACGGCTTGGCGGGCTATGGTCCCTCTGCCGCCAACCCGCTGACCGGCGAAATAGTCAGTGGCCGAGTTGACCAATACAGTGCCAACCTACAGCAAGGATCGACGCGCTACTACCGCAGGGTTCAGCTGGACTATAACCGCGGCATGCTTGATGCCAACTCGGTTAAAGACCTCACCGGCGTTGACTATACGCCTTCGCAAGAGGCTGTGGATCGCGCCAACCAGGTTGCGGCCAATAAGCTGGTTGCCCAGCAAAACAGCGCCAGCCAAGATCCTATGGTTCAGCAACCGCGCACCGAGGCGCAGCCGCAAACCGTCATCCCAGATCTCTCCACCGATGATGCCAACAATGCCCCCTTCGAGGAACTGGTCAATCAACACAATAAGACCGAAGCCTTCTGGGCAGAACATAACCTGATGAGCGTCGATCAAGCCTTTGGGCTGACAGGCGGTGCACTGCGTGAACTACCACGGGGCATTCAGGGCTATGAGATCGATTGGAAAGACACCAACTTCTGGGTCGGCGGTATCATAGGCGGCAAGCTAAGGGATATCGAAGCCATGCCCACCAGCTTCCAGGCCGAACTGGTCACTAAGCTGGCGGCGCAGGCGTTTGCCGGTACCCTTACCCACGAGCTGGGTCATACCCTGGGACTGAGACATAACTTTGCCGGTAGCCGAGATCAAGCTAACTTCTTTAACGAGGAGGAGATTGCTAAGTTCAGCCAGGCCTTTAGCGAGGCGGGTTATCCTCATCTGACGGTCAAGGCCGACTTCTCCAGCCAGATGGATTATAACGCCGACCGTTTCGCCACCACCTTCCAAAAGTACGATCTGGCCGCACTGCGTTTCGGCTATGGTCGCCAGGTAGAGACCCAAGACGGTAGCCTGGTCTCGCTCGAAGCCGCCGACGCCAAGCGTCGCCAAGAGTTGAGTCAGGGCAACATCACGGGCGAGATCCAATATGGTGCCCTGCATCAGATAGGCAAAGAGCATGATCTGCGTTACTTTGCCTTCTGCACCGACGGCCATGTGTCGCTCAACAGCAACTGTAACCGCTTCGATGCCGGTACCAACAACGATGATATCGTGCAGTACTATATCGACAGCTACCACGACAGCTATGACACCATGAACGTGCGTCATAACCGTCAGACCCTGTTCGAAGACCATATTCTGCCTTACACCATCAATCGTCTGCGAGGCTTTAGCGACATACGTCAGTTTGTCGAAGACACCGCCACGGTAGAAGAGCTGTTTGCCTTCGATCAAAACGATCTCGCCGAATTCTGTCCCGGCCATGAGAACTACTGGTTCTGCGCCTCACAAAGGGCGGTCGAAAAAGCTGCCGACACCTTCCTCACTGCAGCCGGTCTCAACGACATCTATCTGCATGTGACCTACCGAATGAACAGCGACGATAGCCGTGCGCTGACCAAGGTACACTCACTGGAAGATATCCTGACTCGCCTCTATCGCCTCAATGCCAGCAAACTGGATGAAGGCTTCGAGCTGGGTCAAATTGTCACCGCCTACGAGCAAGCGCCTGAAAAACTCAAAGAGCTGCTACTCAAGGCCGATATCGTCGAGGCCTATCAGGATCTGCTCTATGCCGACGTCACTGCCAACAAGGGACGCCTGCTTAACGGCATCAAGGCCCCAGCGTCGAGCCCGAACCACCCTTATGTCAACGAGCGTGACGTGCTGGGCATGTGGCCAGATAAACTGCTGGCAATGCGTCAGCTGCTAACCCGCAAGTCGCCTCGCAGCACCACTGGTCGCACCTACTACGCCTTGGCAGATTATCCTAAGGTGAAGGAGCAACTCGAAGGCATGCTGTGCCAGATGACCATGGGTAACACGGTTCAGGATATCAACCAGTATCTGACCAAGCCGGTGCTGAGCGACAGCTGTAAGGCGGTGGATGCCAAGTACTATGTCAACGACGTCGATTATGCCGACCAGCATGTCGAGGCGCTTCCTAGCTATGCTACTTCCCTGGGACGCTACTTCGGTTTCCCCCAGAGCAGCTATGAGATGAAGGGTAAGAGCAACCTGCTGCAGATGATGCTCAAACAAGTGGTATTAGCGTCACGTGATAGTGATTATCGTGGTGAGGAGAAGGCCAGAGTCTGGCGCGAGTATGTGGGCATCCATCTTGCCAGCGACGCCGTTGCCGCCAGCAAGCAGATCGCCCTGCAGGGTAAAATCTATGTCGCCACGGAAGAAAACCAGCTGGCTCTCATGTTGATTGACCAGATTACCACCCTCAAGGCGCTTATTGCCGACTCACCCGAGCTGATGAAGCATCAGATGAACAGCAAGGGAGAGACTTTCCAGCAACTGGTGGTCGACCCAATCATCGCCCGCGATGAGCGAGTGATCACCTACCTGCCTGTACTCTAAGGTCTGGTTTATTCAACCCAAAAGAAGCCGACAGGCGGCTTCTTTTTTTATTGGTGCTAACCACTTAGCTGTGCACCTTGCCAAAAAAATCCATGGAGGTCATCTCTACTCTTCATGAAAACCTCACCGAATCGGTTGCCAGGCCTGGGCTGCAACAAACGTAGCGAAATGTATCATCTTGTTTAAACAGTTGTTTCGCTACCCAATAATGGTTAACTTATGCTTGATAAATGTATAGGAGATCCCCACTGATGGAGCCGGATGAGCAAGCATCCAATCAGTCAGCGCTTACCGACCTCATTGCCGAGCTTAAAGCCGAAAATGCGGCGCTCAAACGCGAAAACGCCAAGCTGAAGCTACTCAATGATCGCGCCGAAGAGAAACTCTTCGCGGCGCTGGACGGCAACCGTCTCTGCCTGTGGGAGCAACATATCCCCAGTGGCAACCTGACCATCTTTAACATGCGCTGGGGCGAGCTGCTGGGCTTTAGCCGTGAAGAGTTGGCGGCCCATGTGGACAGCTGGAAACGGAATCTGCATCCCGAGGACAGAGATTGGGTGATCAAGGCCTTCGAAGATCATGTGGAGGGTAAGTCCGACTACTATCAGGCGGTGCACCGGATGATCCACAAGAATGGCTCGGTCACCTGGGTGTCGGATCGCGGCCGTATCGTCGAGCGCATGGGTGACGGCACGCCACTTAGGATGATGGGCACGCATATGGATATCACCCAAGAGAAGCGTTACGAGCAGGAGCTATCAGAGCTGGCACACTGCGACCCCCTCACCAACCTGAGCAACCGCAAGGCGATCACCCAGGCCTTCGAGGAGCAATACCGGCACGACGCCGGGAGCGTCTTCTTCATCGATCTCGATGGCTTTAAGGAGCTCAACGATAAGCTGGGCCACAAGTTTGGCGACCACCTGCTGATCCATGTGGCCGACACCCTCAGAGGCGTGATTGGCACCCAGGCCGACATCGCCCGCCTGGGCGGCGATGAGTTTTTGATCCTGCACCCCAGCCAAGACCAGACGCTGCTGCAGGCACGGGCCCAGTCTCTGCTGGATGTTTATCGTCAGCCAATCATCTTAGAGGGCACAGAGGTTAAACTCGGCCTCAGTATCGGCATCTACTGCTTCACCTCGAGCGATGACTTTGCCAGCGCCTGCGAATTTGCCGATGCCGCCATGTATCGCGTCAAGGCCAAGGGCAAGCACGACTACCAATTCTGGCACGCCGAGCAGTAAAATCCCTTCAGGCTTATCTGAGTACCTTACTCAGAAACGCCTGGGTGCGAGGCTCCTGGGGTTGACCGAATAGCTGCTCGGGCACATTGCTCTCCACCACATAGCCACCATCCATGAAGATCACCCTGTCGGAGACATCCTTGGCAAACCCCATCTCGTGGGTGACGATCACCATGGTCATCCCCGCCTGGGCCAGCTGCTTCATCACATCCAGCACGTCGCCCACCATCTCAGGATCCAGCGCCGAAGTCGGCTCGTCGAACAGCATCAGCTCGGGCTTCATCGCCAGGGCGCGGGCGATGGCCACCCGCTGTTTCTGACCGCCTGACAGGCTGGCGGGATAGGCGCTCGCCTTATCGCTCAGCCCCACTTGCTCGAGTAGCCTCATCGCCTCACTGTCGGCATCGGCCTGGCTCATCAGCCCCAGCTTTACCGGCGCCAGGGTGATGTTTTGCTGCACCGTCTTATGGGGAAACAGGTTGAAGTTTTGAAACACCATACCCACCTTCTGCCGCAGCTTGTCGATACAGGCACCCGGCGCGGTGATCGACTGACCGTCGATCACTATCTCTCCCTGGGTGGGCTGTTCCAGCAGGTTGATACAGCGCAGAAAGGTGCTCTTACCGCTGCCGCTGGGACCTATGACGCTGACCACCTCGCCTCTTGCGATCGACTCGTCGATCCCCTTGAGTACCTGGTTGTCGCCGAAATATTTATGCAGATTGCTGATCTTAATCACTTTGCTTAAGCCTCTTCTCAAACTTCGACAACATAAAGGTAAAACTGTAGGTCAACGCCAGGTAGATGAGTGCACAGGTAAACAGGGGCACACTGTCTTCGAAGGTGCGGCTACGGATGATCTCGCCCGAGCGCATCAGATCCACGCCGCCGATGAAGCCTATCACCGCCGTCTCTTTCAGTAGCACGATAAACTCGTTGCCCAGGGCGGGCAGTATGTTCTTAATTGCCTGGGGCAGAATCACCTCCTTCATGGTGACCGCCTGAGACAGCCCCAGGGAGCGGGCCGCCTCCATCTGTCCCTTATCCACCGCCTGTATGCCGGCGCGGATGATCTCCGAGATATAGGCGCCGCTGTTGAGGCCGAAGGCGATGATGGCGGCGCTCACCTTGTCTACATCCCAGGTGGCCAGCACGATAAAGTAGAGAATCACCAACTGCACCACCACGGGCGTGCCGCGGATAACCCCCACGTAGAGGTTGGCGGGCCAGCGCAGATACCAGCGACTGGACATCTTCATCAGTGTGGTGGCCACACCCAGTATGGCCCCCAAGATCATGGCAAACAGGGTGACGATCAGGGTCACCTTTAAGCCATTGAGGATCAGGTAGATGCCTATGAGGCCATCTTCGCCTATGGGGGTAAATAGTGAGGTATTAATTGCGTCTAACATGGCGGCCTACTTCATATGCTTGGCAAGCAGGGCGTCGTATTCACCGTTTTGCTTCATGGTTGCCAGCGTCTGATTGATGCTGGCCAGTAATTGGGGCTGACTCTTGGCCACGGCGAAACCGTAAAACTCGGGGGGGAAGTCCAGGGTAATGAGCTTTAGATCAGGGTTCTTGGCCAGGTAGTTGGCGGCCGGTTCGCTATCGAACAGTACCAGATCCACCCTAGCGTTCTTCAGCTCCATGATCGCCTCGAAGCCGGTATTGAAGGCGGTCACCGACTGAGTATATTTCTTGGCCATCATGTCGGCGGTGGAGCCCAGCTGCACCGCGAAGTGTTTACCGCTGAGATCCGCAAGGCTGTGAATGCTGTCATCCTGCTTGTTGACCAAGACCACCTGGGTCGCCTCATAGTAAGGCTCAGAGAAATTCACGCTGGCCTGGCGCTCAGGGGTGATGGTCATGCCAGAGGCGATCATATCTATCTTGCCCGCGTTCAGGGCCACGATCAGCGAGTCGAACTTCATGTTCTCCACCTTGAGGGTCTTGCCTGCATCCTCGGCTATTTGACGCGCCAGATCGATATCGAACCCCATCACCTGATCACCACTGACGCCGCCCACATATTCGAAGGGCGGGAAGGCCGCATTGGTGCCGACCACCAGATAATCTTGCTCTTTGCCACAGCCACTCAGCACTAACAGGGCTGAAAAACAGGCTAACATGATAGATTTGTTCATTATTTACTCGCTTGCTCAGAATAGTCACCGAATTGGCAACGACTATAGGCAGCCCATCTCACACAGTCAATACTTATGCGATAAAAATGACTATTTAGTCACTTTGTTTGCTTTTAATTAACATACGCCCCGCTATTAATCAGTGTAGTCCGCCCAGCAAGGGACGACCTTGTGGCCAACGGCAGACTTGCACCAATGCAAGTCACGAGAGCACCAAGTTGGTGAGCGCTGTGCGCCTGATCACACTCAACCGCCCCAAACAAAAATAGTATATACTGTTAAAAATCAATAATTTAGGTTATTTTTATAAACTTGGCACAGAACTTACATACTACTTTATAGGTAGTTGCTGAGGCGGGCTTACCAGAGACTGATTTAAGCCCATAAGGAGTAGAAGATGAAACCTTGGTTATTGGCGGTCAGCCGCTTCGAAGATTGGCAGTTTATCCTTCACCTCGGCATCAGCCAGTGGGACGTCGAATAGGCAAACACGCGGATTCATCCATAAGGAGTCACAGATGAGTACAGTATCTAAGAGTATCACGCCTAAGATGGCAGAGCGGATCGTCACCGAAGTCAAAAGCAATAACTGCCTGTTGTCAGAGGTCGCCAAACAGTTTGGTGTCTCCACCAAGACGGTCTATCAACTGGTCAGACAGAGCGAGCAGCAAGGTGGACGCGTGGGTGTGCTAAGGGCGGAAATAGACCGCCTCACCCTACAACTCAATCAACTCATGCGTGAGCTAAAACTCATTCAGGGATGAGACGGCTTACCAAGCGCCGAGGACGGCGACAGAACAAGATAACTGTAGAATAAGAAAACAATAATATAAGAAAACAACGGAATAAGTGGTCTGCAGGAAGCATGGGATCTCAGGTTAGAGGGCAGCAAACATAATAGCCTAAGTCGAGGGCCAGAGACCGACGACGGGCCTGAATCCCAAAGCCATTTAAAAGAGGTGTTTTACAGGTGGCACCTCTAGGGAAGATGCAAACGAGTCCCACAAGGACTTATTCGCAGCTTCCCAAGCGCTCCCCCAAAGGCGCTTTCACCTGGTGATAGGCAGGACGCTCTATCACCAGGTTTTTTCTTTTAGGCAAAGCGCCAAATCGCCCCAAGAAAAAATTTTCAATTTATTTAACCCCTTTTCAGATCCGCTCCGTCTATATGCTCAAACAACTGATTCATATCCGCTAACTTTATAGAGCGTTTGGAGTATTCGATGAAAAAGACCCTGATTGCCACCCTATTCGGTTCACTGGTTTTCACCGGCAGCCTGCTGGCCCTGCCGGCGCTGCGGCCGCAGAACTCAAATTCCCCCATATCGAAACCGTCGGCACCAGCGAGCTAGTGGTTAAGGCCGACATGGCCGAGCTTACCGTCGAGGTGGTCACCAAGGCCGATAACCCGGCTAAGGCCAAGGCGGGTTCTGACAAGGCGGTCAGCGACTTCCTGGCTAGGCTGGCCAAGTCAGGTATCGCCCGCGAAGATATTCACAGTGCCAACCTGAATCTGCAGCCCGAGTATCTGTATGACCCGGAGACGCGTACCAACAAGGAGATCGGCTACCGTGCCAGTCGCCAGGTGGTGGTTACCCTGAGGGCACTGGATAAGCTGAACGACCTGCTCGATAGCGCCCTACAGCAAGGGATCAACCGCATCCATCAGATCAACTTCAAGTCCAGCAAAGAGCAGGAAATGATAGAGCAGGCCAGACTGATGGCGATCAAGGATGCCAAGCAGAAGGCCGCGGCACTGGCAGAAGGCTTCGGCGAGCGCCTGGATGGCGTGTGGGAGATCCGCTACCAGGCACAGGGCCCGGTGCGCCCCATGGTGTATAAGATGAGCGCCGCCGCCCGTGGTGATATTGCCGAGAGTTACCAGGAGGCGCAGACCAGCATCAGCGATCGCGTCGAGGTGATCTACCGCCTCAAGTAATGCTCCGGCAAGACCCGAACCGCTCAGGCCCGCCGGCAGACGCCAGCGGGCTTGGCTTGTGTTATGCTCAGGGAAATACCGATAATTCTGCAGAGCATGCACATTTCATTTAGGCGCTTGTTAAAGCACTTGCTTAAGCCCTTGTTTAAACACTTATTTAGGCCTTGGCTTCAAAGGTTCCTTATCCTCTCAAGCCTCTGCCTACCCCTCGGACTAGGCCTGAGCGCCTGCTCGGAAAACCAGCCAAGCCAGCAGCCACTTAGCCTCAAGCGCCTGGTGGAGGATAGCCTGGTGGACGGCCTGCTCGCAAACGATGCCAGCCTAGCCGTCACCCTGAGTCGCGGCCGGGATCTCGGCGTCTGGACACTCCCCGAAGGCAAGCAGCGTTTTCACTGGCCGGCGACCGCCTTCGAGCATCCAGGTTATCAACTGGCCCTGTCGGGCAATAATCGATTTCTGGCCTATGCCGGCAAGCGTCAGATAAGCCTCATCGACCTTACCCAAGGCAATGTCCAGCTGACCTGGCAGGTCAACGGCTTTAACGACTATGCCAGCATCTCGACCCTGGCACTCAATCAGACGGGAAGACGTATCGCCATCGGCATGAACGAAGGCAGCGTGATCCTGGTGGATCTCACGGCGCAGCATTTTTCTCTGTTTAAACAACACGACACCGAGGTGTCCTTCCTGAAATTTGGCACCACGGACGATCGCCTGCTGTCCGCAGGCCACGATGGCAAGGTGCTCTGGTGGGAAAGTGCCAGCGGAAAGATCATCAAGCAGTTCTCTCTGCCTCAGCGGATCACCAGCCTGGCCTTCGATGAGGCAGACAGGCGCATCTTCTTCGCCGACAACCTGGATAACCACCAACTGCTGGCATTCGACACTGGCGAGGCACTGAGTCAGCTGAACTATTTCGAGCGCTACCGCTATTTTCGCCGCGCCCTCTTCATTCATCGGGGCGATGAGTTGATCACCGCCACCTCGAAACAGGGGATCTCTCGCTGGCAGGTGGCCACAGGCAAGGAGCTGGCACACTGGCGGCTCACCCCCTTCTCTATGGGCACCACAGTGCTGGATATGGTGAGCGACGGCCAGCGGCTCATCACCCTTAGCTCCGACGGCGCCCTGGAGCACTGGGGACTAAGCAACTAATCTCTGCAACTAACTTAAACAACTAGCCTAGGCAACTAACTTAAACAACTAGCCTAGGCAACTAACTTAAGCAACTCATTTAAACAACTAGCTGTCGCGGTTGAGCTTAAGCCGCTTGGCCAGTGGCTCTATGGCCGCTCCCTGTAACAGGATGGAGAAGAGCACGATAAAGAACACCAGATGCACCATCTCCACCGCCCCCTCGACACCGGCCGCCGCGGGGATCAGTGAGAAGACGATAGGGGTCGCCCCCTTGAGGCCGATGGAGGAGATAAACAGCCGCTTCTTCCAGCTCGCCTGACGAAACGGCAGATAGCAGATCTGCACCGCCAAAGGCCGGGCCACCAGCATCAACAATGCCGCCGGGAGCAGCGACAGGGTGAACACGGAAAACAGCGTCTGTGGAAAGATCTGTAACCCCAAAATGATGAACATCAGCGACTGCGCCAGCCAGGAGAGGCTATTAAAGAAATGCCGCGTCACTTCCACGCCCCTGTGCATGCCATTGCCTATTACCACGCCAGCCACATAGGAGGCGATGAGAATATTGCCGCCGGCCAGCTCGCTGCCGTAGGCCGCCAACACGAAACTGGCAAGCACAAACACAGGGATAAGACCGTACTCCTCCAGGTGTATGCTGTTTAACGCCCACACCGCCAGCTTGGCCACCACGAAGGCGACGCCTACCCCTAAGACGATCTGCAGCCCCAGCATCTGAGCTATCGCCCAGGGTGACACGGGCGCGGCCGGTGCCAGGGCGATGCCTGTGAGTATCATCACCATCACCAGGGCGACCGGGTCATTGGTGGCCGACTCGAACTCCAGCACGGTATCCGTACGCTCCTTGAGCTTGAGCTTCTTAGATTCCAGTATCGAAAACACGGCCGCCGCATCTGTGGAGGAGACCACGGCGGCAAACAGCAAACAGATCACCAGACTCCAGTCGGTCAGCGGATAGAGGAGTGCTCCCAGAATCAAGGTGGTCAGCATCACCCCCAGGGTCGCCAGCACCCCGCCCTCCCTGTAGGCCAGCCTGATGCTCTTTGTCTTGGTATTGATGCCGCCGACAAAGACGATCATATTCAGGGCGACCGCCCCGACCGTTGAGGTCAGGGTGAGGTTATCGTAGACAAAATTAAACTCGCCATTGCCCAGGCTCAGACCTACCCCCATAAAGATCAACAGACTGGGCAAGCCCAGGGTCTTCGAGGGGTGATGCAGCAAGATCCCAACGGCAATAAGCGCGGCGATCCCAAGCAAGATGATCTGATAGGACATAGGTCTCCTTCTGGTAGATAAAATAGGCGGGCACAGAGCGATTTGCCGAACTATTTTAGCAGAGGAAACTGACTTTCGAGATGGGTTAAGGGGTTGATTAACGGTTTTTAATTGAAAAAAAGCCCGACCTGAGTCGGGCTTTAAAACGGGCTACTTCGCCTTAGCCGTCAGATAGGGTCTCACCAAGAGGAAGACGCCGACCAGCAGGAAGGGAATACTCAGCATCTGCCCGGCGCTCATGGTCCAGTCTTGGGCATAGGCCGCCTGCTTCACCTTGACGAACTCGATGGCAAAACGGGCACTGAACACCCACACCAGGAAGAGGCCAAACAGCGCACCCTGCTTCTGCTTCATCTCTGTGGTCTTGTAGATAGCCCAAAGGGCGATGAAGATAGTCAGGTAGGCCAGGGCCTCATAGAGCTGGGCCGGATGACGCGGTAAACTATCCACCCGCTCAAAGACGATGGCCCAGGGCTTGTCGCTCGGCACTCCGAGGATCTCCGAGTTGACGAAGTTAGCCATACGCACGAAGAAGCCGAAGATCGCCGTGGCGATCGCCAGTCGATCCAATAGAAACAGGAAAGGCAGCTTCATCTTACGATGATAATAGTAGAGCGCCAGAATCGCCCCCAGGCCGCCGCCATGGCTGGCAAGCCCTCCTTCCCAGATAGCCAATATCTTGGCCGGGTGAGAGAAGTAGTAACTGGGATCGTAAAACAGCACATGGGCTAACCTGGCACCTACCACTATGCCTATTACACAATAGATCAATAGGTTATCTAGAGATTCAACATCCAGCCCTTCACGCACATAGATACGCTTCATCACCTGAAAGCCCGCGGCGATCGCCGTGGCAAACAGCACGCCATACCAATGAATCGTCAGCCCCATGAAGGAGACCAACACAGGGTCCATATTCCAAATAAAGTGATCCAAAAACCTAAACTCCCTCGCCTGAGACCAAGAAATACCTCTGATGACTGGCAGTTTTACGCGCTTCGACTTGCTTATTCAAGGTCTTGTGGCGATTTTCAACATACAGATACAAAAAAGCCCGGGAGAGGGTCCCAGGCTTTGGCTATTTATTTAAAATAAGGGCGACTTAGTTCACCAGGCTCTCAAACAGTGCCTTAAACTTAGAAAGCCCCTCGGCCATGATCTCATCGCCGATGGTCAGCGCCGGCAGGAAACGGATCACGTTACCATAGAAACCGCAAGCCAGCAGCACCAAACCATGTTCGGCGGCGTTGGCGATAATCGCCTGGGTCAGCGCCGTATTGGGCTGCTCGCTATCGCCGTCAATCACCAGCTCCATGGCGATCATCGCACCTTGATTGCGCACCTCAGCTATGTGCAGAGGATATTGCTCCTTGAGCGCCGAGAGCGCCTGATTGAAGGTCTCGCCTATCTTCACCGCACGTTCTACCAGCTGCTCCTCTTGCATCACCTCGAGCACCGCCAGCGCCGCGACGCAGCCCACCGGCGAGCCACCATAGGTGCCGCCCAGTCCACCCGGCAGCGGCGCGTCCATGATCTCACTCTTACCCACCACGGCAGCGAGTGGGAAGCCACCGGCGATCCCCTTGGCCATGGTCATGAGATCCGGCTCGACGCCCGCGTGCTCGCAGCTGAACATCTTGCCGGTACGACCGAAGCCGGTCTGGATCTCGTCCATCACCAGCACTATGCCGTGCTTGTCACATAGGGTTCGCAGCGCCTGAAGAAACTCTGGCGGCGCGGCGTAGAATCCGCCCTCACCCTGCACAGGCTCGACAACGATGGCCGCCACATCACAGGGGGCGATATCCACCTTAAACAGGTGCTCGATCGCCTTGAGGGAGTCTTTAACGCTCACGCCGTGCAGCGCCACCGGATAAGGCGCGTGGAAGATATCCCCGGCGAAGGGACCAAACTGATGCTTGTAGGGGGTGATCTTGCCCGTCAGCGCCATGGTCAGGTTAGTGCGGCCATGGAAGCCACCGTTGAAGGCGATGACGCCGCGACGGCCGGTATGGGCCCTGGCGATTTTGACGCAGTTCTCCACCGCCTCGGCGCCCGTGGTGACAAAAATTGTCTTCTTGTCGCTGTCACCTGGGGCGATCTGATTAAGCTTTTCCGCCAGTGCCACCGCCGACTCATAGGGATTAACCATGACACAGGTGTGGCTGAAGTTATCCAGCTGCGCCTTGACTGCCGCCACCACCTTAGGGTGACTATGGCCCGTGTTACACACGGCGATGCCTGTACCGAAGTCGATATAGCGCTTGCCCTCGACGTCCCATAGCTCGGCGTTAGCGGCCCGCTCCACATACACGGGATAGGCGTTGCCCTGCCCCCTGGCGATCGCCTGTACCTTACGCGCCTGTAATTCTGCGTTATTCATCTTCTCAGTCCTTACGTCTACTTATCCAAGCCACTATTTATCTAAGCCACTATTTATCTAAGCCACCGAGGCACAGGTATTTAATTTCCAGGTAATCGTCCAGGCCATACTTAGAGCCTTCGCGGCCGTTGCCCGACTGCTTCACCCCGCCAAAGGGCGCGGCGGCATTGGAGATGATCCCCTCGTTGACCCCGACCATGCCATACTCCAGCCCCTCGGCGATGCGGAAGATGCGGCCGATATCCCGGGCATAGAAGTAGGCTGCCAGGCCATACTCGGTATCGTTGGCCATGGCGAGCACCTCCTCTTCGCTGTCGAAGCCTATGATGGGCGTTACGGGGCCGAAGATCTCGTTGCGTGCCAGCGGCATCTCGTTGGTCACATTGGTGACGATCACCGGCGCCAGGAAGCTCTCACCCAGCTCACTCGGCTGTCCGCCGGTCACCAGGCTTGCGCCGCTTGCCAGAGTGTCATCCACCAGCTTGAGCACGTTTTGCACCGCATCTTTAGAGATCATGGGGCCGACGGTAACGCCATCGCCCAAGCCATCACCCACCTTGAGATTGGCCACGGCGGCGGTAAATTTCTCGGTAAAGGCCTGCTCGACCCCCTTCTGCACGAAGATACGGTTGGTGCAGACACAGGTTTGCCCGGCATTGCGATACTTTGAGATAAGCGCACCTTGCACCGCGGCATCGATGTCGGCATCGTCAAACACGATGAAGGGCGCGTTGCCCCCCAGCTCCATGGAGACCTTCTTCACACTGGTAGCGCACTGGGCCAGCAGTATCTTGCCCACGGCGGTAGAGCCGGTGAAGGTAAACTTGGCCACATCCGGATGCTGGGTCAGCACCTTGCCCATGCCCACGGCATCTTCGCCGACGACGATATTAAACACCCCGGCAGGGATACCGGCACGCTCGGCCAGCTCGGCCATCGCCAAGGCCGACAGCGGCGTTAATGGCGATGGGCGCGCCACGAAGGTACAACCGGCCGCTAGGGCAGCCGCCGCCTTACGGGCGATCATGGCGTTGGGAAAGTTCCAGGGGGTGATTGAGGCCACCACGCCCACCGGCTGTTTAATCACTAAGATGCGCTTGTCGTTGGCCGGCGCCGGAATGGTATCGCCATAGACACGCTTACCCTCCTCGGCAAACCAGTCGATGAAGGCGGCGCCGTAGGCGATCTCTCCCTTAGCCTCGGCCAGTGGTTTGCCCTGCTCAAGCGTCAGCAAGCGACCCAGATCTTCCTGATGCTTCATCATGAGATTGAACCACTTGCGCATCAAGGCGGCGCGCTCGTTGGCCGAACGCTTAGACCATTCGGGCAGGGCCTGCTTGGCGGCCAGGATAGCCGCCTGAGTATCCTCGAGACTGGCGTCGACCACCTGGGCGATCACCTCTTGGCTGGCGGGATTGACCACGTCGAAGCGGTTATCGCCCGCCGTCCATTTGCCATCTATATAAGAGGAAAGTTTGATTAACTGAGTGTCTCTAATTCCCTGCATAACAATTTCCTGTATGAATAGTCTGAATCGGAAGGGGAAAGCCTAAGCGCGCTAATTTCTCTATTGAATAGCAAAACCAACTCAGGTTAAATACCAAATATTCAACATAAAGTTTGAAGCATATAAAACTAATGAGCAAACAGTCCATCATCCCCAAGGCGATCACCGAATACGATCTGCGCTTGCTACGCATCTTTCGCACCGTGGTGGAGAACGGAGGCTTCGCCGCCGCAGAGAATGAACTTGGGGTCACCCGCTCCACCATCAGCGTGCATATGTCTAACCTGGAGAGCCGCATGAAGCTTAAGCTTTGCAGCCGGGGACGAGGCGGCTTTGCGCTTACCGAGGCGGGTCAGGCCGTGTATCACGCCTGTATCGAATTGTTCGATTCTCTCAATGATTTTTCGATGTTTGTGAACAACTTGGGTGAGGAGCTGATCGGCGAGCTGGTGATCCTCTGTGCCGATCAGCTGGATCATGGCATGCAGCAGAAGCTGGCCCAGGTGATCGCCTACATACACCAACGCCAGCCCCAGCTGCACCTCATCCTAGACGGCGAGGCGCTACATCAGATAGAGAAGTCACTACTACAGGACAAGGCCCACGTCGGCCTGTTGCCCAGTTATCAGCAGATCCAGGGACTCAACTATCAGACCATCTTCAGCGAGCCCATCTACCTGTGTTGTAGCGCCAAACATCCCTACTTCAACCTGAGCGACGAGGAGATCAGCGCCGAGATGCTGGCCAAGACCCCCTCTGTCCACCCTGGTGTCGATATCGATCCCGAGGGCCGAGAGCAGCTAAAACGCCTCAACCTGTCGGCCAAGGCATATCAGTTTGATACTCGTAAAACCTTAATCCTATCGGGTTGCTACATAGGATACCTGCCCCTGAGCTACATACAGGAAGAGCTGAAACAGCAGCAGATCAAGATCATTCATGGCGACGAGGCCTGCTACCAGTTCAACCTCTCCATGGTGGTCAAGCAGTCGGCGCGAGAGAGCGCCAAGGTGGAGCTGCTCACCCAGGCCTTCAATGAGGTATTTGGCAGTGAAATCTAGCCTAAAACTTCTCCAGCAACGACGCGTCAAAATCCTGGGGGCCAATATTGAGTCCGAGTGCAGCGATGCGCGCCTTGGTGGCATCGAGTTCCCTGTCGACCTGACTCAGGGTCAGGGTATTGTCATCCAGCAGATAGACCAGCTTCTGGCTACTGAAATAGAACACCAATATGGTGAGGGCGTCGATATCGCCTTGCTCCCCCGCCTGCCTGATCTTCTTTAGCTTGCGATAGATGCGGTTTTGCAGCGCCTTGAGGCGAGACACATAATAGATCTCGCGAAAGTAGTCTCTGTGCCTCTGCTGGTAGAGCCCCCAGGCGCAGATGGCGAACCCCAGCAGCACGCCGAGAAAGTTCAGGTGCAGGTTGCCGGTCGACTCGCCGCTACTCACCGCCTGATTGCCAAAGAAGGCAATCAACAACTGGCCACACAATAGGGATGACAGGGCCAGGCAGGCGATAAATACCGCGATCACCCGATTCAAATGCTGGCGATAACGCGCCTTGTCCACCTCGACTAACATCATTTTTAGATTTCCAATCCGTTTTAACCTAAGCCATATGAGGCGCAAGCCTAACATGATGCCAAGGACCTGTTTACCTTTGAGGTTTAATTCTTGGTCAATCTCAAAGCGTTTTGCTCAAGGCGTGAGCAAATAATCAAGGCGTGAGCAAAGGAAGCTTAGTAGCTATGTAAATTGCGAACAAAGAAATCCTCTGGAAGGATTTCTAACAGCCTCGCTGACCGTCTGCGGTGAAAGCGGGAGCCTTTCATAAAGAGCAAGGCGCCTTTAGATTCCCCCTTAGGGCAGCCCTTGTAGGCCACTTCTAAGGCGTTATCACCTGCGTCTGTAGAAAGGACGGGGCTCTGGATTTCCCTGATATACATGGCCTACAAACTGCAGCAAGAACAAACAGGAAAGGTCCGCCGGCCCTATCTAAGTAGCCGTTTTAACTGGATAAAAAAATTTGATCTCTGGCACTAAGCTAGGCAAGTTAACAACTTGTTACCTCAATATGTTAACAAGCCTGTCAGAGGATTTAACAGCAACCAAACATTTAGCAGTAAAAACATCTAGACGTCTAAATTGACAGACGTCTTTCGATCTCATATCCTCTCACCTATTGAGATGTGCCATTTCGCCATAGGCGAGATGTTCCAGCTAGGAGGGCAAGGGAAGAGCATCCAGTTTTAATGACACGTCTCCATAGAGATGTTTAGTGAGAAGAGAGAGCGTTTTGACAACACCAACACAAACCACGGCCCCCAAGGCTTCATTTATCGCCCTACTGCCATTATTCCTGTTTCTGGCCCTATTTATCGGCGCCGGCGTCTACTTTCAGAGTCAGGGCGTCGACTTTGCCTTCTATCAACTGCCCAGTGTGGTCGCCATCTTACCCGCCATCATACTGGCGATAGTGATCTCGAAAGAGAAGCTAAATCAAAGCATCGAGACCTTCATCGGCGGTATCGGCCATGCCAACATCATCGCCATGTGTCTCATCTACCTGCTGGCCGGTGCCTTTGCCTCGGTCGCCAAGGCGACAGGCGGTGTGGATGCCACTGTGGCGCTAGGGCTGTCGTTAGTGCCCTCTAACCTCTTGCTCCCAGGTTTCTTCGTGATCGCCGCCTTTATCGCCACCGCCATGGGCACCTCTATGGGCACCATAGCCGCGGTAGCCCCGATAGCGTTAGGCGTTGCCGAAGAGGCGCAGATCGAGCTGGCGCTGATGGCCGGCGCGGTGATATCCGGCGCCCTGTTTGGTGACAACCTGTCGATCATCTCAGACACCACCATAGCCGCGACCCGCACCCAGGGCTGTGAGATGAAAGACAAGTTTAGAGAGAACCTGATCTTCGCCATTCCCGCCTCGCTGATCACTCTGGTGGTGTTCACCCTGGCAGGACAGGGACAGGCCGAGGTGGCGCCTCAGCAGATCGATTTGCTCAAGGTCATCCCCTACCTCACTATCTTAGTGCTGGCGGTCGCCGGGCTGAATGTGTTCGTCGTGCTGACCGTGGGGATCTTGCTGGCTGGCATCACAGGCTTTGCCACCCTCGACTATGGCCTGATCCAGTTTGGTCAGGATATCTACACAGGTTTTAGCAACATGCAGGAGATCTTCATCCTCTCCATGCTGGTAGGCGGCCTGGCGGCCCTGATGCAGCAACAGGGTGGACTGGCATTTGTTAGCAAGCAGATAGAGAAGCTTATCGTTCGCTTCTCCAGCGCCAAGGGCGAGGCCTCGACCCGCGCCTCCGAGCTGGGCATGGCGGGCATAGTGGCCCTGACCAACACCTGTGTGGCCAACAATACCGTCTCTATCGTAGTGACCGGCGACATCGCCAAAGATCTGGCCGAGAAGCATGAAGTCACACCTAAGCGCGCCGCCAGTATCATGGATATCTTCTCCTGCATCATCCAGGGGCTTATCCCATACGGTGCTCAGGCACTGCTTATCGCCTCCACCTTCAGCATCAGCCCGCTACAGGCGGTTACCCACGCCTGGTACTGTATGATTCTCGCCATCGTGGCCATCGCCATCGTGGTACTGCGTAAGCGCCACTAAACTTAAATTCGTGCGCCCTATCCCTGGGTGCACGGATCAATTTGTGACATTCCTCACCATAGCAGTTCCACTATATGGGGGTTTTCACTTAAACTAATAGCATAGGGATATAATTGCGACGCAGTGAAGTAGGTTAAGCATTTACTGAAATAAACCAGGCGTCGAAACGAAAGGAGTACCACAAGATGGGCTCCTTTTTTATATTCAAAAAATAACAAAAAATGGCATCGCTATGGCCCTACACCAACCCATAAACTATGACCTGCAACGCATGGTGGTCTTCACCATTCAAGCCGGGGCGCTCATCTCTGCACTGGGCATCTCTATCTCCCTGTTCGCCAAATTTCAGGTGATGGGACTGGAGGCGTTAAACCATAGGCCCGATCTGCTGGGCAACTATGTCGACTCCCCCCTGGCCTATATCTTCAACATGGGACTTATCCTGGCGGGTTCCTGCATACTGCTGGCCATGTATGGCCTGCTACAACTCAAGCTGGGACACTTCGGCAACTATATCGCCTTCGCGGGTTTTGTGGTGGGAATAACCATCATCCTCATCGGCATTTACCCCATCAACTACCTCAAAGAGCACAGGCTGTTTTCCACCATCTTCCTGATCGCCACCATAGTCCTCTACTTCCTGACCCTCTCGGCCAGGGTTAATCATAAGGGCCTCTGCTCGACGCCGCTGTTTATCGTCAGCGGCCTCGGTCTGATAGCCGCCAGCAGCCTGGCCCTCATGGTGGATTGGGGCACCCTCGACTTCGCCCCCTGCAGCCACAAAGATGGCTCAATTTGCGGCGTCGCCGTGGCCATGTGGGCCCAGACCAATCTGGTGATGATCTGGTGCGTCACCCTGGCACTCACCATCAAGAAATTAGCCAAACACAGCTATCAGGATAACCTGATCAGCCAAGTCTCGGCCCAAGGCTAGGCGCACCAATGCGCCTAGCCCAGTACCTCGCCTTAACTGGCCTCTGCTCTCGGCGCGCCGCGTCGAGACTGATCCGC
Source organism: Shewanella sp. cp20 (assembly GCF_000832025.1). Taxonomy (NCBI): domain Bacteria; kingdom Pseudomonadati; phylum Pseudomonadota; class Gammaproteobacteria; order Alteromonadales; family Shewanellaceae; genus Shewanella; species Shewanella sp. cp20. Next base: position 152,183 of record NZ_JPII01000026.1, on the reverse strand, counting down.
GACGGACGAGTCAGCCTGGGCGAGCGATTGGCCAATCACACTGATAGGGTCGAGCTTATCCAAACTCCTGCGGGCAAGCAGGCATCGCTTAACGTCTGCCTAGACAGTCAACCGCTACCACCCATTGCCGACAAGGCCTACTGGATACTCAACAAGGTGGTGGGCACAGACTGCCGCCTACTGGCGCAAGATCCAACCAGCCTGCTGCACCTGCTGCCAGCGCAGCCACGCCTCTACCCCGTGGGTCGCCTGGATAAGGACTCGAGGGGACTGCTGCTACTCACCAACGACGGCGAACTGGCCCAGAAGCTGATGCATCCAAGCTTCGCCCACCACAAGCGCTACCACGTCAGGCTAGATAGCCCCTTCGATGACCACTTCATTGACCAAATGGCGACAGGCGTCAGCTACAAGGATGTCACCACCCTGCCCAGCCGGGTGACACGCCTGGGGCCAGACAGCTTCGAAATCATCCTCACCCAGGGACTCAACCGCCAGATCCGCCGCATGAGCCAGGCGCTCGGTTATCACGTGATTGACCTTAAGCGCGTCGCCATCGAGTCACTGACCCTGGGCGAGCTTCCCGAGGGGGAGATGAGGGAGTTGACCGAGCAGGAGATTGCCATGCTTCGGCGGCAATCATCCTCAGGCTCTCTTACCTGAGCCCACAAATGCATTTGTGAGTCGCCTATACAAATAGGCTGTGGATTGTGTGATTTTTTATTTAGCGTCGGGCGATATTGAAGTTTAATTGGTATTTTAAAGTTATACCTTCATGGCTGTCTATCACCTGCGGTGAGCTTATGTGCAAACACGTTTTTGGCACGCTGTGAATATATCCCTATACGCTTCACGGCGGCGTCCATGCCGCCGAGAGCCAAAAACGTGTTTACACTGGATATCTAACGTTTCTTCGATTTGGCCACTTTTGATGACGCTTAGGGTAACCTTGTGAATGTTCAGGGGATTGCCAAACTCTACTCGCTAGACTGCGTATCTATACAGGTATAATGGGATTTTGCAAAAAGCGTCCCTTTCGCTTCCTACTATGTAATCTTGCAATTCTCGCTTTGTTTTTTGAAAATTCATAACCAATTGATTAAATCCAGTAAAAAACCAAGCATCAGCCATTTAATAGGGAGTAGTGGAGGTCTCGTTAAATGAAGTCTCGCTTTGTTTTGGTGCAGCTCACTTTCACCTTGTTATGTAATGCTGTTATTGATATAAATTTCAGATATTTAAAAAAGTTTGCCGCGATTTGCATTAGTAGAAAGTGATTTACATAGGCGGCATTCTCGCTAATAAGCGTTAAGCATTTTATGTAGTTAATCGATTAAAAGGAGCACTGTGTTGTCTGATCCTAGATATAGAAGTGATATCTCTAAGTTTCTTGTTCATTTAACGAGGAATACTAGAAATGTCTCTGCGGAAGATAATCTTATTAATATGCTTCAATCAAAGACAATAGAAGCACGAAACCATCACTGTCTTTTTAGCCCTAAGATTAACGCAATGGGTTTTACTCAGAAGTTAAGGAATGCATTTAAAACGGTATGTCTCACGGAAGCACCATTGAATCAAATATATAAATTAGCAGCTGAAGATTTCCCTCGAAGAATTAAACTTCAGCCACATGGTCTTGTTTTTTGGCGCGATGAGATGCTTAATTCAGGCGCTAACCCAGCGATATATCTTAATGCGGATGGAACCTCGTTAAGAGAGTATTTACTCAGTGAGTTTGACCGTCACTTCGAAGGAGTTAATTCTATGTCGAAGCTAAAGCAATATGAAGACAATTATAAAGAGATCGTACATTATTATTCTTTAGTCAATCTTATGAGTGGCAGGCATGATTTTTCTTGGGAGCGTGAGTGGCGACATAGTGGTGACTTTAAATTCAAATATAGTGATGTAGTTGCCATCGTGACTGAAAATCCAGAGAAATTTCTTAGGAAATGTGAAAAGCAGCTCTCTACTCGAAGGGTCAACTTCATAAAAAGAATTCCAATTATTTCCGCAGATTGGTCGTATGAAGATGTAGTGGAAGAAATGGCAATGAAAATATGGAAAAAAAATGCTTAACAAATCATTTAAGAGTGATTCGCAACGCGTGGCATTTTTAGTATGCGTTGCGTTAAGTGATTAAGGTGGTTTGCAGAGGTATCGGCGTTACGTTGCTCACACCTTAATGCGGCGTTAGCTTTACTTAGCATTCAATATTAACAATAAAAGGAAAAATCGTGAAAGAGAGAACAACAAAATACCTACAAGAGAAGTACCCAAGAGCTGTCGTTTTATCACAAGACTTTCCGCTGAAAAATCAATTTACTCAAGCTACCGAAAAAGTAATATACGGACATGTTGCTATAGACCCTGATACAGGGGTAAAACACAGGTTACTTGCTATTCCTGACTTGGGTAACCTTGGCGAAGTTGCATCCGTAGCTCAAAACTTGAAAGCTATATTCGATGTGTTCGCTGGTCTTTATATTGGTATGGGAAATAACCTCAACCCTACAGGAAGTTCTGTAGATTCTGTTACAATGCCATATGCACCTAAAATTTTACTATATACCAATGGTTTAAAGGTGCCGATACAGTCATTAATTTCCGAGTTTCAAAATATGGGACATCAAATAGACGTGGTAGATGAAAGTAGCATGTATCAAAGTATTTTTATTTCGTACGGCGGGCCAGATGAAGAGGCGGCAGGTACATTAAATAAAGCGCTGAAGAGCGTAGGAGTATCTACGTGGTTTTTCCCAGACGATTCCATTCCAGGACAAAAACTACATAGAATGATGCATGATGGTGTAAATAAACACGATAAAGTGCTCTTAGTTTGTTCTAAAGACTCACTAACGAGAAATGGCGTTCTGAATGAAATTGAAAGAGTTCTTGAACGTGAAGCAAAAGAGGGGGGATCAGATATTCTTATTCCAGTTACTCTAGATGATTACATCTTTACCGAGTGGAACCCTGAACGAACCGACATCGCTGATCAGATTAAAGCAAGGGTAATTATTAATGTTGACCCTGAGTCGGAAAATTACAAGCAAGATATTGATAAGTTAGTCAAAAGTCTTAAGTCATAAAGCTAACAAAGCATTTAAGAGTGATTCCCAACGCTTGGCATTGTTGGTGCCATCGTTGGGCTTTGTGTTTATGGTGGTATGGTTAAGTTTCGTGGTAGCGTTGCTCACACCTTAATGCGGCGTTATGCGTCTGCGAGCCCGTTCATATAATCAATTTGAACGGACTTCATTTTGCTTACTTTGTTTGAAATGCTTCTAAGGTGTGCATGGCAGAATAAACCATTGCACGTTCGTGTTCACTAATGAGCTCTAAATTTACTCGTTCAACTCTATTTATGAGGCAAAGGCAAACCGCAGCCTCAACTTCATTATTCGGGGTTATGTTCCCTTTCATTACCTCGGCAAGATAAGCTGCTAAAGAGATTAAAGAACTGTAGAATATTTTTACTTCTTGTTTTTTTGCTACTTCAAAACTTTCAGCAGGGACGGAGGCAACAACAGTATTGATAAAAGTTTGTTTACGTACTGATATATTTAGAAAACCATCGACCTCTTGGTCAAACTGAGCACCAATATCAGCCTGGACTTTAGCTGTGTATAATCTATTACCTATCGCATTAAACATCGAATGTTTCCTTAATATGGCATTCCACTGGAACGTCATGTTATAAAATTAAGTCTTAAAATCAAGTTGTTGTGTTGGTTAGTGTGGTTCATGTTGGAAATATTAAAGCCTTGCGAACAGTCGCATAACAAACTGTTCAAGAGGGATTCGCAACGCGTGGCATTTTCACTATGCGTTGATTTTAGTGATTAAGGTGGTATGCGGCTACTTTGGTATTGCGTTGCTCACTACTTAACGCGGCGTTAGGCGTAAAGGATAAATTTTGGATAGATTTACGATAGACGAGCTTGAGAGGCGGGTCGACGAGGTTCTTTTCTATAGGTGGGATCCTATCGGAATAAATGATTCACCTTCAGCTAGAGCTGAATATAGATCTTACGTTGCCCCTATCCTTGAGAAACTAAAAGAAGAAGATAAAGAATCCTTAATCTCAATGCTAAGTTACATTCAGGTTGACGCTATGGGGTTAGAGCCGGATTTAGGTTCTGTTAAAAGTATTGTTCAATTGCTTTTAGATCATAAAGACGCAATAGATAATGGCTACGCCTAGCAAATCAATCAACTACGCGCATTCTGCGCCGGAAGCAGCGAGGCAGCTCCGGTTATTGAGACGTTACTGATCAAAATCTCTAACGCGTTTCTGTCCGAAAGTGATTTGTTTTTGACTGACCGGATGATCCAACACGGCTAAATCGAAGAGATGGGAAACTCAGTGTAAACATGCTTTTGGCCTTCGAAATCAGGGATGATTTCGCAGAGCATCCATGGATGGACTTGCTGCGTGCCAAAAGAATGTTTGCACATGAGGTCGTTCCTTCACATCCATGTGATCACGACATTTGTGCCTCCTGCACTTCACCTGCCGCAGGCAATTCAAAAAAGTACCGGTTAACGCTAAAGCATGGCTAATTGAATTCAAATCACGTCAAGCCAATAGGCACATTTCAATACATCACGCAGAAACCATTAACACCAGAAAACAAAAAGGGCTTAGATTCTCATCTAAGCCCTTTAAATCTTAGCGCTAACTAGATACTAAAAGTATTTAACCTGCACCCCATTAATTCTTACTGGGTGCCAGCCTATCTCTAAATTACTTTAGGGTTAATTTAAGGGCTAGGAAAATGATACACAAGGTTCAGGTTGAAGCTGTCGCCTTGCAAACCGTAATTAACATTCCCGGTACTGAAGCTTTCATCGTAGATCCGCATCCATTCCAGCTCCAGTTGAACCCGGTTACCATTGCTGATAGATACACCTAAACCATAAATGATATCGTTGTCGTCTTCCGACAGCTCGGCGGCAGATGCCTTAGATTTGCCGTAACCCAAGAGGGCATAGGGCCTGAAATATTCGTTTAACGGCAAGATCCCTCTAACCAGTACGCTGAAATGGCTGTCTACAGAAAAACTAACGCCATAAATAGTTTCGTCAGAAACATTGCCATACCCCCTGGCTTCGAAGGCAAAATTCTCGTGCAGCTGGTAGCCAACAATAGCCCCCATCAAGGTATTATCTATACTCCCTGAACCAGACTCCATGCTTTCGAAATTCACATAATCGACATCCACATCGACGAAAGCTCCGCTGATCCCCAGGTACATATGTTGTACGTTGTCATGAGGATAAAGCTCGCCTGCACTGACATCATTTAAATAAAGTATGCCCAGGACAGGCACTAGTAACCATGATCTATTCATCATTCATCATCCTTAATTGGTTCTATGACAGGGGACATGACAATCCCACCGTTAGAAAATATAGACCAAGATGACAGTTTTGTGATGCCGGCCCTATGCTACAGGCTCGGCCGATAGCGGCCGCGCTTAGAGATCTATGTTAGCGCTACATCCCTGAATCCGTACGCATCAGATGTTTCGGCAGAGCCTACAGGATGACTCTCTATAAAATAAAGAATCGGCGTCTCACAAGCGTATCTGCACATGAGGTCGTTCCTTCACATCCATGTGATCACGACATTTGTGCTTCCTGCACTTCACCTGCCGCAGGCAATTGATAACAGTAACGGTTAACGCTAAAACAAGGGTAATGAATTTCAATTAAACACAAAGAAGTAAACACCAAAAAAATTACCCCCTTAACGCAAAAAAGGGCTTAGATTCTCATCTAAGCCCTTTTAATCTCAGCGCTAATCCGATGCTATAAGCATCAAACCTGCGCCTTCATTAATCGCAGTGATTAATGAACAATCTCCATTTCTGCCAACAGGTTATCGGCATGATCCAGATACTTCATCACCCATAGCATGTAACGGCTGTCTACCTGGATAGAGCGGTTGGTTTCGGTATCGTAACCCCAGTCGCCAATAATAGACTCATATACACCGTCAAACAGCAGACCGACCAGCTCGGCGCGGCCGTTGAGGGTTGGCGAACCTGAGTTGCCACCTGTGGTGTCCAGGGTCGACAGGAAGTTCACCGGCACTGAATCGATAGACTTCACATAGTAATCGCCATATTGCTTCTGCTTGATCAGCTCAAGCTGCTTCTTAGGTGCGTCGAATGGCACTTCACCCGTGTCTTTAGCCACTATGCCTTCAAGGCGAGTGAATGGCACGGCAACCAGACCATCTTGTGGCGAGTAGCCCTTAACATGGCCCACGGTGACACGTAGGCTAGAGTTCGCATCGGCATAAACCGGCTTACCCAGCTCCTTGTTGTAGGCGATGATGGCATCCATATACTGAGGACGCACCTTCATCAGCTTGCCGTATAGCTCCTTCTCTTTCTTTTCCTGAGCCATATCTGTGTCATACATGGCTACTGCAAACTTGATGAAAGGATCTTTAGAGGCCTTGAAGTCGGCTACCGACTTATCCATCCAGGCAAGACGGGTCGCCTTGTCGCCCAGCTCAGTCTTGGCGTACATCTTGTCTAGCACCTTGCTGAGTTTAGCCGCATCGAACTTCTTGCCGATACCAAAGGCCTTGTCCAACTCAGGGATGCGCTCTTCGCTCGGCAGCTGGGCATAACGGGTCAGCAGATCCAGCACCACGGCCTTGTCGACGCTTGGGGCATAACGACGGTCGATACGCTCGAGGCCAGACTTGAAGCGAGTCATGTCGCGCTCTTGGTAACCTGGCTCGCGGGCCATGTCGTCCAGTTGCTTCTCGTTCGCCAGACGGTAGAGCTTACGGGCAGTCGGCAACATGGTGGTGTAACCGATATAACCCAAGATGATGTCGCGGGCCTGATGCTCCTGGCTTTGTTTGATCAGCTTGTCCAACTCGGCCATGGTCTGGCCATACTTAGCCTGACGCTGGCTATCTTTGTTGATCCAGCTAGTGAGTGCCGCCTCACGCGCCTTACGATCGTCGAGCATGGTCGACTTGCCATAGAACTCGATCATCGAAGTGAAGTTCTTGGCATAGTTGGCCAGGCCGGCGATCAGGCTCTCGTACTTGATACGCTCGTCGCTACCCTCTGGGGCAGTTTCCTTGATGATCTCGATGAAGCGTTCACGCAGCATCTTGCCTTCTGGATATGCCCACTCGAACTGGTTTTCCACTTCGTTGGCGGTGCGATAACGGTTGGTGCGCCCCGGATAACCGGCAACCATCACGAAGTCGCCATCGCTGACGCCCTTGGCCGATACCTTAAGGAAGCTCTTTGGCTCGTAAGGCACATTGTCTTTGCTGAAATCGGCCGGCTTGCCGTCTTTAGAGACATAGCCGCGATAGAAAGAGAAGTCGCCGGTATGACGTGGCCACATCCAGTTATCGATGTCGCCGCCATACTTACCTACACTGGCTGCCGGGTTGTATACCAGACGTACGTCGCGGATCTCCAGCTGCTTCACCAGGTAATATTCAAGGCCGCCGTGGAAGCTGTAAACCTGACAGCGATAGCCGTCATCGGCCTCACACTGAGCAACCAACTGCTTCTCTTTGGCTTCGATGCCCTGATAGAAATCGTTACCTACCTTGTTTTCCAGCCCCTGCTTCACCTTGTCGGTCACATTGGTAACTTCCTCGGTGACATAGATGCGTGAGCCTGGGGTGGCTGGCAGCTCTTCGCCATAGTTCTTGGCCAGGAAGCCATCTTTTAGCAGATTCTTCTCAGGCGTCGAGTTGTATTGAATCGAGCCATAGGCACAGTGATGGTTAGTCACCACCAGGCCCTTTGGCGACACGAAAGACGCGGTACAGCCACCTAGGCTGATCACGGCGTTCATGGGGAATTCGGTGAGTTTAGAGATAGATTTGGCGTCGATTTCCAGCCCTTTGGCCTTCAGCTCATCAGCCATGGCAGGCAGTTGATAGGGCTGCCACATCCCTTCATCGGCTTGAACGCCGAAGGCAGCGGCAAGCGCCACTGACACGAGTAACTTTTTCATTTGCTAAGTCCGTTTTATCGTTATAAAAATTTTTATAATACCCAATGGGTTGTTAAAGCCTCAGTTGCTGGGCCTTAAAATCCCTACAAAAAAGTCGGGCAATGGCCCGACTTTATCATAAATTGTTGAGTAACAAACAGCTTAGCAAATCAGCGAAAAGGTAAGCAGGTATTTCCAGCCTCCTCCCCCTTCGTTTTAGCGAGCATTGTCAGGCGCTTTTTACAGTGCGACCCAGAGCTGAGCGGCAATAATCACCAGCCCCACCAGCGCCGCCGCACCCAGGGCAAACTGACCACCTGTCACCTGGTAACCGCCCAGGTTCTGTTTACGCTGTCCCAGCGCCATGGCGATAGGCAGGAAGATGATCATCACCACCAGCGGCAGGGCCGCGAAGCCTAACACCTTAATGAAACCATCGGGATAGTAGAGCGCGCACAGCAGCGGCGGCACAAAGGTCACCAGCCAGGTCTGAACACGTCCCCACAGGTTTTCTCTGGCGCGGGTCAGCTCGGCAATATAGTCGAACAGGCTCATGGTGACCCCGAGGAAGGAGGTGATCAGCGCCAGGTTGGCAAACAGATCGATACATTGCTGCAATATGCTCGAGTGGGCAATCCCCTGCAGCGCGGCGACCAACTTAGGCAGAGAGCCCTCGAAGCCGTGCACGGTCGCACCGCCCACTGTGCCCAGGGTCACCATCAACCAGAGGATGTAGCACACCAAGGGGATGGTAGAGCCGATCATGAGTACCTTGCGCAGCGACATGGCATCACCATCCAGGTAGCGCACTATGGTCGCGATACAGACATGGAAACCGAAAGAGGTAAACACCACAGGGATGGCCGCCAGCCAGAGATTACCCAGCTCGCCCTTAGACACGAGCTGCGCGGCAGATTCCCGCAGAATATAGTTCGGGCTCACCTCGGGTAGCAGGAAGAGCACCACGATGACAAACAGGGCCACCATGGCGGTAAACAGCACCCGAGAAACCTTGTCGATCCAGGAGACGCCAATGGCGATGAAGCCACCGAAGATAAAGGTAAAGAGTAATACCGCCGCCTCATGACTCACCTCGATCCCTAAGGGTTCGAAACGGGATTTCAGCAGGGATGAGCCGCCCATCAGATACACCATGGTCAGGGCGAATAACAGGCTCAAGAAGGAGCCGCCTTGAATGAGCTGTCCTACTTTACCTAGGGTCTTGCCCGTGATGGCGTGAACATTCAACCCCACCCCGGCACGTAAATTTATCTCTAGCATGAGTAGCGAGGTGTAGATGGACACCGCCCAAATCGCTACCAGTAATAGTAAGGCTGGAATCGTCCCCAAAGAAGCCGTTGCCAGAGGCAAGGCCAACATGCCTCCCCCAATTGCGGTACCCGCAACGATGGCAATAGAGCCAAGCATTTTTAAGTTCACAAATTAGTCCTGTCTTTATTTATTATCTCTTTTTGGAAGGTCAGATTTAGAACGACTGCGAAGGCGGGATTTAGTCATGAAACACGCTAAGTGATAGCCTCCTAACCGAACTAAGGATCTCTGCCCTAGCACGCGTTGGGTTGGCCTCAACAGCTTAGCTTTTACTATCTTCCGATCTAGCTAAGCCCCTGAGGCTGCCTAAATCGGTAACAATATCGATAGGTTTGTTTCATCACTACCTTTACTCTATAAATTTGACTGTTTGGCACATTAACAGAGCCACAGGCGGCGCACAAGGTATGCAAGATGATCGGATGCAAGTTTGTACAAAGGCGTAAAAGGCCCGAAACAAGCTGTCTACAGAGTGATCACCCCTGGCGAGTTGGCAGCGCCTTGCGCCGCTAACGGATTTGAGTATAATGGCCGCCACTGCTTCAGGGGAGTAGCTAACAAGGCGAGACAATTTGCCTTGAGTGAGTGTCAACATACTTGGCCACATGCCATGGTACTCACGGTAAGGGGAGCACCTCTTACTTTGCAAGACCTGAGCACGGTTACCGTTCATTCATTAGGGGGCGGCGGATCGTGCTTGGATTTTTTGCCCCCTTAGGAACTATGATGGAAGCATTACTCGCCTCAACCTTCACCGTCGCCATCGCCGAGATAGGTGACAAGACCCAGCTGCTGGCACTGATCCTCGCCGCAAGATTCAAAAATAAGACCGCCATCATCCTGGGGATACTGCTATCGACCCTGGCGAACCACTTTGCCGCCGCCTGGCTAGGCCAGTGGGCCATCAACTGGATAAGCCCTGAAATGGCCACCTATATCGTCGCCTTCTCCTTCTTTGCCATCGCCCTCTGGGTACTGGTGCCCGACAAGGTTGACGCCGAGGAGAGCCGTTTCTATCAGATGGGCCCCTTTATCGCCACCTTCATCCTGTTCTTCCTCGCCGAGATGGGCGACAAGACCCAGGTGGCCACCGTCGTGCTGGCAGCCAAGTATGATGCCCTGCCGCTGGTCGTTCTGGGCACCACGCTGGGGATGATGATCGCCAACGTGCCCGTGGTGATCGCCGGGCATTTGAGCGCCGACAAGCTACCGCTCAAATGGATCCACCGCGGCTGCGCCGCCCTGTTTGCCCTGCTGGGCGTGGCCACCCTGCTCTACTAATCCCTAGCGCTAAGGACTAAATCCAGAGGCCAAATCTAAGCGCTGAACCTAGAAACAACAAAGCCAGTGATGTGAGTCACTGGCTTTTCTATTTTTAGTTGCAGTTAGCAGCCGGGTAGCGACTAACAACCGAGTTACTGCTAGCGACCGAGCCCCTGCTTGATGCGCTGACCATAGTCTTCATCGGCCTTGAAGAAGTGGGCCAACATGCGCTCCTGCACCTCCTGGCTTGCCTGACTCAGAGAGCCAGAGATAGTCGCCGCCAACCTGGCCTTTTCTTCCTCAGAGAAGATGCGATACAGGTTGCCCGCCTGGGTATAGTCATCCTGATCGTAACGGCTGTAACGGTCGGCTTCGCCATCGAGTCTCAGCGGTGGCTCGGCAAACTGTGTAGGCTCCACCAGGGCATCTTGTGTGCTGTTCGGCCCATAGTTGGCGCTGGCATCGCCGCCTGTCTGACTACCACTGAATGGACACTGAGTCCCAGCCATGGCGCCGCCACGCTGATGATGATTCGCCTTAGCCGCGTGCGGGCAGTTAACCGGCAGCTGATTATAGTTGGCACCGATACGGTAACGCTGGGCATCGGCATAGGCAAACAGGCGTGCCTGCAACATCTTGTCGGGTGAAGCCCCCACCCCAGGTACCAGATTACTCGGCGCCAAAGCCACCTGCTCTACCTCGGCAAAATAGTTCTGTGGCAGACGATTAAGCTCCAGCACACCTATCTCGATCAGCGGGTAATCGGCGTGAGGCCATACCTTAGTCAGATCGAATGGGTTGATATGATAGGTGTTGGCATCAGCCTCGTGCATGATCTGCACATTCACCGTCCAGCGAGGGAAGTTACCATCCTGTATCGCCGCCACCATGTCACGCTGTGACGAGTCGGGATCGATCCCCTTAAGCTTATCCGCCTGCTCGTTAGTCAGATTCACCACGCCCTGCTGCGACTTGAAGTGGAACTTCACCCAGAAACGCTCTCCCTTGGCATTCCAGAAGGAGAAGGTGTGCGAGCCGTAGCCGTGCATCTGACGATAGTTGGCGGGAATGCCGCGATCTGACATCAAGATGGTGACCTGATGCATCGCCTCAGGGTTGAGTGACCAGAAGTCCCACATCGCTTGCGGATCTTTCAGGTTCGTCAAAGGGTTACGCTTCTGAGTGTGAATGAAGTCCGGAAACTTGATGCCATCGCGCAAGAAGAAGGTCGGGGTATTGTTACCCACTATGTCGTGGTTGCCGCGCTTGGTGTAGAAACGCAGGCCGAAACCACGAGGGTCGCGCTCGGCATCGGCAGAGCCCATCTCACCGCCCACGGTCGAGAAGCGCACGAAGGTCTCAGTCTGCTTGCCTTCGCCGTTAAAATGCTCGGCGATGGTGTAATCACTCAGATCTTTGGTCAGGGTAAAGGTGCCATAGACACCCGTGCCCTTGGCATGCACCACGCGCTCGGGAATGCGCTCACGGTTAAAGTGGGCCAGCTTCTCGATAAGATGCCAGTCTTGCATTAATAGCGGGCCGCGCTCGCCGGCAGAGAGTGAGTTTTGGTCGTCGGCAATTGGGGCGCCGCTCTGGCTGGTTAAGTAGTTGGTTGTCATAATTCGCTCCATCCTGTTTAGCTTATCTGGCATTTGTTTCGGGGTTAGATTAGGTCTTGCACTAGCGATTGGTTCGGGCCTTGAATCAGCTCAACCAATCTTCGATAACATCAAATATTGTGACCATAGCGTGTACTCCACTAAGTGCTTGCACCGAAGCTGGCGATGAGCCCTTGCACCAGACGCTTCACTTAGCTATTTAACTTGTCGATGAAGTAAGATTAGGCGAGCGACAGATTAAGTTAAAACGATTAAAATAAATAACCTTAACCTAATTTACAGATTAAGGTTAAAGCCAGCCTTGCCGCTATGCTCCCGAATCGATCGCTCCGAGCGCCTTCGCGCTAGATGGCAGGAGTGAAATTAACTCGAAAACAGTAGGTTAAAGTCGGGAGCAAAAAGCCTGGCAGAGCAGCCTACAATAACCACCGACTCAAACCCAACAAGACAGGAATAAGCAACAGGAATAAGCAACGGAAATAGGTAACAGAAACAGGCACAGGAACAGGAACAAGAATAGACAAATAACGCCGGAGTAAGCGGATACCAAATGAGCGAGGGAAAGTCAGCTGGAATGAATCGACTAAATTGAGTCACTTAAAATAGAGAAGCTGACGTTAATAAACAGGCATAGATAAACAGGAACCGATAAACAGGAATCGATAAACAGGAACCGATAAATAGAAATCGATGAATAAATAGGACAGGGATATTCGCCGGGCAGGCTACAACCAGAGGCTGAGCGCATTTTCCCGGCGTCATCTGTAGGCTCAGCTCTCCTTGTCGAGCTTAACCTTTGAAACCTGATACAGCTTCACCAGATAGAAGGCATCGATCAGCACGATGAAGAAGTTCACCAATGCCACCGGCAGGGCACCAATCGCCAGGCCATAGGCGACAAACAATGCGGCCCCTATCAGGTTCCACCAACGCAGCTTCTTGATATTTGACATCATGAGGGAGATGGCAACCACCACAGAGGCCAGATAGCCTACCCACTCCCAAATTGTTGCCGTATCCATAGGCACTCCTTAACCCTAAAACACATCTTCCCTAATTATGGCACTAGGCTGCGCAGCTGGCAGCCAATCTTTCAAAATTATCTCACCAATTCAGGTGCATGCCAGGGCAATGTTACTCCTGGCGAACTGAGATCAGACGACAGCCTGACGCTTAACCACCGCCGCCGTCATACGAGAGATACAGCAGAGCTCACCGGCGCTATTGTGAATGAGGACCTCCCACACAGAACTACGCTTGCCCAGGTGAACCGGCTTGGCTGTCGCCGTCAGGGTGCCGTTGCGTGATGCCTTGAGGTGGTTGGCGTTGATCTCCTGGCCGACACAATAGTAGTGCTCAAAATCCACCACGAAGTTGGCCGCATAGCTGGCAACCGTCTCGGCCAGGGCCACATTGGCACCGCCATGAACTATCCCCAGGGGATTATGCACCGCTGGCGAGGCTGGCATGGTGGCTTTCATGTAGTCTTCGCCAATTTCGCTGATGGTGATCCCCAGTGTCTGCATCAGGGTGCCTTTGCCGTGCATGCCTGCGTCCATCTTGGCGCAATCTTCCAGAGTGACGGGTCTAAACCAAATACTCATGTCTCTTTCCACTGCTTACAAAAATCAACAAATAGTCTACTTGGTCACAGGGCAATAAGATATAGGAGAATAAGCTGAGGGAACCAAGGCCTGAGATCGGTATATGCCAAGTGAAAATGGTCCGTCTGGAAGGCGGCGAATTTAGGCAGCAAGTTGGGCATAGGATGAATAAACATACTGGGAGTGGCCTTCATCCGCCCTGAATTATTAGTCTCGTTTGCCGCCAAATGGCCGCATCAAGTGGGTTTGTGTGACGAATGAAGGCCTAGGGTAACTGGTAAAAATCTCGCACCAAATCAAGGCGCTGGCGCAGCATTTAAGCCGGGCCGGTAACGCACGACAGTTTAGCCTGAAAACGCAAATTAACAAGCCCGATGAGTTAGGGAAAAACAGAAAATTATCACGGCGTTACCTGAGCCGCAGAAATGGCAAGGCGGCGCTACACAAACCAAGAGAACCGCTAACAAGACGCTAAACTTACGTCTAAAGAGATGAAACACAAGCGAATGCAATTTATAACAGGCATAAAAAAAGCCAGCTGGGGAGAACAGCTGGCTTTGGGGAGACTCGGCAGACTAGTTGCGGCGACGCAATCCAGCCAGTCCAAGTAACATCAGTCCTAGGTAACCTAACGAACCGCCGTCATCCTTTTCTTTCGGCTCTGGCTTAGGTTCTGGCTTAGGCGCAGGGTAGCTTAGGGCCACGATCACTGGGTCGTGATCCGATGCAGAGAAGGCATTTTCAGACTTCTCAAGCTCGCCTGTATATTGGCTGCTGTATTCGAACAGGTTCGACTCGACTGAGTTGATATGCCAATCTTGAATATCAACCACTCGTGCAGCCAGGCTAGTGTTGGCTAGCGCATGGTCGAGATTACCCAACTCACCGTTATAGCTGTATGAGTAGGTTGCAGTACCGTGAACCTGAGTATTCAGGTTGACCATACCGTAGCCCTTCTCGATCTTGCTGCCTTCACGCTCGTACACCTTACCGCCCAGCGTAGTCCAAGAGGCGGTCATGATGTCACGATCCGAGTTTGCCGCGTCATAATCGGTCAGCACACGGATAGGATCTTCCAGGCCGTAGGCATTCATGTCGCCGATAACCAGTAAGTCACCTTCGACATCTTGCAGGGCATCACCAATCACCTTAGCGGCCGATACACGGAACTCGTTACACTTGCCCTGAAGATCCGCAGGATCGCTGCTGTCTTCAAAGTTAGCCCAGTCTTCGATACAACCCGAACCCTTAGACTTTAAGTGGTTAACCACAACGGTCAGCTTCTCGCCATTAACGCTAAAGGCCTGGCCTAAGCTGTGACGCTGGTACTTATCGAACGCAGGGCTTAGCTCAAGCTTGTCGCCTTCGCCGCGTGTTACTACGCCTTCCATCGCATGCTGCTCAGGCGTCTCGATAACAAAGGCGTCACCCGTTGGCTCAACCTTGCTTGGACGATACAGCATGCCTACCGTGATGGCGTCACCGCCGACATACTCGCCCTTGTACTTATCCGCATCCGCAACCTCGATAAACTTATACGCATCGGCGGCTGGCAGGTTAGCATTGAGATCATTGACTAAGTACTGAATCGAACTGTCTTCGCCAAAGCCATTGTTCTCGATCTCCATCAAGCCAATGATATCGGCGTTCATCTCGGTCAACGCGCTGACAATCTTAGTACGCTGCAACAGGTAATCTTCTAGGGTATGAGCACCACGACCACAACCTCTTGAAGCATCGGCATCCGCCTGATCCTTACAAGACGCATTTAACGCACCACCCACATCGCTGTCGCTGGTGAACAGGTTCAACACGTTGAAGCTGGCGACACGAATATCACCCTTGGTCGCTACCTCTGGCGCGTCGACACGATCGTCTTCGCGAATGAAGTCGCCAGCCACGATCTCGTTTGTGGCAACCAAACGATATTCGTTGTAGCTGTAGCTAACGACACCTTCGAGGTTAGTCAGCTGATCGCCCACACGGATATAGCCAGTCTCGGCATTGAAGGTTGGGAAATAAGGCACTTCACCGTTCTTCGCCTTGAAATCAGACTCGACGAACAACTGGTTCGCGCGGTTTTTCTTCTCAAGCGCGATAGCCTCGTCTGTCATGGCAGGATAAAGCTGTGTAGGCTTCATCAGCGGCGCCTTGTACGACAACATCATGTTGTTGCGACGCGCGGCATAATCATAGCTAAATGTGCGGCTGACCTTCATGTCGCTACCGGCATCGAGCACCACATTCATGCCTTCGAAACGCTCTAGCGCATCGCCAAGATTCTCGCCGTCAGCCACATAGAAAGGCGTTGCGGCTGGCGCGCCCAGGTTCTCGCCCACTTCCATCTTCTTGTCGGCTTTAATATCGAGCTGAGTCAGGCCATAGTATTCTTTCACCAGACCTTGAACACAGACTTCAACGCCAGGCTGGATCTCTTCACCGGCCGCTTCGCCCAGGTAAACAAAAATACCGTCAGAGGTATAAGGCGAACCGTCGCCCTGAACTTCCTGCAGGTAGAAGCCTTTGAACAGGCTATCACCACGAGCGGTCACTACACCGCGAATAGTGACTTCCTCTTTAGAAGCATACTCGCCGTCGGCGATCAGCGGGCTAGACTTACCGGCGCCCTGTACGCTGTAGATAGGAGTGATCTTGGCACCTGTGCAGGTGAAGGCTGGCGCTTCAGGTTCGGTCGGTGCGCTGCTGCCGTCAAGATTACCCAGGCCGCTAAAGGTATCGACAGGCAACACCTTCCACTGACTCTCGACGAAGACGTTTGACGCGCTAAGCGCATCGGTATTGCGCTGCATGGTGGTATTCATGCCCCAGCCGCTAGGCGTTGGCACAGCACCTATGATGTCAACCACTGCACCGTCTTTGACCAGTGCTACGGCATCACCACCGTTGAAATAAAGATTACCCGTGCTGCTGTCGACATCACTAGCTAGGGCGATTTCGGCGCTTGGATGTACGATCACTTTGAGTTTTTTGGCATCTATGGTGAGACCGTCTAGGGCGACCATATCTAAGGCATTGGTAGCGCCATCTTTGTAACGCACCAGCTTGTAACCGGTAAGATCTAAGGCGGCATCACCTGAGTTATACAGCTCGATCGCCTTATTGTTGCTGTTGCCTTCAACGTATTCGCTGATGAGCAGGTCGGCTTTCGCAGAAACGGGCAAAGCCGCGGCTATTGACAGCGCAAGCACTGACAACTTTTTAACATTATCCATTGTTCAACCCCATTTTTATAATAATGCCGCTAATTTTTATTAACGTGCGGCGAGATTGTTACAGAAGTGTCCAAGCCGATTTGTGATATAGATCACATTCCAAAATAGCGAACATTATGTTTATAAAATACGGTTAATATCTATACAGGAGATGACATGCATATTAGTAAATTGTGATTAAACGATTGGTTTCAGGGCACAAAAGTAAAGACCGTCGATATTCATTCGTGACAGGTTCAGAGAATATCAAATAAAACAATAGATAAGTCTGAGCATTTAAACGCTCACCAACAGACCCGATTAGTATAAATACTCAATGAATTTACAAACCGCGGTTTCAAATTTTGGTCAATTTAACTTTTTTAACGACGAGAAGGTGAAATCTCGAAAGTGTGACAAGCCGCAACCTGGGTTGGTCAGAATAGCGCTCAAAATCAAATCAGCTTCGGCCAAGCGCCTAACGCATTGGGACAATTAAGCGCCAAAACTAAGCCAAATGCTAAGCCAAATGCTAAGCCCAGCATCCACCGGGCTTTGACTTGCTGTCTTTAATATCCCGAATGGATTAACAAAATTCGAAATGGCAGGCGTTTGCCTGGGACCAGCGCAGCAGCTCGACCCGGTTACGTGATTGTGTCTTACGGAAGATAGAGGAGATATGGGCCTTGACCGTATGTTCGCTGATACAGAGGCGATCGGCGATCTCCTTGTTGCGGGCACCGCTGGAGACCAGCTGTATGATGGTACGCTCACGGCTGGTAAGCTTTTGCAGCATGGCAACCATATCCTGGGTCAGTTCGACGCCACTGTCCTGGCGACTGACAAGCTGTCGAAAAACCTTAGAGATCAATGGTCTGTCATACCAAAGCTCATCGTTAACCATCTTACGCAGGCCGGTAAGCGAGAGATCCATACGCTGATCGGAAAACAGCAACCCACGCACCCCAAGCAGCAGGGCCGATTCAGGCTCCAGGCTGCCACGCTCGACCTGATAGAGGGCAATGGGCACATGGGGTAATAAACGCGCGACGATCAGGGGCACGCCCTTGCTGTCAAGCGCCGCCCCTTTCTGGGCAATAAGGTAGAAACTGTTGCGATCACGCTCGGGATCCAGGTCGCTGACCTGACGTGCGATACGTGTCTTTAAGCCAATGGATTCGGCCAGCACAGCCAGATGGCACGGTGTTGAATCTTGGTGCAGAAAAACCAGTTCATCAATTTTACTCATACGCTTCTCTCCCTGAAAAGCATCTCAACGCAATTAACCATATGTGAGTAAGCTATCCCTGTTATTGATCTTTATGAACTTCATTCCTCCTAGCCATAGATAGCACTGAATCTATTCAGCCATGACTAGTAAAAAAGTATGTCAGCTATATTAACTAACTCGAGTGAGAATAGTTATCACTATTAGTTATATAAAGCTGACTAATCACATCATTAGCATATAATAATGCTTCTGATGTGATAGGCAAGCTACAGATTATTATTACTTTTTCAGGTTCAGCAGCAGTCTGTCATGCCAGCGGGAGAGAAGCAGCACGCTCGCCAGGGCACCAATTAGCGCCATCCCCATGTCAGACTGGGTGTCCCACACATAGCCCTGAGTGCCCAGGAATGCCTCGGCATCTTCACCGGTTGCCAGCGCCACCCACCACTCGATCAACTCATAGAAGGCCGACAATGCCAGGGCGAAACAACACACGAGGAAATGACACCAGGCGCCTTGTTTCACCACCTCAAGCCGCAGAAACACCTCCCTTGCCAGCAGCGCGGGAATAAAGCCCTGGGCAAAGTGCCCTACCTTGTCATAGTTGTTGCGCTCACTGCCCATCCAGTCGGCCAGGGTGTCAAACAGGGGCACCTCGGCATAGGTATAGTGGCCACCCACCATGAGAATGACGGCGTGGATCAAGATAAGCCCGTAGGCCAGAGAGGTCAGCGGGAAATTTTTACGGGTAAGAAACAGGATAGGCAGGGCGATCAGCGCGGGAACGACCTCTAAAAACCAGGTAAAGCTATCTTTTGGTTCTATCCCTGACCAGATCAGCACGGCGAAGAAAATTGTGAGCCACACGGTGCTTTTATTCAAAATAAGAACTCCTTAGATGATATTGTTTTAATATCAGAATAATAACTTTAGCCATCTAGCCCTCCACACTGACTAAAAAAGGTGCTATTTTGTGGAGGCATTGACAGGCAACAGATAAAAATCACCACAAGAACAGGGCTTGTAGACCTTTCTGGGCGCATTTTTACCAAGGTTTAGAGGCTTTGCAGCGAAAATGCTTGCTCTGTGTAGTCATTCTACACAAGTCGGCCAGCAACCGCATAGCGTCTCCATAAACCTTGCCCGACCGAGTTCAGCGTCCTGCCAAAAGTAGAAGTTCAGCGTCCCATTTTGGCTCAATGCCAGCAGCAAGACGATGAAGATTCGCTGGTATCAGGCCACCGAACGAAAGCCGAGTAGAAAGAGTCCTCGAGAGCGATACTCACCTAGCAACAATTGAGCAAGAGGGTACCTAAATCATGGCGAAACATTCGCTGGACAAGGATAAGATCAAGATCCTGCTGTTGGAAGGCGTCCACCAATCTGCGGTAGATGTATTCAAGCGTGCAGGTTACAACAACATCGAATATCACAAGGCATCACTGGGGGAAGAGGAGCTGTTGGCCTCGATAAAAGATGCTCACTTCGTTGGCATCCGATCCCGTACCCAACTCACCAAGGCCGTGCTGGAGAAGGCTGAAAAGCTGGTCAGCGTAGGTTGTTTCTGTATTGGGACTAACCAGGTCGATCTCGCCGCCGCCGAAAAAATGGGTATTCCTGTCTTTAACGCGCCATTTTCCAACACCCGCTCCGTCGCCGAGCTGGTATTGGGTGAGATCATCATGCTGCTGCGCGGCATTCCGCAGCGCAACGCCCTGGCCCACCGTGGTGGCTGGCTCAAGAGCGCCAATGGCAGCTTCGAGGCCCGCGGTAAGACCCTTGGGGTGATCGGCTATGGCCACATTGGTACTCAGCTGGGGATCCTGGCCGAGACATTAGGCATGCGCGTCATCTTCTTCGATATCGAAGACAAGCTGCCACTGGGTAATGCACAGCAGATCCACTCGCTGGAGCAACTGCTATCCCTAGCCGATGTGGTGAGCCTGCACGTGCCTGAGACGCCACAGACCAAGAACATGATTGGCAGCAAAGAGCTGGCAGCCATGCGTCAAGGCAGCATATTGATCAACGCCTCTCGAGGCACAGTGGTAGATATCGACGCCCTGGCCGAGGCGATCCGCGGCGAGCACATAGTCGGCGCCGCCATCGACGTCTTCCCGGTCGAGCCTAAGTCGAACGACGACGAATTTGTCAGCCCGCTGCGCGGCCTGGATAACGTTCTGCTTACGCCACACGTGGGCGGCAGCACCCAGGAAGCTCAGGAAAATATCGGTATCGAGGTTGCTGGCAAGCTGGCGAAATACTCAGACAACGGCTCGACCATGACGGCCGTCAACTTCCCTGAGGTTTCTCTGGCTCAACATAAAGACACCTCGCGTCTGCTGCATATTCACCACAACCGTCCAGGTATTCTGATCAAGATTAACCAGGCATTTGCCGAGAAGGGAATCAACATCGCCGCACAATACCTGCAAACCACCGCAGAGATAGGTTACGTGGTGATGGAGGTCAACTCAGACCAGGCCGATGAAGCCCTGGAAGAGATGAAGGCAATCGACGGCACCATCAGGACCCGTCTGCTGCACTAAGACGGCCCCGTCTTTGCGATAAACAGCATCGCGATATAAAGGCATCACTCTGTGATGCCTTTTTCTTTTGTTATCAGCGCTCTCGACGACTCTCTCGACAACTCCCCTGGTATCAGCGACAGAGCTTGGGGTATGATCCGCCGGGCATTTGGGTCTGTTATAGCAACCAAAGTCAGTATGTGATCGGAAATAGCGCAGGAAAAACGCTTGAGAATAAAGCAGGATTTTTAGATAAGTCGTTATTCTACATTTAAAAATACTAGGGCCTGTTGACCTTTCCTGTTTGTTTTTGCAGCATTTTTTAGGTGATTTATACAAGGCAGAATCTGTGTAGTGTAGTTATCTACCTAAACGGGTGATAACGCAGTAGAAATGGCCTAAAAAAGCTGCCCGAAGGGTTCATCTAAACCACGCTCTGCCCCTTGTTGCGTGCCATTTACATAGAATAACTATGCGACATAGCACGCGCCTTGAGCAAAACGCGTTTAGATTGAACAAAAATTAAACCTGAAAGATAAACAGACCCTAGGAAAGTTACCGAGCATTTTAACCAGCTAGCATGTTCAATTATTTATTACGATTGATATTAGGTCACAGACGACACAGTGCAGAATAGGAATCGGGCAAAATAGGAATCGAGCAGGGCATGGATAAGAAGAGCATTTTAGTCTCACTGGTACTCACAGCGCTGGTATTGTTTGGGGCGGCACTCTCGATCCGCGGCGGTGTCAATAGCTACCAGAGTCTGCTCACCTATGGCTGGGCAGAGACTCAGGCCCAAGTACAGAAAAGCCATGTCGGCAGGTTTCGCCCCAGCGGTGCCCGTCACGGCACAGATTTCTATCTTGCCCAGATCAGCTATAGCTATCGCTGGCAGGGCGTAAAATACCATGGCCAGCTCCTCTACCCGGACTACAGCGGCGATCGCACCCGGGAAGATGCCGAGGCGCACCTGGCTCCCTATGGCATAGGTCAGCAAGTACCCGTGTATGTCGACCCAGACGATCCGCGCCAATCCCGGCTTATCAGGGGCGTTCAACTTCAGCAGCTCGGCGATATCCTCTTGGGCCTGGCAATCATTCTGTTTGGCCTGTGGAGCCTGAGAAGCTTCCATCGCCGCTAGTGACGACTCGCTCAGTAACTTCTTTGTCAGTCCGTTCTCGCGAACAGCGCCAAGGCAAAAGCGTTTAGGGATCATAATTTTAAAGATTCGGCCTTACCGCCCCTTTAAATTTCTTACTGCGCCCCTATATTGATGACAATGAGCCCATTAAGGGTACAATCAAACCTCTGCCCAATCGCCCAGGAACATGATATGACGCTTACCGTTTCTCAACCTCAGTGGCCCCTCAATGAGGCGCAACCGGCCATCGTTTTCAGCCAACTCTCCCATCTCGGCCTTATCTCAGTTACCGGCGAGCAGGCGCGGAGTTTTATTCATGGTCAGGTGACCACAGATATCACCTCTCTGGCAGACGACCAGTGGCGCTGGGGCGCCCACTGTGATCCTAAAGGCAAGATGCTGGCCAGCTTCAGAACCTTCGCTCATCAAGATGCCCTGCTGCTGATGATGCCAAAAGAGACGCTGGCACTCGACCTGCCACAGCTACAGAAATATGCCGTGTTCAGCAAGGCTGAACTCGTCGATGCCAGTGAAGACTGGTTCCTCATGGGGGTCACCGGCGAGCAGGCCGGCGCCTGGCTGACCCAGACCTTCGGCGAGCTCAATGCTGAACTCACCAGCATCCCTGCTGGCGTCATCCTGCGCGACGGCGAGCGCTACATCATAGCGGTCGAGGCCGAGGCACAGACTGAGCTAGCGACCAAGATAGATCAGCCCATCTATGATGCCAGCGCCTGGCAGGCGGTAGAGATAGCCGCAGGTCTGCCTAACGTCTATGCCCGTCATCAGAACCAATTTGTGCCGCAGATGTGTAACCTGCAGGCGGTGGATGGCATCAGCTTTACCAAGGGCTGCTACATGGGCCAGGAAACCGTGGCCCGCATGAAGTATCGTGGCGGCAATAAGCGCGCCCTCTATATCGCCAAGGGCTCGGCCAGTGTGGCTATCGATACGACCAGCCAGCTCGAGATCAAGCTAGAAGACGATGAGGGTTATCGCCGCGCCGGCACCATACTGGAAGCGGTGCAGCGTGATGGCCAGCTGCTAATGAGCGTCGTGCTACCCAATGATACGGCATTAAGTGCTCAGCTAAGAGTGGCGGGCGATGAGGCATCAGCGCTCACCCTGGTACCGCTGCCTTACTCGCTAGATGAAGAGTAACCGATTTAATTGAGAAGGCGCCCATGGCGCCTTTTTTAATGCACAGTCTTGGCACTTTTTAATGCACGGTCTTGGTACTATGCAGCGCGCCTATCCCTTACCTTAATGCCCTTGCTCTATTCCCCTCGCCCTAATCCCCTCGCCCTAATCCCCTCGCACAGATGCCCGTCATAAGGCCTGTCATGGCTCTTGGCCGACTCGCCAGCCTTCCGGCCTGTTTCCCGCAACTTTTATTTTAGGGAAAGGCTCCCGCTAAATAGATGAAAATAAGCCGATTTAATCAGTCCTCTGGGTATCATCCACAGGCATAAATCCCCCGGGGCGTCACAGCAGAAAGATCCTTTGTTCGAGGCGCCGCGTAAGTAACAGATATCACCCCACAATTGAGCTAGGTTGGCGGTTGCAATCTGCTATCGATAAGGTTATCAATGGGTTTAATGGAAATTGTGCCAGGAGCGTTTCCCTGCGCTTGGACAAGCTAAACGATAAGGACGGGCAATGACGAGTGTCGCGACCCTGAGCGAGATCTCAAAGGGCTTCAACGATGGCGATAAGTTTCACCTGGTGCTGGACAGGCTCGACCTCAGGCTTGCCCTTGGCGAAACGGTCGCCCTCACAGGCCCGAGTGGCAGCGGCAAGAGCACCCTGCTGAATATCATCGCCGGTTTCGAGCGCCCCAGCTCAGGCACCCTCTCCCTGCTGGATCAAGATACCCGAGGCTGGGACGACAGCCGCTGGAGCCAGTTCAGACACCGGCAGTTAGGCGTGGTATTCCAACAATTTAACCTGCTCACCCCACTCAATGTCGCAGACAACATCGCCTTTCCCCTGCATCTACAGGGGGATGACTGGAATCCCTGGTGCGATCACCTCGCCGATGCGCTCGGGCTAAGACCCCTGCTCAAGCGCCATGTGGATGCCCTGTCCGGTGGTCAGCAGCAGAGAGTCGCCATCGCCAGGGCCCTGGCCCACAAGCCAGCCCTGCTGCTGGCAGATGAACCCACGGGTAACCTAGATCAAACCACCAGCCTGGAGGTGATGGAGCTGATCTGTGCCCTGGCGGGCGAGCACGACACCAGCATCTTGATGGTGACTCACTCCATGGAGTGCGCCGACTTTATGCAGCGACGCTGGCACCTGGATCTCGGGCGGGTGCATGAGTAGCGCCAATGCGCTGCTGCGCGCCACCCGCCTCACCCTCAGGGTCTTTGCCGCCCACTATAGGAAGGCGCCGCTGCAGGCCGGCGCCATACTCATAGGCATAGTGCTGGCGGTCACCCTGCTGACTGGCGTCAGGGCCACCAACGAGAGCGCCATCGAAAGCTATGGCCAAGCCAGCGAACTGCTGAGCGGCCAGGCAAGCCACCTAATCACGCCGCTACCGGGTAAGCCACTGTTAGAATCGCTCTATTTCGAGCTGAGATCCCAGGGATTCCGCCCTAGCCTAGCAGTTCTCGAGGGCACGGCGGTCGACGACGCCCAGCACCGCTGGCAAGTGACCGGCAGCGATCTTATCGCCGCCCTCTCGGCCACCTCCTCCTCAGCCCCTGCCTCCGCAGGCCACCGGGCAGCTGCTCCCGCTAAGCACGACATGCCGCTAAAGGGCCCGCTGCCCCTGGCGGCCATGTTGGCGGGCGAGCCACTAGTTGTGATGAGTGAGCAAAGGGCGAGTCTACTCCCCGAGCCCTGGCTTACCTTGAATGATACGCGTCTCAAGGTGGTGGCCGTCGATGAGGGTTATCGCCTTGGCGATCGCCTATTGATGGATATCTCCCTGGCCCAGCAGCTGCTGGATAAACCCGGCCAGCTCAGCTATATCGCCCTGTTTGACCCGCCCGGCGAAGGTCAGCAACGACTCACATCACTGATCTATGGTCACGGCAACCTGATCGAGAGCGACCAGGGCGAGGCGATGAAGGCCCTGACCAACAGCTTTCACCTCAACCTCACCGCCATGAGCCTGCTGGCCTTCATCGTCGGCCTGTTTATCGCCTATAACGGTGTGCGTTACAGCCTGCTCAAGCGTAAGCGGCTGATCATCCAGCTGCAGCAACAGGGCGTGCGCCGCGCCGCCATCATGATATCTCTGACTTTGGAGCTTACCCTGCTGGTGCTGCTGGGCTCGCTGATAGGTTTCATCCTGGGGCTACAGCTGAGCTACTGGTTGCAGCCTATGGTGTCAGTCACCTTAGAGCAGCTCTATGGCGCCAACATCTTACCGGGGCGCTGGCGCTGGCAATGGCTGGCCCAGGCGAGCCTGCTGACCCTGATCGCCGCCCTGCTGGCCTGCACCTCGCTGTTAAGGGAGCTCATCAATCAGCCCCTGGCCCAAAGTAGCGGTCAGCTCAGCCTGCAACGCAGCAGCCAGCAAGCACAAAATCGCCTCATGATACTTGCCTGTGTGTTGGGCGCCATAGCCCTTATCCTGATGCCTCTAAGTCAGGACTACCGGCTCACCATGGCGCTGCTTGGTCTGGTGGTTATCGCCATCCCGCTGGCCTTGCCCTATCTGCTGAGACAGCTCATTGGCCTGCTACAAGGCCTCTGTCCTAAGGGGCTGATGAGTTACCAGGTGAGTGAAACCCGGGAGCTGCTGGCGCCGCTATCGCTGGCCATGATGGCCATGTTACTGGCGCTCACCGCCAACATCGCCATGAACAGCCTGGTGGGTAGCTTCGAGATCACCCTCAAGCAGTGGCTGGATGCCAGGCTGCATGCCCAGCTCTATCTGCGGCCCCCCGCCAACCAGATGGCCGAGGTGGAGAAGGCGCTGAGCGATGCGCCCGAGGTAACCGGCCTGTATAAGCAGTGGCTACTGAGGAGTCATTATCAACAGACCCCCATCTTCCTGCTGACCAGAGACCCTTACTCGATAGAGCACACCACCATCATCAAGCAGGCAAGAGAAGATCTGTGGCGAAGTTTTTTCTCGACCAATCCTGATACGACGCCACTCGCCCTGGTGAGCGAGCCCTTCGCCATCAAACACGGCAAGCAGCTTGGGGATAAGATACAGATCGCGGCGCTGGGGGAGACAGATCTCACCATAGGCGCCATCTATTATGATTACGGCAACCCCTACGGTGAGGTGATCATCCCGCCATCCCTGTGGCGCAAGGCTGGCCTGGGTGAGCACCCCTTGAGCCTGGCCCTCAACCTCAACACGGATGTGGCCCAGTTTAGCCAGGCACTCAAGGCACGCTTCGACCTGCCCGATGCGCTGATCTACAGCCAGGAGAAGATCAAGGCCCAGGCGATAACCATGTTTAAGCGCACCTTCTCCATCACCCAGGTGCTTAACAGCCTGACGCTGATGGTGGCCGCCATCGGCCTGTTCAGCGCCTGCTATATGTTGACCCAGGCAAGGCTGGCGCCCATCGCGCGCCTCTATGCCCTGGGGGTCAATCGTCGTCAGTTGATATGGCTGGTCATAGGTCAGATGCTGCTCATGGTGCTGCTCACCTGTCTGGTTGCCCTGCCCACAGGCGCCCTGCTGGGCTATCTGCTGATCCATAAGGTCACCCTGCAGGCCTTCGGCTGGACCATCGCCATGGTGTGGGACTGGCTGGCCTACCTGGAACTGGTGGGGCTGGCACTGGTGGCCAGCACACTGGCGGTCGCCTTCCCCCTCTATCAGCAAACCAGGCGCCCCTTAGTATCCAGCCTGCAACGGGAGGTACTATGACGCGCATACTGATCTTCACTCTCTTCGCCCTACTGATACAGGGCTGCGACTCGCCCCAGCAGCAGGCGAGCGGCGGCATGGGCGAGCTAATGGGCCCAGACACCGGCGGTTACGCCGAGGTCATCGAGGGAAGAACGCTCAGCTTCCCTGCGGATCACCTCGCTCACGACAAATTTAGGCAGGAGTGGTGGTATCTCACCGCCAACCTCACCACAGACACGGGGAAGCCCTTAGGGCTGCAATGGACCCAGTTTCGCATCGCCCTCTCGCCCGAGGCGCCGACATCTGATTCTCCCTGGGCGACCAACCAGCTCTATATGGCCCACGGTGCCATAACCAGCCCGATCACACACAAGGCGAGTGAACTTTGGTCCCGCGGCCTAGACCCAATTGCGGGCGTCAAGGCCTCCCCCCTGACCATAGCACTGGATGACTGGCGCTGGCAGAGCGTGGGAGAGCAGCTGTTTCCGGCCACACTGGCGGTCAACGGCAACGACTTTCGCTATCAACTGCAGTTGACAAGCACGGCGCCACTGCAACTACAGGGCGATGAGGGCTACAGCATCAAGAGTAAGGATGGTGAGGTGGCCTCCTACTACTACAGCCAGCCCTTCATCGACATCACGGGCACAGTCACACTCGAGGGCTTAACTCACAAGGTGACGGGACAGGGCTGGCTCGACAGGGAGTGGAGTTCGCAGTTTCTCACCCGTCAGCAACAGGGCTGGGACTGGTTCGCCCTGCGACTCGATGATGGCTCGGCGCTGATGCTGTTTCAGCTGAGATCAAGCGCTGAGCCCTTCTACAGCGCCCGGCGCATGTTTGCCGACGGCAGCGGCCGCAACATAGCAAGCCATGCCATCACGATGACGCCCAGCGACTGGCGGCAGATAGACGAGGCCAGCTACCCGGTGGGATGGCAGATAAGTATCCCCAGCGAGCAGTTGCAGCTAAACATCGCGCCCCTCAATCCAGATAGCCTGATGCCGCTAAGCGTGCGCTATTGGGAGGGCCCCATACAGATTAGCGGCTCCCATCGAGGCCAGGGATATATGGAGCTGACCGGCTACTAGCCGGATATGAACTGAGTTGAGACCGGCTAAGGCAGAGGCCTGCGCTTCTTGCCGGTCCACATGGCCCTTACCAGGTTTTCCCTGTGGGCCAGGCTACCGACAATCACCCCCGCAATGTGCACCACAACCAGCGTCAGGCTGAAGTTGGCGAAAAACTCATGCACCTCTTCCAGCGCACCTTCGGGCCAGGCGGCGATGAAGCTGCCCGCAAGGGGGCCGTGGCCGGTAGTGGCATATAAGGCCATGCCTGTCACCGCCGTTAACGACACACAGACGAGCAGCGCCACTATCATGAGTCCGCCGGCGGGATTATGGCCCAGATAGTCCTTTGCCCTGCCGGCAAACAGCTGCTTAAGATATTCCAAGGCCTCTGCCGGTGGCCTGACAAAACTGCTAAAACGAGCATGTCGGGTGCCCACCAGCCCCCAAAGGATCCTGAGCATCAATATACCTAAGATGATATAGCCGCCGTAGCTGTGTATCAGTATCCACTCATCCTCGCCCTCGGTGAGATAGGTCAGGGTAAAAAGCAGCACCAGGGACCAATGAAACAGACGAATAAACAGATCCCACACAGGGATCTCCCGCGTATTTTCGTGCGTCATATCGACCTCCTCTCGGGGCAAAACCTGATTCACTAAATTAGCGCCAACCCAAATAAGCTTAGGCTTTCACCGCAGGAATAAATATCTTCTCGGCCCCTCATTTGGTTATACGCCCCAATCCCACATTGAGCAAATTAACCATGGTTAAGGTGTTTGAAAACCACAGATGTCCAGCCCTAAAAACTGTTTAAATTTCGAACTGAGAGTTAGGTCACACGAAAAACTTTGATCTCGATCTATAAAAACCTCAGTTACCTCTCAAGAGGTATACCCCTATCAAAAGCAAGGATTAGACTGAATCCTATCCTAATGCGACCACTCTCCTAAATATCGCCAATATCCCGGGGAGCAGGTCGCCAAATAAGGGTTAACCCATGACACAGGAATACCATGTGACCAGCCTGGTGGTACACGCCGCTCCCGGTAAGGTCGAACAAATTACAGCGGATATCGACGCGCTTGTTGGCGCCGATATTCACGCCATTACCGACGAGGGTAAGTTCATCATTACCCTAGAGGGGGCCACCCAGGGTGCGATCCTCGATAACGTCGAAGCCATCAACGCCCTTAGCGGGGTGTTATCAAGCAGTCTTGTCTATCACCAAGTTGAACCATTAGAAGAAAAGAGTGAGGAAACACCATGAGCATTAGCCGTCGCGAGTTTCTAAAAGCCAACGCCGCAGTTGCCGCTGCGACCACGGTTGGCGTCACTCTGCCAGTGAAAGTAGTTGAAGCCGCTGAGCAGAATGACAACATCAAGTGGGATAAGGCCCCCTGCCGTTTCTGCGGCGTGGGCTGTAGCGTATTGGTCGGCACCAATAACGGCAAAGTCGTTGCCACCAAAGGCGATCCAGAAAGTCCGGTCAACAAGGGCCTTAACTGTATTAAGGGCTATTTCCTGTCGAAGATCATGTACGGTAAGGATCGTCTTACCACGCCATTGCTGCGCATGAAGAACGGCCAGTACGACAAAGAGGGTGAGTTTACCCCGGTCAGCTGGGACATGGCCTTCGACACCATGGCCGAGAAGTGGAAACACACACTGAAAACCAAGGGCCCAACCGCCGTCGGCATGTTCGGCTCGGGTCAGTGGACGGTATGGGAAGGCTACGCCGCGTCTAAGCTGCACAAGGCAGGTTTCCTCACCAACAACATAGATCCAAACGCCCGTCACTGTATGGCATCGGCCGTGGGTGGCTTCATGCGTACCTTCGGTATCGACGAGCCTATGGGTTGCTACGACGACCTAGAAGCCGCCGACCAGTTTGTGCTCTGGGGCGCCAACATGGCAGAGATGCACCCTATCCTGTGGGCACGCCTGTCAGACAGCCGCCTAAGCAAGCCAAACAGCCGCGTGCACGTGCTGTCGACCTTCGAAAACCGCTCTTTCGACCTGGCCGACAACCCTATGGTGTTCCGCCCTCAGTCTGACTTAGCGATCCTCAACTTCATCGCCAACTACATCATCCAGAATGGTGCGGTAAACAAGGAGTTCGTCAGCAAGCATACTAAGTTTGCCCTGGGCACCACAGATATCGGCTATGGTCTGCGTCCCGACCATCCGCTGGAGCAGAAGGCCAAGAACCCTGGCAACGGCAAGTCAACCGCCATCAGCTTCGACGAATACGCCAAGTTCGTCAGCACCTACACCCTGGAATATGCCGCCAAGATGAGTGGTGTCGAGCCTGAAAAACTCGAGACCCTAGCCAAGGCCTACGCCGATCCTAAGGTGAAGATCATGAGCCTGTGGACCATGGGGATCAACCAGCACGTGCGCGGTGTATGGGCCAACAACATGCTCTACAACATCCACCTGCTGACCGGCAAAATAGCCACCCCAGGTAACAGCCCATTCTCGCTGACGGGTCAGCCATCTGCCTGTGGTACCGCCCGTGAAGTGGGTACCTTCGCCCACCGTCTACCAGCAGACATGGTTGTGAAGAATCCTAAGCACAGAGCCGTGGCCGAGAAGCTGTGGCAGCTGCCGGAAGGCACGATTCCGCCTAAGCCTGGCTTTCACGCCGTGCTGCAGAGCCGCATGCTCAAAGATGGCAAGCTCAACTGTTACTGGACCATGTGTACCAACAACATGCAGGCCGGTCCTAACATCAACGACGAGATCTACCCAGGTTTCCGCAACCCAGACAACTTCATCGTGGTCTCGGATCCATACCCAACGGTTACCGCCATGGCGGCCGACCTGATTCTGCCTACCGCCATGTGGGTCGAGAAGGAAGGTGCCTATGGCAACGCCGAGCGCCGCACCCACATGTGGCATCAGCAGGTAAAGGCTCCCGAGGGCGCCAAGTCAGATCTGTGGCAGCTGGTCGAGTTCTCTAAGCGCTTCAAGGTATCAGAAGTCTGGCCGGCCGAGCTGGTGGCCAAGAAGCCTGAATACGCCGACAAGACACTCTATGAGGTGCTGTTTGCCAACGGGGTGATCAACAAGTTCCCAACCTCTGACTGCAAGGGTGATCTCAACGATGAGTCGGAAGCCTTCGGCTTCTACCTGCAGAAGGGTATCTTCGAAGAGTACGCCCAGTTCGGTCGCGGCCATGCCCACGACTTAGCCGACTTCGACACCTACCATGAGACCCGCGGTCTACGCTGGCCTGTGGTCAATGGCAAGGAGACACTGCGCCGCTTCGTCGAAGGCAGCGACCCTTACGTCAAGGCCGGTGAAGGCTTCAACTTCTACGGTAAGCCAGACGGTAAGGCGGTGATCTTCGCCCTGCCTTACGAGCCTGCCGCCGAGGAGCCAAATGCAGAATACGATCTCTGGATGTCGACGGGCCGCGTGCTCGAACACTGGCATACAGGATCGATGACCGCCCGCGTACCCGAGCTGTATCGCGCCTACCCAGATGCACAGATCTTCATGCATCCGGAAGACGCCAAGGCCCGTGGTCTTAAGCGTGGTGATGAAGTAGTCGTGGCCTCGCCTCGCGGTGAAGTCAAGACACGTGTTGAAACCAAAGGCCGGAACAAACCGCCACGAGGCGTGGTATTTATGCCATTCTTCGACGCGCGCCAACTGGTCAACAAGTTGTTACTGGACGCCACAGATCCGCTCTCGAAAGAGACAGATTTCAAGAAGTGTCCGGTAAAAGTGATGAAAGCCTAAAGCGGTTCAACTGAACCCTTTAATCGCTTGAGTCAAACATCAGATATGAAGAGTTAGATATGAGCCAGGTCAATCGCAATAGCAAAGCCAAGGGGGTCAACCGCCGCCAGTTCTTAGCCACTACGGCTAAGGCGGGTTGCGCCGTGGGCCTGCTTGGTCTGGGGGTTACCGGGGTTGCCAAGCAATCCTCACACCTTGACCCTATGGCGATTCGACCGCCTGGCGCGTTAGATGAGCAAGATTTCTTGTCGGCCTGTGTGCGCTGTGGACTCTGTGTCCAGGCCTGCCCCTACGACACCCTGAAACTGGCACGCTGGTTTGAGGGTGCGCCAACGGGCACGCCTTACTTCACGGCGCGCACCGTGCCCTGTGAGATGTGCGAAGATATCCCCTGTGTGAAGGCCTGCCCCTCCGGCTCGCTGGACCACGCCTTGACCAATATCGACGAGGCCAAGATGGGGATTGCCGTACTGATCGACGAGAAAAACTGCCTCAACTTCAAAGGGCTGCGCTGTGACGTCTGTTACCGCGTCTGCCCCTTGATCGACGACGCCATCACGCTCGAACGCCAGCACAATCAACGCAGCGACCATCACGCCATGTTTCTGCCCACAGTCAACAGCGACACCTGTACCGGCTGTGGTAAATGCGAACATGCCTGCGTGTTGGAAGAGGCGGCGATCAAGGTGCTGCCGGCCCATATCGCGCTCGGTAAGACGGCAACACACGATACCTATATCAATACCGAAGAGACCACGCTTGAGATGTTAAACAAGGGGCTCACACTATGACGAGCAATACGAAGATGAAGACGCCTGGCGCGGCTCAGACGCGTTTCGCTCAGGCGGCGATAGATGAACTGGGCTGGTGGCGCGCTCACAAGTTCCTGTTCCTACGTCGTGCCAGTCAGTTGTGTGTGCTGCTCACCTTTGCCATCGGCCCCTGGATGGGGCTCTGGGTGCTCAAAGGCAATCTCTCCAGCAGCGAGCTGCTGGGCACTATCCCGCTGTCGGATCCTCTTGCAAGCTTGCAGGTACTGATGACGGGACACCTGCCCGAACTCAGCCTGCTACTGGGGGCGGCGATAGTAGCCCTCTTCTACCTGCTTGCGGGTGGACGCGTGTTCTGCAGCTGGGTCTGCCCGGTCAACCTGGTCACAGACAGTGCCAGCTGGCTGCGCCGCAAACTGCGTCTGCC
The DNA here is from genome assembly GCF_000832025.1 of Shewanella sp. cp20. NCBI lineage: Bacteria > Pseudomonadati > Pseudomonadota > Gammaproteobacteria > Alteromonadales > Shewanellaceae > Shewanella > Shewanella sp. cp20. The sequence goes on along the minus strand of NZ_JPII01000026.1, from coordinate 119,410 downwards.
ACGCACCGCCGAGATGCCTAGGAACCTGCGCTACTACCTGCTGGCCCTGGTGCTGCTGTTGCCCCTGGTCACAGGGATCACTGTGTGGGAGTGGGTCAACCCAGTGCCAATCCTCTATCGCGCCCTGCTGTTTGGCGCCGGTAGCGGCCTGTGGATACTGGCGATGATCTTCTTGCTGGATCTCTTCATCAGCGAGCGAGCCTGGTGTGGCCATCTGTGCCCCACAGGCGCCCTGTTTGCCCTGCTTGGCAAGGCGAGCCCGGTCAAGGTATCTGCGGTCAATGCCAGTGCATGCGACAACTGCATGGATTGTTTCGAAGTCTGCCCCGAGCGGCAGGTGTTGAAACCCGCCCTCAAGGGCGACAACCCCATGATAGTCGACAGCGATTGCACCCAGTGTGGCCGATGTATCGATGTTTGTGCCCAACGCGTTTTCCAGTATCAAAATCGAATTGCCCTAAAGGCGGAGAACAACCAATGAAAAAAGTACTCACTTTAGTCGCGCTGATGGCGCTAGGAGCCTGTTCTGGTCAGCAAACTAAACCTGCGGCCGAACCCGTGAACATCAGTTCACTCGGAAAAGGCGAGATCACCGCGGTACGCGCCGCCGACGAGATGCCGACCTATCCTAGGAAAGGTCAGGCGATTGAACGCGGCTTCGTCCACCAGCCACCGCTGATCCCCCACAAGGCGGACTACAATATCAGCATCAAGAAAAATGGCTGCATGACCTGCCACAGCCCGGAAAAAGCCAAGCGCATGAAGGCGACCCAGATCCACTCATCGCACATTCTGGCGGACAACAAGCTCAACTATGAGTATTTCAACTGTACTCAGTGCCACGTGCCACAGGCGGAAAACAAGCAGAAGTTGGTTGAGAATAACTTCTCGAATCAATAAGGCTTGAAGTTCGGGTCTTGCACACTTGAACGTTAGACGCTGAAACATAAAACCACCCGATAATGGGTGGTTTTTTATTGCCTGGCGGCAATAGGGCGCTTGGTGTTGAGGGTTTTAGATATCTGATCTTTATGGCGTTTACCCGATAAATGGAGGGTCGCATCTGAAATACAGCATTCGTGGCACACTTGATTGACCTTACGGCCCGCTTCCACTGCCTTAAGGTATTGACGTTCTGTGTTTGGGAGTAACGCGATTCCTTCATCGCGAGCTCTCCTTCTCTACTCAGCCCTCTCCTTCTCTACTCAGCCTAAGTCGAAGAACTCTAATATGGTATGTCGCTAGTTTAGGGGAGGTTTATACCGACACTGTCTTATTAGGGCGTATCATTTTATCCATTCCCCCATCACACGAAATCACTCTAAATCTCTCACTCTGTTCTAGACTAGTAAGAAGCAGTGTAACACCTTGTACAGTAGAACTTTTACAATGTCAGTAGCCAGAGGCGAAATGAATATCAACTACTCTAATAAGCATTTACAAATAGGGGTAGCCTACGGAATCCCTATACTGTTCTTTGCTTGGGCTTTTCATTATATCGCTACTCATCCTCACGATTTCGTTAAGCTTTTCTCACTATCTCTTACGCTCGTATTGCTATTAATATTCATACAACTAATATCAATATGGATATCAGGTCTTTTTACTTTATTAATGGTAAAACCTTACGGCATTGAATTAACATTCCATGATTACTTTGGAATCACTGTCGTATCACGAAGCTTAAATATCATTCTGCCTATGAAAGGAGGTGCAGCGGTAAGGGGGTTATATCTAAAACAGCAACATAACTTGTCGCTAACGGACTTCTCCGCAATATTTGCATGGCAGTCATTGCTCACTCTATTTGTCGCATCCTTATTAGGCCTTTCAGGGCTAGCTTGGTTGTTTTTACAAACAAATGAGATAGATCGACTTGGGTTGATCATTTTTAGTAGTGCAGTACTGATATTTGGCGTTCTTATATGTTGGTCACCAACAATAAATAACATTCAGAATGAAAAAATAAAAAAACTAAAAAACGTACTCGACAGCTGGAGAAAACTGCGTACAAATAGAAAAATCATTATTAGAATAAGTCTACTTTCCTTTATTAATACTGCACTGTCGACTGCTTCCATCGCACTTATTTTTTACGCTTTAGACAATCCGCAAGCACTAGGCGCCGCACTTTACTTAGGAGGAAATCAAGATGTTATGTATCACGCTAGCATAACCCCTGGCGCTTTGGGGGTAGTGGAAGCAAGTACTGTCTTTCTGAGTAAAAACATATCAATTAATGTCAGCGATGCCCTATTGGTCGCTCTAATAAATCGCACGTTAATATTTTCAGTGTCAGGATTACTGACTCCGTTTTACATTCATCGAATCTTAAAGAAACAGAGTTTAATACGGACAAAAATATGACTAAATCTGTTCAGAATGACAAAGATTATGGTGGCTATATAAGTGATAGTTGGGTCCCAGCCCCGCGCTTTGCAATGCGCCGCCAAAGAGTACTCAATTTGTTAACCTCTTATCCTAAAGGAAAGTTGCTTGAAATTGGTCCTGGAGCTGGTTCGTTAATGAGGGACTTAGCTTTAGAAGAATTCAGTTGTATAGGTTACGAAACGGCAACTGAGGCTCGAAAAATTTTCCAATTGATGACTGAAGGAATGGGAAATGTACAATTAACTGAGAGGCCATCTGAAAGCTGGAATGCCCATTTCGATTATATTTTATCGTGCGAAGTTTTAGAGCATATTGAAGATGATAAAGCGGCTCTAAAAAGCTGGGTCTCTTACTTAAAAGTTGGTGGACTCGCAATAATTACAGTGCCATCTCACTCTAGGAAATTCGGCCCTTCAGACGAATGGGCTGGCCATTATCGGAGATATGATAAAGACGTACTTATATCCCTAATAGAAATGTCTGGATTAAGCATCATTCACTTTGAAACATATGGGTTTCCACTGGCCAATATTAGCTCATTTGTGCTAAAAACATTAATTAAAAGATCTAGCTTAAAACAGCAACAAAAAGACAAAAGAGCAGCAACAGCTCGAAGTGGAGTTGAGCGCACTGCAGAAGGTAAATTATATCGTTTTCAGACAAACCTGCTGGGTAGATCACTTATGCGCATCGCATTTAAAACTCAGTATTTGTTCAGAAACACCGAATTAGGTGATGGTTTCATAGTTGTAGCAAAGAAAAATGCAAACTGAAAAGAGAATCATATTTTGGGGGACCTATGATATAGGAAAACCTCGCGTTCGATTGCTAGTACAAGCAGCGCAAGCGCTTGGCTATCAAACCGTACAAGTTCATAGTCATGTATGGCGGGGAGTTGAGGATAAAAGTCAGATTACTAGCTGGAATAAGAAGCTGAAAGTTTTATGGCAGCTGTTACTAGCATACCCCATATTAATTGTAAAATATTGGCGAACCCCAAAACACAAGCACATCGTTGTCCCTTATTTGGGTCTTCTGGATGTCATTGTACTTTGGCCCTGGTCCAAATTACGAAACGCCAAAATTCACTGGGATGTTTTTTTGTCTCTCTACGATACAGTCGTTAATGATAGAAAAATTATCTCTAAACACCACCCATTAGCCAAGCTACTCTACAGAATAGAGCTATTGGCGAGTAAACTTGCCACATCTTGCTTCCTTGATACGCCTGCTCATGCAGAGTATTTCGAATCGATATACAAGCTCACACACAAAAAAATCAGTTGGGTTCCTGTTGGGGTCGAAGCTGATAACTTTCATCGTAATTCAGAACTCCCTAAGGTTGACTTAAATAACATAAAAGTGCTTTTCTATGGACAATTCATACCGCTACACGGCCTGGATACCATAGTCAATGCTGCAAAACTCGATTTAAACAATGATAAGCGTATAGATTGGTTAATCGTAGGAAAAGGGCAATTATCTAAACAGATTGATAATCGAATAGCCCAAGAAAATATCTCCTCCATTCGTCGGTTAGAATGGGTTGATTACAAAGAACTTAACAACTTACTACAGAGTTGCGATATTTGTCTCGGTATATTTGGCACATCAAATAAAGCTAAGAGTGTGATTCCAAATAAGATTTATCAAATCATGGCAGCAGGCAAGCCATTTGTAAGTGCTAGAACAGCTGGCCTAGAACCTTTATGTCTAGAAAAGAATATCGCTGTACGTTTAGTAAGAGAAGGAAGCCATGAAGAACTACTAGATGGTATTTACAATTTGGCGGAGAGTATCGAGGAATGTCCAGATGAAATGCTTGAAGCAACACGTGCTATGCCTATTGTAAACGCAGAGGCTATTGCGTCGCACTTAGAGAAGCTGTTTACTGCCCCATGACCTAACCCTTATGCACTTTTTCTAGCGTTCTTTCTTCGCTGCTCCAATTCATGGGCAGCTATGAGATCTTCTTTCTGATCTAACTTTTCTTCCAGCACTTCAATTCTATGCAGTACCTTCTCCGTCAACTTTCGATTGAAACCAATCAAGTCAGCGACCAACCCCATTAAAATAGTAATAAAGCCTAAAATCAACAAGGTAGAGCCGAGCACTAAAGACTGCACGTGACCATCGCCAGCCCCATGAAGAAAGAAGTATAAGAAACGCACAATCGGAAGCACACCACAAGCCATGGCAACAAGCCCAATAAACAAGAACACCTGTAAAGGACGATACATAGTGTAGATCCGAGCTAGGGTCGAAACCGACATTTTTAAAAACTGCGGGATACTCCTAAATAGGCGTGACTCGCGCGTTTTTTCATTGGTTCTAATCGGCACAGAAAGCACGTTTAAACGCTTCGCACTAGCTTGAATCAGCATCTCAATAGTGTAACTGAAGTCAGACACAATATTGATTTGTTGCGCAGCACTGCGGCTGATAGCACGAAAACCACTCACGGCGTCACTCACTGGAAGCGCAGTCGCTCTGGCAATCACAAAACTGCCAAACACTTGTAAACAGCGTTTAAAAAAAGAGAAGTGTTTATTGCTGTAACCACCACGATCTCCTACCACAATCTCGGCCCGCTGCTCTAAAATTGGCTTTACTAAAAGAGCAATGTCTTCCCCCTTGTATTGGTTATCACCATCTGTATTCACGATAATGTCCGCGTGTTGACGTACACACTCTTCCAACCCTTGACGAAAAGAGTAAGCCAGTCCTTTATTGCTACAATTAATAAGAATATGCTCTACGCCTAAAGTTCGAGCCAATTCTGCCGTTCCATCCGTCGAGCCGTCATCTATGATTAGGATTTCCACCTTATCTATGCCTTCAATGTCTCTTGGAATGGCCTGTATGACCGCCGCGATATTATCCGCTTCGTTGTAGCAAGGTATCTGGACTATTAACTTCATCAATTCATCCCCTTCTTATACTTCAACCAAGTTCAAAATCCGGTAAACAACGCTTGTGATTGCATCAATGCTTCTGGTCGATACAAATGGTTGCCCCAGCGTATAACTACCTCTCCAACATCTGTAGCGCTCATTAGATATGAGCCTTTTGATAGAAACCGAACCTGGCCACTTTTCCAAGTATGTCCGTCTATCCCGACATCGAAACTTCCCTCTAATGTGTACTCACCTTCAATGCTAATTTGAATCTCTTGCTCTTTATCCCCTTTAGCAAACTTTAGCACTTTTCCAGCAACATACAGCTCTGCCCAATGGTGGATGTAGTTAGATTTAAGTGCTTTGGTATCTTGATCCAATAACCCGTCATTAGAATTCACTCCCTTTAATGCATTGAGATAATGGCTATTGGCGATGACGAATACCGGGGTATTTTTTTCTATTGCAGACTGAATCACAGGAACACCTCTGGTGTAGTAATCTTCATAGCCCCATGTACTCATAAAAAAGCCTTGCTTCGAGTATCTAGAAACCATTGAGCAGCAATCTATGTAAGCTACTGGCTCAGGGAAAACCTTGTGAACCTCATCGATAAATTGGCGTTGATAGTTGAGTGACCTTTTCGTCGGTAAAACAAGACCATTTACCACAATAGAAACCGTGAAGAGACTTGCTAAAATGAAGAAGATGAAACGGCACAACCTATGATTCAAATAACCTCGAGCCCCATCCCACGCAACGGCGGATAACACACTGACAGAGGCCAACATAAAGGTGTAGTAGTAAGGAAAGGCATTCCGGTAAAACAACAAGGTTACAAGCGGCAGACTTATACCAAACAACTTTAACGACATTTCACGACTAAATTGCGTTTGTTTGAAGTAAGAGAACACAACAAAGCCGATACCCAATGCCAACGTAAACCAATAGCCAAAATCCGTCGTTAATGAATACTGGAAGTAATGCCAACGTGGAAAGAGCTGTCTTTGGCTCAACGTTTTATCGGCTGCATCCAACATTGCACCGGCGTTTGTGCCACCACTTACTCCACTGATGGTGAAGCTATGCCAACTGTAAAGTATCGCAAACGAGACCAATATTGAGCATCCATAAATCAAGATTTGCTTGGCGTAACCCATTCGGTCCTCTGCCCAATAAAAAGAAACAAGCACCATCGCCAAGAAGGTTGGAATGTATAAAGAGGCTTTTAGTGTGATTAACAACGCTACTGAAGTGAAAACGCCCGCGGCAACTGAGCTACGCCAAGAAAGCTGATTACTAAAAACATAATACAAAGAAAGCATTATCAAAAAAGTCGCAATAGAGTCAGTTCTAAAACTTGCCCCCATACGCACGTTGAATGAAAACGCAAAGTAAGAAAGTACCGCAAACAAAGCCCCCGAAACACTGCATTGGAGGCGACAGAGCCTGTATATACACAGCCCTGTACCCATTTGAAAGGCGATCATAACCAATCTGGCCGCAATGATTTGATCGACTTCATTGTTAGACACATAGCGTATCCAAGTGAAGAAGTGAATATGAAAGGTCTGAATACCGCTGATAGTTTCACCATTGATAAATTGGTGAACGAAAGAAAGGAAATAAAATTCATCCCAGTTTATTTCGTAGCGAAATGCCACATAAAAACGAGCGGCAATGGCAAAAAAAAGCACCGCCCCTAATGTTAAAGCTGAATGAGGAAATATATCGCTCTTTGAATGGTTGGACTTGCCTATCCGATCGGTTGTTTCCATAGGTGCACAATTCTTGTTGATCTACTTACCATCCATAGCCTTTATATAATGCTATAATTTTCTTAAATAATTTTTCGAAAATGCTAGTAGCCAGTATAGTTGTTACCAATCAATTATGCAGAATTGTTACTCAACTTGCTCAAAGCCAAAGAACACCACTCGCACAGCCGAGTAATTAGATGAGTACGGGACACAGTACAAGACTTACACCACATAGAAGGTCTGGACGGCGTTCTAGATCGAGTACATATTCCCCATTAACCCCAATCTAAAATCCTAGATTACTGAGTTGCTCACACCAGAGTGACCCTCTATTCTCACTCTAAGACTTACTCTACCTGACTTCCTGCGTCATGTAGTTTCAGCAACTTTGTCGACGACGTCGTCGATGCGATCTTTAGCTGTGTTTTTGGTAGATTGACATCTGATTCTACTCACCCAACTCTTAGCCTAACTCATACCTGACTCGCACTCTAATCGAGTGTGCCATTGGTAATGCCATTCTGAATATGAATACCAGTCCAGTGATTAGCACTCATATTTTGGGTGCTCTTGGAGTTTGCCAGGGCATTAAGTCCGCTTGATTTTTCCTATCTAACACCCATTTAACTTATGACGATGAATTGATAGGGTAAGCAAATGGATTTTGTTGGGCAATTAGGTGGTTGGGAGTCGCTGCTGAGCTATTTTATGCTGGGTACTCTATTTATCCTGCTGATTTTAGGGCTGGCAAGGTTAATCCGTTGGGCCAAGGGGATGCCCGCCGGCGCCTATCTCGCCTTGGCGCTGTTTCCTCTGATTTCACTGTTTCCTATCCCGCCCAGCGAGATCAAAAAGTTGCAACGTATCAAACAGGAAGAGGTGAAACGCGACCAAGAGTCCGGCAACCAGCACGATGACGAGCCAGGTGATGAGCCTGATGATGAGCCTGAGCATTAAACAGGCCGCGAACCTCATTACCAACCGCTTAAATGATAGGCTTGATGACGTTCGATAAAGTGTGACATGGCTAAAAACTATCGCTCAGCTAACCACGAACAACATAAGGAGTATGTGTGAAAATCTACGGTGATCTGCAGTCTGGCAACTGCTACAAAGTCAAGTTGCTATGTGCCCAGTTAGGGATTAAACATGAGTGGATTCATGTGGATATTCTCGCGGGCGATACCGGCAATAGTGAGTTTCTGGCCAAGAACCCCAACGGCAAGATCCCCCTACTGGAACTCGAAGATGGCCGCAGCCTCTCCGAGTCCAACGCCATCCTAAACTTCTTAGCCGCAGATAGCGAACTGCTTCCACAGGACAGCTTTGCGCTTGCCAAGGTGCAACAGTGGCAGTTCTTCGAGCAGTACAGCCACGAACCCTTTATCGCCGTGGCGCGCTTTATCGCTAAGTATCTCGGGCTGCCCGACAACCGCCGCGCCGACTACGAGGCGAAACAACAAGGCGGCCATAAGGCGCTGGCAGTAATGGAAGCACAGCTACTCAAGACCCCCTACTTAACCGGCGAGCAGCTAACCACGGCTGATATTGCGCTATATGGCTACACCCATGTAGCCCACGAAGGCGGTTTCGACCTTACCCACTACCCGGCAATTCAAGCCTGGCTTGCGCGTATCGCCTCTCAGCCCCAGTATGTGGCCATGGCCTAAACTACTGTGATGACCAGTGCTGTGGCGATGGCTTGAATATCGGCGCTAGCTTGAATATCTCTAAGAATCTGGTAATGGAAAAACGAAAGGACGCTAGATGACACTACAGAGAAAACTCTTTTTTTTCTGCGGCAAGATGGGCGCAGGCAAGTCGACAAAGGCTAAACTTGTAGCCGATGAGCACCGTGCAATTTTACTATCGGAAGATGAATGGCTGGCGGCACATTTTCCCCAGCAGATTCAGTCATTCGATGACTATATTAACTACTCAAACCGAATCAAACCCTTCATCAGGCGACATGTGGCGCAGCTGATAAACCTTGGCACTAACGTGGTGATGGATTTTCCCGCCAACACGATAAGGCAGCGGCAATGGTTTGCCTCGCTATGCAATGAACTTGGCTGTGACCATGAACTAGTCTACCTCGACCTGAGCGACCAGCAGTGCCTGACGCATATCAATAAGCGTCGCCAGGAGCAGCCCGAACGGGCGCAATTCGATACAGAGGCCATGTTCCATCACGTCACGCAATATTTTGAGCCACCAACTGACGATGAGGGGCTGGATATATTACTGGTCACAGGGGATGACTAAGTTTGGAGTAAAGGGTTGTCCCCCTTTAATTTGCTTGAGACGAAATTGGCTGCATTTTAATTTATTAAAAGTATTTGAGGATCGTACCTTCATGGCTATCTAGCGCCTGCCCGGCAAGGGATGCCAAAGTTCTCGGTAGATAATGCCCGAAGCATTGATTGTAAACGCTCAGCATAGCTGTGGTAGGTTAAGTGAATTTGAAGATCTTACCTTCGCCGTAATTAATAGCCTGCGGCTCGCTTTTGTGCAGATACATCTGCTACACGCCGTGAATACTTCCTTGTAGGCTCGACGATGGCATCTGACCTACATGGACGTAGGAAATGCCAATAAATGTAGGGAACATTTTTGGCCCTGCCATCGACGTCCGCAGATGCATCTACACCCGGTATCCAACGTCTCTTCGATTTGGCTTCATTAGTTATCGATAGAATAAACCAAGCATACTTCTAGCACGGCGGTACTGACCTACATGGATGTAGGGAATGCTAAAAAATGTAGGGAACATTTTTGGCCATGCCGCCAAGAGCCAAAAGCGTGCTTACACCCGTATCTAAACGTTTCTTCGATTTGGTCACTTTTGATGATGGTTAGTTGAGTATTCGGCAGATTGCCAACCTCTAGTCGCTAGACTGCGAATCTATACGGGTATAAAGGAATATTGCAAAAAAGCGACCCTTTCGCTTCCTACTATGTAATCTTGCAATTCTCGCTTTGTTTTTTGAGAATTCGTAACCAATTGATTAAATTTAGTAAAAAACTGAGCATCAGCCATTTAATAGGGAGTGGTGGAGGTCTCGTTAAATCGGGTCTCGTTTTGTTTTGGGACTGTTCACTTTCCCCTTGTTATGTAATGCTGTTATTGATATAAATTTCAGATATTTAAAAAATTTTGCCGCGATTTATATTAGGTGGTAGTGATTTACATAAGCGGTATTCTCGCTAATAAGCGTTACAACTCAAAAAGGCATCGAGCATGAAATATGTTATAGCGGCACTATCTCTGATTATCTCTATGTCAGTTTTTGCCAATCCAGTACCTGAATTTCCTTTCGTGATTGTTACAGAGAAAATGGAGCAAGAGGTAAAGCCAGATTTGGCTAAAGTTCGATTTAATCTCTTGGCATATGATAAATCTTCCGATAATGCAATGGAGCAATTAACCAAGCTCTCTGCTCAAATGCTAGAAATCCTAAAAAATAATGGCATTCCTATGTCAAACTTGGAGTCAACCCAAGTCGATAAAAGTACTAAGCGTGCTAGAAAAGATGGGGCATACAACTTAGATATTTTGGGTTATGAAGTTCAACAAGGATTCAATTTGCGTATTGCTGACCTCACAAAATATCCAAACTTAATGAATCAGCTAGTCAGACTAGATGGTGTTCAAAATATAGACGCCTTCTTTGAAACTACTCGTGAAAATGAATACAAGGAAAAGATGATTGTTGATCTAAGTCTAAAGACAAGGAAAAAAGCAGACGTACTTGCTAAGGCTCAATCCAGAAAGGTGAAGAGTGTTTACGGAATTACTACCGAAGAGAATTTTGGTCAAGCATATGCAACGTTTTCACTGGAATATAACCCCCAGGCGTATGCTTTAGCTATGGCAGCAGATAATTACGGTATGGAGCTGGTCATGGCAGTTCCAGAATTTATCAAGGTAGGCCAAAGAATAACTGCTATATATGAGTTGAAATGAAACTTGTGTCAACAAGTTGTAACAAAGCAATCAACCGGACTTCGCATTGCGTGGTTCGCTTCGCTCACTTTACCACGCAATGCTCTGCTCGGTTATTGCCGCGTTAACACATAAAACATTAATCTAAAGCTCACATATATAACTCTAAAGTTCTAACTCATTTTTGTAAGGACTTAGCTTTTAGAAGATGATAACTGCCAAATGCAGCTCAATCGAAGAGATGGATAACTAGGTGTAAACATGCTTTTGGCCTTCGAAATCATGAATGATTTCGCAGAGCATCCATGGATGGACTTGCTGCGTGCCAAAAGAATGTTTGCACATAAGGCCTGCTGCCAAGCAATTGATTAACCATGAGGCTATGGTTTAAAGCTCCCATCCAAGCACCTAAGTCAGGTAGATGCAAAAACATCAAAATGAACCAACACTTCATTCAATCTGTCACAAATGTGTAAGCACATAAAGGTCGCTCTTTTGCGTCCCTGCAATCGCGACATTGGTGCATCCATGCACTGCACCTGCTGCCAAGCAATTCAAAACAACGAAGCATTGGTCTTCAGCAGGCAAAATTCAATTCCAAAAGGCCTTGGCCAACCAACCCCACCTCAAATACTTAGCGTACCCAAACACGGCTAAATCGAAGAAATGGATAACTCAGTGTATGCGCGCTTTTGGCCCTCGGCGGCATGGAAGCCGCCGTGGAGCGTATAGGGACATATCCACAGCGTGCCAAAAGAGTGCATGCACACTCCCCGCCGGACAGGCGATTGATAAACCATAAAGCTATAGTTTAAAGCGCCCATCCAAGCACCTAAATCAGGTAGATGCAAAAACATCAAAATGAAGCAAGGGTTAACGCTACAACGCGGTGATGGACACCAAACCAAAGGTAAGGAACAGTTCCGTAGAGAAGCCGCTAAGGCTCCTCATTAGCCAACTTCAACTCCACCACATTTCCCTCAGGGTCATGGATATAGAGGGATCGCCCAAATCCTTGGGCGCCATAGCGTCTGGCAAAGCCTTGGGTGGCGATACCGTGATGGGCTAGGTAATCCAGCAACGTTTGTTCCTCCATGGCCTCGATGAGCAGGCAGATGTGGTCGACGTTGCGGCCATCTTGCTGCGGCGGCCCACCACCGAGTCGCCCCAGGGGGCTGTCGCAGGTGACGATATCGATCAGCGCCTTGCCCGCCCTGAGCTGTGTGAGCCCCTCCTCTGGCAACTCGCGATCCAGTTGGCAGCCCAGTATCCCCTGATAGAAGGCCAGCATGGCGCCCAGGTCTGTGGTGCGAAACACCAGATGGTCGATTCCTCGAATGCTTAACATAGTCACCTCATTTTCCCTATCCCTCATCAGTATAGTCGCCGATAAATGAAGATAATCACCCACTTGTGACAATTGCCGGTAGGCGAAAGCGTAAAATTGGCGTAGCTTGTCTCTATCAGGCCTAAGGAGATACGTGATGAAACAGGGTAAGCACGACGCACAGCTGTTAAAACTGGCGCTGGAGATAGGCGTAGGCTACGCCAAGAAACGCGGCTTTAGCGATTTTGGTCAAGGCATCTCCCCCAAGGACAAGGTGGAATGCATCTACCGCCTGTTGGTGCAGGACAAGCTCATCCAGCCCCTGGCCACGGATAAGGAAGATGGCCCCAACATGAAACACAAGTTGATCCTCTGGATCCATCGCCAGCTCCCCGAGGATCACCCCCTCAAAGAATAACCCCAAGCCTGAGCATGGTGAGCTATCTAGACCTTTGCTCGCCCTCAAGCCGTTGATCTCTATCAAACCTTAGGCCGATTCCCGGCAGCGAGGGCTGAGATGAGCTATAGATCTAGCATCACCTCAGCCTAAATGCACAAGGAGTTTCCGTGGCCGGGCCAGGACTCTCGAGTCAAGTGGCGGCCGAGCGGCTCGAACAACATGGGCCTAATTGCCTGCCCAAGCCGGCAAGACTCAGCTTCGTCCGCCTGTTTATCCTGCAATTTAAGAGCGCCTTCATCTACGTGCTGCTCGCGGCCTTCATCGCCTGTCTGCTGTTGGGTCAGTTTCTCAATGCCATCTTTATCTTCGCCGTGCTGCTGCTCAACGCCATCATAGGCACAGTGCAGGAATACTCGGCCCAGCAGGCGGCCGACGCCCTGAGTAAGATGGTGCCCTCCCAAACCAAGGTGATCCGCGACGGCCACCCCAAGCTGGTCGACAGCATGAGCCTGGTGCCCGGCGACTATATTCTGCTTACCAACGGCGATCGCATTGGCGCCGATATCAAAATCGAAAAGCATAACCAGTTTAAGGTGGATGAGTCGGCGCTCACCGGCGAGTCGCTGGCGGTGAACAAGACAGATCTCGCCTTCGCCGGCACCCTGGTCACCCATGGACGAGCCGAGGGGGAAGTGGTCGCCACCGGCGCCCGCACTCAGATAGGCCAGATAGCCGCACTGGTGCGTCAGGGCGGCAGCGCCAAGCCCCCCTTGATGCAGCGCATCGAGCGCTTCACCCTAATCATCGCCATCGCCACCCTAGTGATCATCGCCCTCATCTTCGGCCTCACCCTGCTGCGGGGCGCCGATCTCTCCCAGGTGTTCCTGCTGGGTGTCGCGCTGGCGGTCTCCGCCATTCCCGAGGGGCTGCCGGCGGCCATCACGGTCGCCCTAGCCATCGGCATGAAGCGCATGTCTCAGGCCAATGTGATCGTCCGTAAGTTGGTGGCGGTGGAGTCCTTAGGCTCCTGCACCTATATCGCCTCGGACAAGACGGGCACCCTGACGGTCAACGAGATGACCATCAGCCAGATCAGCCTGCTGAGCGGCGAGCGCTACCATGTGTCAGGCACAGGGCTGTCGCCGACCGGGCTGGTGCATAAACATGGCCACGGGGTGCCAGTGTCGGCCGGGCGCGATCCCCAGTTGCACCGCCTGGCACTCACCGGCGTGCTGGCCAACGAGGCCCACCTTATCTTCGAGGCCGAGCAGGGCCATGGGGATCAGATTCATGCCGACGGTGACGGGGTAGATCTCGCCTTCCTGACCCTGGGCTATAAGCTCAATCTCGAGATGGATAAGACCAAGCAGCCGCCCCAGGAGCGACTATTTGCCTACGAATCGGAGAACCAGTTCAGCGCCAGCATCAACCTGATAGAGGGGCGCTCAGTAATCTCGGTGAAGGGCGCGGTGGAGAAACTGCTGACCATGTGCCAACTCGATGAGCAACAGACTCAGGCGGTACTGGATGAGACCCACTGGCTGGCGAGGCATGGCTACCGGGTACTGGCGCTTGCCAGCGGCGAGGTCAACGACTCACTTCTAGAGCCGGATTTTCTCGGCCTGGACTTTCTGGGTTTAGTGGCCATGAGCGATCCCCTGCGGGAAGATGCCATCGAGGCGGTGGCCCTGTGTCAGCAGGCGCAGATCAAGGTGGCCATGATCACCGGCGATCACCCGGTGACCGCCCTGGCGCTGGCACGTCAGCTCAAGCTGGCCAAGGATAGCGACGCGGTGATCACCGGCGAGCAGCTAACAAACGCCCAGCAGCAGAGCGTGACCGACTTCGACAGGCTCATCGCCAGCCACAGGGTGTTTGCCCGGGTACAACCCAGGCAGAAGATGGAGATCACCGAGTCCCTTATCCGCCAGGGTGAGTTTGTCGCCATGACGGGCGACGGTGTCAACGATGCCCCGGCGCTGAAACATGCCCATGTGGGCATCGCCATGGGGCGTAAAGGCACTGACGTGGCACGCGAGAGCGCCGATTTGGTACTCACCGACGACAGGTTCAGCTCCATCGTCAAGGGGATCATCGAGGGGCGCATCGTCTACAACAACATCCGCAAGGTGATCTACCTGCTGATCAGCACAGGCGCCGCCGAGCTCTTGCTGTTTATCTTAAGCGTGCTGTTTGCCCAGCCTATCCCACTGTTTCCGCTGCAGATCCTCTGGCTCAACCTGGTCACCAACGGGGTGCAGGACGTGGCGCTAGCCTTCGAGCCGGGAGAAGGCCATGAGATAGACCAGCCGCCGCGCAAGCCCAGCGAGCCCATCTTCGATCGTCTCATGCTGGAGCGGCTTATCGTCAGCGCCCTATGGATGGGCATAATGGCCTTCGGCCTCTTCTCCCTGGTGCTGGCCATGGGCAATAGTGAGAATGACGCCCGTAACCTCACCCTGATGCTGATGGTGCTGTTTGAGAATGTGCATGCCCTCAACAGCCGCTCCGAGCGCAACTCACTGCTGCGTATGCCGATGCTGAGCAACCCGCTGCTGCTGTTTGGTATCGTCTTGGCTCAGGGAATACATATAGGCGCCAGTTATACGCCCGGCTTGAGCCAGGCGCTGGGGATCAGCCCGATAGGGCTGGGACAGTGGCTGATACTGCTGAGCGCGGCATCGACGCTGCTGTTTATCGATGAATATCACAAGCGTCTCTGGCGTCAGCAGCACAGGCCCAAGGTTAGGCAGGCAACAGCTGATCGTCAGCTGGAATGATGAGCACATTGCTGCGAATGCGACTCAACATGGCCTCGGCGGTATTGCCTATGACCATGCCCATCAGCCCCTTGCGCTGGCGGGCGCCCATCACCAGATAGGCCGCCTTGAGGCGACAGGAAAGCTCATACAGGCAGAGATCGGGATCGCCCGCCAGGAAGTGGACATGCTCCTGATGCAGACCTATCTCATCCAGCTGGGGCTGATACCTGTGATAGGCGTCCTTCACCAGGGTGCGGGTGTCGAGAAGATCCATGTCTCGCAAGATCTTAGGCACGCGTATGATGTAGGCCAGATGCAACTGGCAATTCATGGCCTCTGCCAGCTGCTGGCCATGTTGTATGACGCACTGATTGAGTTTCTGCTTGATGGCGTTGTCGCTTCCCAGGTCGACCGCCATCAGCACGGTACGGGCACGCTGCAAGGGGTTGTCGCATAACATCATCAGGGGAATACGCACATGGCGGATAAGTTGCCAGTCCATCGGCAGATAATGGGTCTTGTGATGCACCGCCTTAACCATGAGGTCGAACCCATGACGAATAGAGTGATGACAGGCGTGTTCGAACAGATCTTTGCTCCAGACGCTATGTACGGCAACGTCATCGGCCTTAAGCTGTTTCAGCTTGGCGGCGATCTCCTCGCTACGCTGGCGCATCAGCGCCACCTTGGCCGCCGCCGCGAGCCTGGGGTTGTAATGCTCCTTACCCGCGAAGGATTCGTAGCTGTAGGCAAACACCTCCGCCTCCTTCTCCAGCTTCTTGGCCAAGGCGATCCCCGTCTCGATGGCATCGGCCTGCTGCTCGGCTTTCTGGGAAATAATAAACACCTTGTCCATGGTCATCTCCTGTCGGCAAGTATCCACTTGAGCTTAGTCACACTCCGTGAGTTACGCCTTGATCTCGGTCATCAAAATGATCAAGATCACATTATCACCACTGCCGGGGAGTCTCGCCTACCATGGCCATAGATAACTTCGTCTTGTCCCTGTGTTTGATTCTGCTCTTTGGTCGCTTGCTCGGAGAGGCCTTTAAGCGGCTGCAACTCCCCGCCGTGGTCGGTGAGATCCTGGCCGGGATCCTCATCGGCCCCAGCCTGCTGGGCTGGATAGCCCCCAACGAGACCTTGGCCGTGATGGCCGAACTCGGCGTGATCTTGCTGCTGTTTTCTATCGGCTGCGAAACCTCTATCAAGCGTCTGTTTCAGGCGGGTAACAGCGCGGTCGGCGTGGCCCTGCTTGGCATCGCCCTGCCCGCAGTGGTCATCGGCCTGGTGTGCCTCCTCTATCTGGAGCTGCCCGGCTTTACCTCCCTCTATCTGGGCTGCGCCCTTACCGCCACCAGCATAGGCATATCGATACGGGTAATGGCGCAGGCCAATCAGTCACAGAGCCAGGAGGGTCACATCATACTGGGCGCCGCGGTGATCGACGATATTGCCGGGGTGATCCTACTTAGTCTGCTGTTTAACTTTGCCAGCTCGGGCGAGGTGGGGCTGATCTCGAGCGGCCTATTGATCCTCAAGATCGTCGGCTTCCTGCTGCTGGCACCGCCCATGGCGCGACTGCTCTTGTATCTGTTTCGCGCCGTCAAACCCAGAGAGGAAGAGACAGGCTATGAGGCGATCGTCACCATGATCCTCATCTGTCTGTTTGCCTGGCTGGCCCACGCCCTGCACGCCCCCGCCCTGCTCGGCGGCTTCGCCGTCGGCCTGGCCTTGAGTCGCCAATTTATCTCGCCCCTCAATCGTTACCTGCAAAACCCCTTCGCCTTCACCCACGAGATGGAGGTGGAATCCAAGCCTCTGGTAGACATCTTCGCCCCCATCTTCTTCGTCTATGTGGGGATAAGCTTAGATCTGAGCCAAATAGACCTGGGCTGGACAGGCCTGTTTACTCTGTTGATGCTGTCCGGGCTGGCGATAATCACCAAAATGATGGCCGGGCTGAGAGTGCCAGGTTCGCTGAGATCGAAAACGATCGTCGGCAGCGCCATGGTGCCAAGGGGCGAGGTGGGACTGGTGTTTGCCGAGATGGGGCTGCAGATGGAGATCATCTCGCCTAAGCTGTTCACCGAGCTGGTGCTGATCATCGCCATCACCACGCTGGCGGGGCCTTTGCTGCTCAAGTTAGCACTGGCGAAAGAGGTTAGATAGGGGGCTAACACGGGTCTAATACCAATCACAGTAAACATGTGATCAGAAATAGCGCAGGAAAAACGCTTGAGAACAAAGCAGGATTTTTAGATAAGTAGTTATTCTACAATTAAAAATACTAATACAGTTATCGAGCGTTTTAACAAGCTAGAATGATCAATTATTTATTACGATTGGTATAAAACCCGACGCTAACTCACGGGCAAAAAAATACCCGCCATCTGGCGGGTATCTAGCATTTAGGGTCTTAAGTTAGACAGGAGAGACTACGAAGAGCAGCTCGCCCTGTGAAACCTGCTGACCATTGCTGTTCAGGATACGCTCGATGCGGTACTGCTTATCCTCTGGATAGAGTACGGCGCCCTGGCGGTTGAAGCCAGCCAGTGTCACCTGAGAGAACATTTTCATCGCTTCGGTCAGTGCCAGTGTCTGATCCACAGTCACTATGTCACCTTCCTTAACGAAGTCGGCTTCACCCGGTGCCGGAGAGGTGTAGAAGATACCTGCACCTTGAGCCAGTACCTTAAGCTCGTTACTCTCACCCACACGCAGCGACTCGGTATCAACACCTACTGTCTCGGCGGCGGCTTCCATCTCGGCAATCAACGCCGGAATATCCAGCTCGGCCATGAAGCGCGGCAGATAGTTGGTGTCGTACACGCCTTCGTTGAAGGTGCCATCTTTCAGGATGCGAGTCAGCAATGGGATGTTGGTCGCGATACCCTTGATCACTACCTGGTTAGCCAGGTAGTCATGCAGCTTGTTGATCACATCTTCACGGCTCTCACCACGACAGATGATCTGGGCAATCAGGCTGTCGTAGTATGGTGAAACCTCTTTGCCTTCACCGGCGATAGAGATGATCTCGATGTCATCACGCTCTGGGATCACACACTCGGTGATCAGACCTGGATGCGGCAGTAGCTGCAGCACACCGTTGCTATCCAGCGCGGCCTTCTCGGCGGTCACACGCACCTCGATGGCGTAGCCAATCTCTTGTGGCTCGAGATCTTCGATAGAGCGACCCGCGGCGATGTCGAAGCCGGCGCTCACGATATCGATACCAGAGGTGGCCTCGGTCACTGGGTGCTCAACCTGCAGACGTGTGTTCATCTCCATGAAGTAGACTTCGTTGGCATCCAGGTTGTAGATGAACTCTACGGTACCTGCACCCATGTAGTCAGTCGCGTCACCTAAGGCACGGGTGTATTCCATCACCTTCTGCTTGAGCTCTTCAGGCAGCATGGTTGAACCAGACTCTTCGATCACCTTCTGGTTGTTACGCTGTACCGAACAGTCACGCAGACCCAGTACCTTGGTATTGCCAAACTTGTCACGCAGCAACTGAACTTCGATATGACGCAGTGAGGTCACATACTTCTCTAGGTAGAGGTCGCCGTTACCGAAGGCCGCAGCGGCTTCGGTAGAGGTCTTCTGGAACAGAGAGATCATATCTTCTGGACGTTGAACGACCTGAATACCCTTACCGCCACCACCTTGTACCGCTTTAAGCAGCACTGGGTAGCCAATTTCGTTAGCCACGTTCACAGCCTGCTCGGCGTTGGTCAGAATACCGTGGCTACCTGGTACTACAGGCACGTTTTGCGACTGCGAGGTCTTGATCGCGTTCGACTTGTTACCCATAGTCGTCATTGAGTGCACACTTGGACCGACAAAGTTGACGCCGTTGTTCACACACAGGGCCGCAAACTGCGGGCTTTCCGATAGGAAACCGATACCTGGGTGCAGCGCGTCGACCTGCTCGTACTCGGCAACCTTCAATACCGAGTAGGCATTGAGGTAACTCTCGTCTGAGGTGTTACCACCGATACAGACCAGCTTGTCGTTTTCGTTTAGCATGTCGGCTGGTACCGAGGTCATGTCAGGATCTGACGCCACCAGTACAACCTTGATGCCGTTGTCGTGAGCCTTGCGGATCAGTTTCACCGCGGTACAGCCACGGGCGTGTACCAGTACCTTGTCGATCGGCTTCATCAGCTGACGCGGATCGTCCTGTACCAGCTCTTCCTCGGTGATCAACATCTCAGGCACCAGGGTCGACAGGGCGTTGCCAATCACATCCACTACCTTGGCCGTTGGCTTAGGCATGAGTGGATCTATGCTGCTGAGCTGATCGTCGATAGTGTCGCTAAATGGGTTGGTGACCAGGGCGTTCATGGCGCCAGGTACCTTAGACAGATAGTTCGACAGGGTCGAAGTAGAAGGCAGGTATGCAGGTACTACCATCTGACCGGCGAACGGCATGTTGGTGCCAGAGAAGTAGTAGGTCTGTACTAACGGGTGCGTCACGAAGCTCGCCTGTGCACCACCGGTACAGTCACCGAAACCAAACATCAATACCGGCAATTCGTTGTCACGAATGAAACGGGTAATACGGTCGTTCACTACCGCCATAGAGAAGAGCGCCGCAGCACCTTCTTTAGTCTGCATACCACCAGAGCTGATGAAGCAGATCACCGGCAGCTTACGCTTAGCACACTCGATCAGCAGCGCTGAGAACTTCTCGGCAGAGGCCATATCGAAGGCACCGGCCTGGAAGGCGGTGTTAGACACGGCGACACCGACGCGCATGGTTTGTCCATTGTGCTCGAAGTCCGCGGTACCTGTGATCAGGCCGCAAGGACGGATCCCCTTGTCTAGCGCGTCTTCGATAGAGAGACGGAAGCCAGGGAAGTTCAGCAGGTTAGCCGACATCTTGTCGCCGTTTAGCTCTTCAAACTCGGTGAAGAACTTGGCAATCACACTATCCCAGCTCATCTTACCGGCGCGCTTCTCGTCACGCAGTACCTTCTGGATCAGCAGATCCTGATAACCCATGGTCAAACGGTTCCAGAAGTCTTTACGACGACCGATACGCACTGGGTTGATGGCACCCGTGTACTCGCTGCTCTCCTCTTCGCTGGCGAAGTATTCTGGCAGCAGGCGCTCGAAGAAATAGGTCAGGATAACGAACAGAGAGTCGTTAAGCTGAGGGAAACCAACACTCTTCCACTGCTCAGTCTTGGTCAGCAGATCGGCGCGGTTAGACTGAGACATGAAGTACTTCAGCCACTTATAGAACTTGTTCTTGTCGTTCGCGGTATCCTGCTTAGAGATAGCACGATCGATAGAGTCATGCAGCAGGCCGTCAACCGAGGCGCGCGACAGGCTCTTAGACATCATGGCTTCTTTCGCGATAGAGGCAAGGTTGCCCACGACGTTGTCGTACAGCGCGTTGAAGATCAGGATGTTATGGCATTGCCAGATGAAGTCTTCGCGCAGCTCTTCGTGCACGATCACATCCAGTACTGTCAGCTGGTTCAGCTCAGGCCAGTCTGCCTGAGTCACCTCGTCCGGAAGGCTCTCAAGGTAGTGGATCAGCCCCTTGAAGTTGTTCTCGGCGTTGCTCTTCCATCTGTGGTACAGCGACCAACCGATGTTAAACAACAGCGCCTTACGGGCCTTCTTATAGTTCTGCTCGGCTCACCCAAGATGAGGCGAGTCAGCATGTTACGCTCGGTAGAGACTTCGTCACGCTTGGCGGTGAAGTTGCCCCACAGCTTGTTCAGCTCTTCATCGTACACCAGCTTATCTGGGCTTGAGAGCCAAGACTGGAATACCTTGTCCTGCTCCTGCTGAATACGCGCCAGCAGGTCACCCTCGGGCACACTCACCTTAGACAGGCGACCGTACTGCTCCTGAGAGATCGAATGGATACGGCTACGCAGCGTCAGGTAACGCAGGTAACGGTATGAGCTACCAAACAGGTTGAGGTGCATGGTGGGGTTGTTGGCCACCGACAGCTCGGCGTGATGCTCAAGCGCTTCCAGGTTCTTAGAAGGCTCAAGGAAACGGTTAAGGCTGCGATCATAGTGCTCGCGCAGATCCTTAGATTCGCGAACAAACTGAACCGCCGCCTGCTCAACCGCCTCGATGCTGCTGATGATGGCGCGGCGTAGGTTGTGCTGACGCTCATCCTTATCAGACGGTGAGAAGTCGATAATGCCGTCTATACAACCTGAGGTGTAAAGCTCCTCTGGCGACACGCCTACCGACTTAGCACACTCCTGCCAAGAGAGGTTGTACTTGCGGGCGATGCTCTGCAGACCCTGTGGCTGAATGGTGTTGAAGATACCGTCGCGCAGGGACAACAGAATGTTAGCCGCGGCCAGTGGGATGGCACCGCCAGAGTAACCGGCACCGATAACGATACCTACGGTAGGCACGTCGACGTTGGCACTCTCAGCAATCGCCTTAGAGATGGTGTGCGCCTGGTTCTGGCTGTTGGCAATCTCACCCGCATCGGCACCCGGTGTGTCGATGAGGTAAACGATAGGCATTGAAAGTTCGGCAAAATGACGAATGGCCGTGCAGGCCGCCAGGTGATGCTCTGGCATCCAGGCACCATTGCTCGTGGTACGTTCCTGGGCGATAAAACCGATGCGGCGAGTACGAGATCCAAAATTCAGTTCGATCTCGGCACTATAAAAAGGCCCCATATGTTTTTCGACAATTAACTTGCCTTTCAGATCCGCAATCACGCGCTTGGCGCCTGGGCGGCTCTTATCTAAGGTAGGTTGAATGACTTTGGCCACATAGCCGTCAACATCCAACTGTTCTAACTCTTTTAAGTTAGCTTGTATTTCATCGTCGCTGAGCAGACCATTGATCTGCTGTGAAAGGCTCTGCTTGCTATGCTTAGGAAACAGAGAAAAATCCTGTGCCAAATGTTCAGCTTGAAGAAAAAGCGGATCGGCTGTTTGAACCTGAGTCGTGTTTGTGGGCTGATTGTTGCTGGTCATCAATAGATCCTCTGCTTTAGCCTCTAAAATTTTTAGCCCATAAATATAGCTTTGTTATAGGGTCAAATGCTATTAAACTGGCTTAGACGCTTTGTTCCATATTTGAGACAGTGATAAATAATGCCAGATTTAAACGGTATGATGCTCTTTGCGGCCGTCGTTCGCGCCAAGGGTTTCTCCCAGGCAGCCCGCAATACGGGCATGCCAAAATCAACCATTAGTCGTAAGGTGGCTCAGCTTGAAGAGCAGCTCGGCGTGCGCCTGTTACAGCGCGATACCCGCAATCTTAGCCTGACTCAGGTTGGGGCGCTTTTTTACCAGCATTGCAGTAGTATTAGCGATGAAATCGAGGCTGCCAAGGCGACCATAGAAAATACGCATAATGACGTATCGGGTTCACTGCGCATCGCCATCCCGGTTTCCTTCAGTCAGGAGCTTATTGCCAGTCTCTGCAGCAGCTTCATGCGTCTCTACCCCAACGTAGATCTCGACGTCCAATTTACCGATAGCGATGTGGGCCTAGTGGGTGAAGGCTATGATATCGCCATCAAGTATGGTCCGCTGCAATCCTCCGACTTGGTCGCCCGCCTGTTGTTTGAGCGCCAACCCATACTGGTGGCCAGCCCAGGCTACCTCAAGGCCAAAGGCACCCCCGCGACTCCCCAGGATCTCAGGGAGCACAGCGGCATACTGCTGGGGACCTCACGCTCGGCGCCCATCTGGCCCCTGGGTAAGGGCGATCGCAAGACCATGGTCAACTTTAAGCGTAAGGTCAGGGTGAACAGCGCCATCATGGTCAAACAGCTGGTATTGGATGATTTCGGTATCGCCATGCTCTCTAACTCAGTGTGTAAGAACGAGCTGGCTGGCGGCAGCCTGGTGCCTCTGCTGCAGGAGTGGCCCATGGAACCCTTCAAGGTGTATGGCGTCTATTCCAGTCGACGACAGCTGGCCACCAACATCAGCGTCTTCCTGGATTTCTTTACCAAACGCTTCAACAGCCATGAGTCGCTGCAATCTTTGATGATATAGCTTGTAGTCTTACATCTGGCAGCCTTAACAGTTTCCTAGCTTCCGCCCTTACATCCAGTCATCACATCCTATCTTTACATCCAGCCCTTGGCCGTGAGCAGCTGTTTCACCACGCGCTTGCGCAACGCCAGATCATTATCCGTGGCAATATCCATATTCATGGCGAAGAAGTAGGTGTTCTCCTCTCGCTCGAGCCAGCCAACCCACCAGCCAAGCTTCTGTCCCTGGCGCACGCCTAAGCCAGTCTTGGCTCTGAGCACCCATTCGCCGTTGGCCTGGTTAAGCATCATAGTCTTGACGATACGCTGACTGCGCTCGGATACCGGCAGTTGATTGTGATACAGGCGCCGCAGGAAGTGCACCTGCTCGAGGGCCGAAATCGCTAAGTCACCGTCGAGCCAGAAGCTGTCGAGTCCGCCGCCGATATTGGCATTGCCATAGCCGAGATGTGTCAGGCCTTGGGCCATGCGCTCGGCCCCCAGCTGCAATGCGAGTTTCTGGTAGATGGGCACCACGGAATACTTCATCGCACCGGTAAAGCTGTGGTCGCGATTCCAGGGATTATAGGTGCGTTTCACCCCATCCCAGGCAAACTGACTATGCTCGTCTTTCACTATGCCCGCCTCGAGCAGCAACAGGCTATGGGGGATCTTAAAGGTAGAGGCGGGTATATAGGCATGGCGGCTGCGGGCGAGATCGTTGGTGCTTAGGGCGCCCGTGTTATCATCCAGCAACACCAGGACGCCCCTGGCACCGAGCGCTTCGAATGCCGCCTGTATTTCACCGTCTAGCTCGATCGGCTCGGCCAGGTTATGTTTGACAGCCTTATGTTCGCCCGCCTTGTTTTCGAACACAGATAGTGAAGCCGCCTGAGTCGCCGCGGCCGCACTACCCGCCCAGATAAACAGGCCTAAGCTAAGCAGCCCCAGATAACTTAAGGTGCAAATCAATCGATAAGCCAATATTTTACTCAAGCCACTACTCAAGCCATTAGTAAGACGACTGCTCAGGCTATCTCCCAGCCGTTCACCTAGATTGATGCGCATTGTCATCGACCCCTCCCCAAAAAACAGTTAGCCCAAATAGCCAAAATTCACCATCAGGCGCCATCAAATTACCTGGCTCAAGTCTAGTAAGTCATCTCATCGCCAAGCGGGCAAACTCATGATGATTTGTGTCAAGAATCTGGCATTTTATCAAGCCATCTCAAGCCTTTATTTGCAGACAGATGTCGTGCATACTCAGTTGTTGACTATAATAATTTCAAATTGATAACCGCCCTGAGCCATCATTGCCCAACATCGGCCACTGGCTGAATGTCAGGGTAAGAGGTTTTTGCAAAGGAACCATCTCATGCGTAAAACAGCCATAGCCCTGGCGATGACCAGCTTACTGAGTGCCAGCGCCTTCGCCAGTCTGGATCTCGAAGAACTGCGCCTGCCTAAGGCGACACAGGCCATGCCCGACGTCGTCAATCGCTATCAAGCCCTGGTCGACAGTCTGGACGAGAAATATCGCCAGCAGAAAGATGAACTCATCATGACACAAATGGTGGCCCACCAAGGCGAGCGTCTATGGCAACAGGCCGTCAGAGACGTGCAATCCGGCGGACAGGATGACAGATCCCTCTACTGGAGCCGTCTGGCGATGAAGAAGACGCTCAAGCAGTCGAAGCCCGCCTTTAACATGGCCGACTGGCAGCGCACTATCTTACTCAAGGCGGTGGAAAAATCTTCCCGCGGCTTCAGCGACATCCACTTCGATGAGGACAGCCAGATCCGTATTCTGCTCACTGGCTTCGACCCCTTCTTCCTGGATCGTCACATAGATCAGAGCAATCCCTCGGGATTAACTGCACTCGCATTAGACGGCTACAAATTTAGCGTCGATGGCAAGAAGGCCCAGATAGAGACTGTGATGATTCCGGTACGCTTTGCCGACTTCGACCAGGGGATCATCGAATCCTTACTGACCCCTGTCTATCGTGAAAACAGCGTCAACGCCATCTTCACCGTCAGCATGGGACGCGACGACTTCGACCTAGAGCGCTTCCCCGGCCGCAACCGCAGCGCCGCCGCGCCCGACAACCTCAATGTGCTGACCGGCGCCACGGCCCAGTCGCCACAGGCGCCTATGTTCGATGGCAAGCCCCTCTATGGGCCTGAGTTCGTCGAGTTCTCGCTACCGGTCGGCGCCATGCAGTCGGTCAAGGGCAGATGGAAGGTCAACGACAACCATACCGTCACAACTCTGTCACGGGGCGAGTTCGACGCCAGCTCATTGGCTGAACTGCAAAACGCCACCTCGGTCAATGGATCTGGCGGGGGTTATCTCTCCAACGAGATCTCCTACCGCGCCGTATTACTGGGCCAGCGTTTCAACAGCGGCATCAAGGTAGGTCATATCCATACGCCAAGGGTAGCCGCCTATGAGGCCGAGACAGAGATGGCGATAGTGGATCAGGTCAAGGAGATGGTCAAAGCCGCGGCAACCCGGCTATAATCCTCCCCCTGAAGACGCCCGCCAAGACGGTGGGCGTCAATGACCCTAAGCCCTAATATGTTTCGACCACTGCAACCCCTGTTTCGCTCAAAGGCGCAAGACACACAGGCGCCCAAGGCAAGAGTCATCAAATCCGCTCTCAATGCCCATCAGCAGCGCATCATCGCCGCCGTCGAGTCTTGCTATCAGACTGCCGAGCAGAAGCTTGGACGCAGCTTCCCCCGCCCCGAGGTCAATTTCAAGCTCAGGGGCAAGAGCGCCGGTACCGCCCATCTGCAGCTCAACAAGCTCAGGTTTAATCCAGTGTTGCTCGAGGAGAATCCGCAGGAGTTTGTCGACCAGGTGGTGCCCCATGAGATCTGCCACCTGATCGCCTATCGCCTCTATGGCCGGGTCAAGCCCCACGGCAAGGAGTGGCAGGCACTGATGATAAACCTCTATGGCCTGACACCCAGAACAACACACAGCCTGAATACCGCTTCTGTCGCCGGTCAGACCTTCGATTATGCTTGCCGCTGCGGCGTGGTACCGCTGAGCATTCGCAGGCATAACAAGGTACAGCGCCAGCAGACCCAGTATCGCTGTCGGCGCTGCAAAGAGACCCTGAGCCGAGTCCATGACGCGCCATGATGAACCCGGCTTAACTTGCCTGAACTGAGTCGATTCCCGTAGAATCGGCTTAACTATCTGCTTAGATATCGAGTTAACTTTCGGGTTAGATATCGACATAGCTATCGGTGTCCTCACCATGGGGCCGAACACTCACCTTGCCACCATGCCAGCCAACCCAAGAGCCAGGCAGAGATAGGCAAGGGATTTTTTGTTTTTTAGGGAATAAATGTGCTAACAACCTCATACGGTCTGAGGCCACTGCTGCGTGGCGCCTTGGCGCTGCTTGCGCTCGGCCTCTCGACAGGCGCCCTCGCCTCCCATCCCACCAGTTTCAACCAGGCCAAGAAGGTCGCACGTAGTATTTACAGCGACACGCTTCCGGCCAAGAGCTTCTACTGTGGCTGCGACATCAGCATCTCGGGCAAGCTATGGCAGCCCGACTTCGAGCGCTGCGGGTACCAAGTGCGTAAACAGGAGAAGCGCGCCAGGCGCATCGAGTGGGAACACATAGTCCCCGCCTGGGAATTTGGCCATCAGCGTCAGTGCTGGCAAGAAGGCGGCCGTAAAAACTGCGGCAAGACAGACAAGCAGTTTAAGAAGATGGAGAGTGACCTGCATAACCTGGTACCCGCCATCGGCGAGGTCAACGGCGATCGCAGCAACTTCCGTTTCAGCCAGTGGAACGCCAAGGCTGAACAATATGGTCAGTGCGCCATGGTAGTCGACTTCAAGGGCAGAAAGGTGGAGCCGCCGAGCCAGACGCGTGGTCAGATAGCCCGTACCTATCTCTACATGCAGCAGGCCTATGGCCTCAAGATCGCCAAAAGTCAGCTAAAACTGTTTCAGGCATGGGATAAAAGCTATCCAGTTGATACTATTGAGTGCCAACGAGACCAGGCCATCGCCGCCAGACAGGGCAACCACAACCCCTTTGTTCAGGCACAGTGCCAAAAACTGACCGAAACCCAGCGTATCGCGGAGTAATGCATGAGAATTCCAAGGATCTATCAGCCCGGCGACTATGCCCCTCAACAGCAGTTGATGCTGGATGAAGAGGCTGCCGGCCATGTCGGGCGCGTCTTGCGCATGGGCGCAGGCGAGCAGCTCGAGCTGTTTAATGGCGACGGCCACAACTATCTGACCGAGATCGTCGCCGCCAGCAAGAAAAATGTCGAAGTGCGGGTCCTATCCAAGGAAGCCAACGACAACGAGTCGCCGCTTAACCTGCACCTGGGTCAGGTGATCTCCCGCGGCGATCGCATGGACTTCACCCTGCAGAAATCGGTCGAACTGGGGGTCAATACTATTACGCCACTGTTTTCCGAACGTTGCGGCGTCAAACTGACCGGCGAGCGTCTGGAGAAGAAGATACAGCAGTGGCAGAAGATAGTGATCAGCGCCTGCGAGCAGTCGGGTCGCAGCACTGTGCCCCAGGTGAGACCGGCGATGCATTTGGCCGATTGGTGCGCCGAGCCAACCCAGGCGCTAAAGCTTAATCTTCACCCAAGAGCTGCCCACGGCATTCAGGGGTTGACGATGGCGACCGACAGGGTGCGTCTGTTGATCGGCCCGGAGGGCGGCTTATCGCCCCAAGAGATCGCCATGACGGAAACCCAGACCTTTACCGACGTGCTGCTCGGCCCGCGCGTGCTGCGCACCGAGACCGCCGCCCTGACGGCCATTAGCGCACTACAACTGAAATTCGGCGATCTGGGCTAAAGGCCCGGCTCCCTTCGCATTAATATAAGGAAAGATGAGATGATTAAGCTTGGCATAGTGATGGATCCCATCAGCGACATTAACATCAAGAAAGACTCCAGCTTCGCCATGCTGTTGGCGGCCCAGTCGCGAGGCTATCAGCTCTATTATATGGAGATGCAAGATCTGGCCATGATGAACGGCGTGGCCATGGGTAACATGCGTCGCCTGACGGTGAAGCAAGACCCTACCTCCTGGTATGAATTGGAAGACGCCGTCGATACGCCGCTGGCGGATCTGGACGTTATTTTGATGCGCAAGGACCCGCCATTCGATACCGAGTTCGTCTACGCCACCTATATGCTGGAGCGCGCCGAGGAGCAAGGCACACTGATCGTCAACAAGCCCCAGAGCCTGCGTGACGCCAACGAGAAGCTGTTTACCGCCTGGTTCAGCGAGTTTACCCCAGACACCCTGGTGACCCGCGATGCCCAGCGCATCCGCGCCTTCTATCAGGAGAAGGGCGATATCATTCTTAAGCCGCTCGACGGCATGGGCGGCAGTTCAATCTTTAGGGTCAAGGCGCAAGATCCTAACCTTGGGGTGATCATCGAGACCCTCACCAATCATGGTCAGCAATATGCCATGGCCCAGGCCTTCATTCCCGATATCACCGCCGGCGACAAGCGTATTCTGGTGGTCGATGGCGTCCCCGTACCCTACAGCCTGGCACGCATCCCACAGAAGGGCGAGACCCGAGGTAACCTGGCCGCCGGTGGTCGCGGCGTGGCTCAGCCCCTGTCCGAGAGCGACTGGGCCATCGCCAATGCCATAGGCCCTGAGCTGAAGAAGCGTGGCCTGATCTTCGTCGGCCTGGACGTGATCGGCGATAAGCTCACCGAGATCAATGTGACCAGCCCGACCTGTATCAGAGAGATCGAGGCCGCCTTCGACGTGGATATCACTGGCATGCTGATGGATGCCATCGAGGCGCGTGTCGCCCGCTAAACTGGAGCCAAGATGAAGTTCACCCGTTTATGTAACCTGCTCTGCCTGAGCGCCGCCCTGGTATCGGGCAGCCTCTGGGCCGAAAACCTGCTCGGCCCGCAGACGGCGCCGAGTCGTCCCAAGAACATCGTCATCATGGTGGGCGATGGCATGGGCCCTGCCTACACCAGCGCCTATCGCTACTATCAGGACAACCCTAGCACCCAGGAGATAGAACAGACGGTGTTTGACCGCCTATTGGTAGGTAACGCCAGCACCTATCCGGCGCCTGTCAGCGGCTATGTCACCGACTCGGCCGCCGCCGCAACCGCCTTGGCGACTGGGGTAAAAACCTATAATGGTGCCGTATCGGTCGATACCAATAAGCGCCCGCTGCCGACCCTGCTTGAGCTGGCGAAAAAACGCGGTATGAGCACGGGCGTCACAGTCACCAGCCAGATCAACCACGCCACCCCAGCCGCCTTCCTCAGCCACAACGAGAGTCGCCGCAACTATGAGGCGCTGGCCGAGAGCTACCTCAATACCGATGCCGACGTGATGCTGGGCGGCGGTCAACGCTACTTCTCCGACAAGCTGATCGAGCAGTTCGAGGCCAAGGGTTACCAGGTACTCAAGGACACCGCCCTGCTCGATGGCGTGACCCAGCCTAAGGTGATGGGCCTGTTCGCCGACGTGCAGCTGCCCTGGGCAATCGATGAGCCAGAGGCCAGACGCCTGAGCACCATGACGGCCAAGGCGTTAGATCTCTTGTCACAGAATGACCAAGGCTTCGTGCTTCTGGTGGAAGGCAGCCTGATCGACTGGGCCGGCCACAACAACGATATCGCCACCGCCATGGCCGAGATGCATGAGTTTGCCGGCGCCATCGAGGTGGTCGAGCAATACGTCCGCCAGCATCAAGATACCCTCTTGGTGGTTACCGCCGACCATAACACCGGCGGCCTCTCTATCGGTACCCATGGCGACTATCGCTGGGACAGCCAGGTGCTGCGCCAGATTAATGCCAGCCCAGCACGCATCGCCAGCCAGGCGCTAGCCGAGGATGAATGGCAGAGCGGCGTAAGCGGCGCCCTGGGCTTTACCCCGAGCGATGAAGAATTTAGTGCACTGGATAACGCCCGGATGCAGGGTGAGAAGGTGTTGACCAACCAGCTCAAGAAGCTTATCGACCAGCGCTCGAATACCGGCTGGACCACGGGAGGCCACACGGGTGTCGACGTGCAGGTGTTTGCCGCGGGCCCTGCCTCCTCACTGTTCGCCGGCCACCAGGACAATATCGATATCGCCCAAAAGCTAATCAGCCTGCTGCCTAAACCCGCAAAGGCAAAAGCCGCTAAGGCTAAGCCAGTTAGTGCTAAGCCAGCGAGTGTTCAGCCAGCAGAGCCTGCAACAATGGCATCACCTAAAACAGCGGCGCCGCTAGAGGCCGAGGTCAAGGCTGAAATCACTGCCCAGGACACCGCAACCCAGAACACTGCTGCCCAAGCTGACGTGGCGGCGCAGGCGGCTGAACTGTCGGCAAAGGCACAATCGACGGCCAGTGAACCCGATGCCAAGGAGGCATTTCGCCAGGCAAGCGATCTGCTTAGCGAGGGCGCCCAGAGTCAGTCTGCCGCCCCCGTCTCTGAGGTAGATAACCAAGACTAATGCCATCCTCCAGGCTTGTCTCTACCACCAGATTGGCCCCGGCCTCCTGATTGGCCCCGGCCTCCTGATTAGCCCCTGCTCCTGATTAACCTCAGGGGCCAGGCTAGCTCCCCTGCCTGGCCAGCTTAGGTTGGGGAGCCTGGCTGCTGGGCCAGAGGCGAGTCTCCTCTATCTCCTGCAACACCACAAACACAGATGCCACATCCAGCGGGCGGGAGAAGTAATATCCCTGACCCAGTTCACAGCGCTGACAACTCAAACATTCGGCCTGCTGCTGTGTCTCTATCCCCTCGGCCACCACCTCACGCCCCAGGTTATGGGCCAGCTCGATAACCGTAGTGATGATATGAGTATCGGCCTCGCCGTCGAGCACGTTGGCGGTGAAACAGCGATCTATCTTCAACAGGTCGAAGGGCAACTGCTTGAGATAGCTCAGCGAGGAGTAACCCGTGCCAAAGTCGTCGATGGCGATCCTTACCCCCAGCGCCTTGAGCGATGCCATGGCCGCCATCGCCTGCTCCACCTGCTCGATCACGCTCTCCTCCGTCACCTCTAACACCAGTGAGCGCGCCGAGATCTGCTGCGCCTCTACCTCCTGGCGTACCACGGTAAGCAGGTCGGCGGCCAGGAAGTGCTTGGCCGACAGGTTAACCGCGATATAAAGATCGTCCCATCCGGCGGAATTCAGCCGGGCAATTAATTCGGACGCCTTACGGATCACATAGTTACCCACCTCGATGATCGCCTCACTGTTTTCGATATCGGGAATAAAGTCCCCCGGCATGATGAGCCCGCGTTCGGGATGAAACCAGCGGATCAGCGCCTCGAACCCTCGTAGACGCCCAGACGGGAGTTCGACTATCGGCTGGAGGAAGAGCACCAACTGCTCCTCGTTGATGGCGCTTCCTATGTTCTGTTCTATCATGAGGCGGTTATTGGCCTGATGCAGCATCTCCTCGCTAAACACCCGATAGTTACTGCGCCCGGCGCTCTTGGCCTGATACATGGCCAGATCCGCGTGCTGGATCAGCTCCTCCGCACTGAGGCGAGAAGAGTTACAGTAGGCCAGGCCGATACTGGTGGTAACGATCAACTTGTGGCTGCCTAGCACCACTGGGTGTTGCAGGGCAGAGAAGATCCTGTGGATCACATTGCTGACCTCCTGCTCGTCGTGTACCTGTCTGAGCAAGATCAGAAATTCATCGCCCCCCTGGCGAAATACGGTATCCATCTCACGCACACTGTTTGTCAGCCTGGCCGCCACTATCTTGAGTAACTCATCCCCCTGAATATGGCCCAGGGTATCGTTGATCCGTTTGAACTCATCGAGATCCAGGAACATGAGCACCACGCAATCTTCCTTACTGGCGATACAGGCGATGGCGGTCTGCAGCTCATGGTGAAGCATCGCCTTGTTTGGTAGGCCCGTGAGGGTATCGAGCATGGCCAGGCGCTCCAGCTCATGGGTGTACTCATCCACCTCGTTTTCCATGCCCTGCATGTTATCGGCCAGCTGACGCGTCGCCAGATGGATCAGATCCACCTCGTCGGGAAACAGCGAAGGCTTGCTCGGTAAACTGGCACGCACGCCGGCAAAGTCGTGGTCGGCCAGCAGCGGCAAGAGGTTGGCATGGCGCGCCAGGCTGATCACAGGTGACCAGGCCACCAGCATCACCAGCCCAGCCGCCAGGATCAGCCCCACCAACAGGGTAACGACCATCCCCAGCTGGAAGGTCGATAGCATCTGTTGCCACTGCCCCAGGCTCATCAGCACCACTATGGCGGGGGCATTTTCCACCTTATCCAGGGGGAAGGACCACACCGCCCAGTGGTTATCCTGATAGTTATAGACACCGTCGCCCATAGAGATCTGCTGCCAGGAGTAGCTATCGGCCATGTGACGCAGCAGGGCGAAGCTGCTGGGGCGATTGCTGATACTGTAGAGGTGACGCCCCCACAGCGGGCCAGGCTCGGCATCACCGGACTGGGCACCTAATACCGCCAACTCTATCGACCTATCGGTGCGAAAGTGGCTGATCACCTCGGTGAGCGCCGACTCGAAGAAGAACAGATGGGGCCTGCTGTTCACCAGCGTCGGTACCAGCACCTGGATAACGCAATCCTCGACACAGACGACCCTGGATGTCAGCTCAAATGAGGCCTCACTCTGCAACAGCCACCTGAGGTCGTCCTGTGAATGGGGCTCGCCCGCATGGGCCAGTCGCTCACCATCGAGCTGATACAGACCAAACCCCTTGAGGTCCCAATAGAGCTGTACGTCGGGCCAGTTCTCCGCCAGCAGCAGTTGATAACCCTCGGCGCCATCATCGCCCTTGGCGTTGGCCACAAAGCCTAGCTGCATCGCCGCCTGCAGTGAATGCTCTACCGCTGTGTTCATGGAGAAGGAGAGAGATTGGGCCAGCTTATCCCGCTGGGCCTCGAGTAGCATCTTCTGTTGATTGAGTAGTTGCTGATAGGCCAAGGTACAGATCACCCCACCCACCAGCGTCAAAATAAGAATCACCGCGATAAGTAGTTTCCACTTAATACTCAAGAAGCGATCGGGGTGATTCACTATCATGGCATCACCACTGGAACTTGTAGGATATTTCGATGGCAAACAGCGACCAGTCCTTGTCCTGCGCCGCCGGATTAGGCTTCAAGATAGGGGTCACCCAGGCGGCGCCGCTTACCTTGTGATATTCCGCCGCCACCATCCAATCTTTCGCCGGTAACCAGCGCATGCCAAGCGTCCAGTCGTGGGCATAGCCAAAGTAACCGGGCACCCCGCGCTCAACTAGCTTATCGCCGTCGGGATCGCTCTCATCAAGCACCTGATGATCGTAGCGAACAAACACCTCGACATCACTCGGCAGATAGCCACGGACATCCAGGTAATAGCCATACCCCCTCACCTCATAAATCCCCAATTCAGGGGGGACAAACACCCCGCCCACATAGCGGTCCCAGTGCAGATACTCGCCGGTAAATTCGAGGAAGTTTACCCGATACTGTGCCGACACTATCCAGTGCTTGGAACGCAGGCTGCCATCGCCGAAGGGACCGCCAAGATGGGATTGATAGCGACTCTCGGCATCGAAATAGGTGAGCCCCAGTCGCAGGCTATCGTCCTGATACTCGAGATCCGCCCCCCAATAGCCATCGGCATCGAAGTGGCCGAACTCCTCGGAGCCAACCACGTTGCGGGTCAGGTCGTCAGAGGTTTGCGCATCCCCCAGTGTCAGATGCCACTCGAGCGAGCCGTCGAAGACAGGATGGCCGCCAAATAGCTCGCCACCGGTAATATGTAGCAGGGCATCGCGAAGATAATCGCTGTATACCGACTGGGGCAACAAGATCCCCGGCCGGGTGAAGGAGACATCGCGGGTGCTGGTATAGAAACCTGCCTCACTCTTAAACAGGCCACCTCTGGCCCCCACATAGCCCTGATCTAAGATGAACTTATACTCGGCAAACAGGTAGTCGGCACTCAGTCCAGACTCATCCAGGTTGCCCCACTGACGGTAACGTGCGGCGCCCGCCACCCGAAAATGTTCATCGGGCACCCAGGAGAGATGCAGCGCCGCCTCGGTGACATCGAATGCATCTCCCGACTCGCCGACAATAAATTCGCTGCCATCTGCGGCAATATAACCCTGACCGACGAAGCCATTGACCTGCCACTGACCAACCTGCGCCAACACAGTGGAAGACGCACACAGAGCCAGTGATATCCCAATCGTTAAGGCCATCGGGCTTAGGCGTCTCAGACTTAAGTGACTAATGCTCGGCTTCATCTTGTCCTCCTTGACGCTCGACACCTATCTCGACGGCGACCTCACCGCCTCCGGACACATAACCTATGGCACCGGGCGTATTTGCCACCCTCTCTCGCATCTCCACCTCCGAGTCTAAGGTGATCGGCCGCTCGCCAACTCCGGAAAACACCAGACGATCCCAACGATGCCGCAGCACATAGGGCATAAGCTCCAATTGCTGATAGCAAAACTCTTGATGTATGGGGGAATCGCTGGGGAGGATGAAAACCTGGATCTTCTGGCCGTCAGGCCAATAGAGCTTCTGCATGGCGAAGATTAATTTAAGATCTTTCGGGGTAATATCTAAGCTCTCCACCGAGGCATTGACGATCACCTGAGCGGCAAATACATTCGCGCAACAAAGGCCCAAAAGGCACATCCATGTCGACAATCGCCGCATCCCCGCTCCTCTATCTCCTACCTACCCAGGTCATGCGCCAAATCTCACATAACAAAGGAAATTTATCGTCTGATGAGATATAGCTTAGGCAAGAATCGGCAAACTGGCATAATAAATGTTACTGATAATATAGAGGCTTGGGCTATAATTGCCGCAAATTCCCCTTTGGCCTGTGGTTACGCGTGTTATCTAATCCTTCTCAAGTCGTCCTAAGAAATATCGAACTGTTTGAATCAAAAAATGTTTTGCTCATCAATCATGAGTGCGATCTTCTGGCGACGACCCTGTTGGAACATGCCACAAAAGTCACCACTTTGGCCCTGGATTTCAACCACTATCAGCATGTGCAAGGCCATGAAAACGCCCGCCTGCAATGCCATTTCGGCCATAAGCTGCCATCGGCGCAAACTTTCGACGTCGTGCTGCTCTTCTATCCTAAGTCCAAGAGCCTTAGCCCCTACCTGCTCAACCTAGCCGGGCGCCATCTGATCCCCGGTGGCGATCTGGTGATCGTCGGCGAAAAGAAGGGCGGCATCCGCTCGATAGCCAAGCAAATGCCCGACTATTTCGACGCAGCCATCAAGCGTGACAATGCCCGTCACTGTATGCTCTATACCAGCACCTTGCAGAGCGAGGCACCCGAGATAAGCCTGAGCGATTGGGTCAAAACCTATTCGCTGAGTACACCACAGGGGGAGCTAACCATCTGCAACCTGGTCGGTGTCTTCAGCGAGAAGCGACTGGATGAGGGCACTGAGCTACTGTTACAGCATCTGCCTACGCTTGAGGGACGAGTACTCGACTTTGGCTGCGGCGCCGGGGTGATCACCGCAGCATTGCTCAAGGCCAATCCCGCCCTCGAACTCGAATGTGTCGACATCAACGCCATGGCCCTCGCCTCCTGTGAGCTAACCCTGGCGGCCAACGGCATGCAGGCCAAGGTCTATGCCTCCGATGGCTTAACGCAAACCCAAGGAATGTTCGACGCCATCATCTCCAACCCGCCATTTCACGATGGACTGGACAGCACCACAGAGATCGCGACCCGCTTCGTGCAGCAGAGCGAGGCCCAGCTCAAGTCTGGTGGGATCTGGCAGATAGTAGCCAACCGCCACTTGCCCTACAGTGACACCATAGCCCAGTTCTTCAAGACGGTGAATGTGACCGCCGAGAACAACAAATACAAGATCTACGCCAACCGCAAGGCATAAGTCGCTTAAAAACCACTGTTTAATCTGTTATTTATCGCCGGGGCCACCCGGCTTTTGTCGTACAAGATCTCATTTCAATCATGCGCTTCATCTGCATCATAAAATAGGGCTTCATAGGTCAAACTTTATGCTGTTATACTCGGGAGAATACTAACTAAAATAATAATTAACCTACGGAAACTTCTATGCTGGATCCTGGACTGATAGAACTGAGTAGTGACGGAAACTTAGCCGAATTTAAAGTCATTCCCAATACCCATGGCCCATTGACGGTGGACGCCATTCTCGAACTGCTCACCCTGCCCGAATTTTGCCAGCTTTGTCCCCGTAAGAATGTTATCGAAAAGGCCGTCGCTCAGGTCAACAAGGTGATCGGCCAGGACGATGGCCAGTATGAACTCTTCTTCGAGATCGCCGAGCGCCGCGACGCCGAGATCGCCATCAGCCTCAGCGACGACAAGATGAGCGCCGAGATGACGCTCACCGCCCCATGGGGTGGTAAGTCTCTGACACTGCAAGATATCTTAAGAGCCCTCAAGACAGAGCAGATCAGCATGGGGCTGAGCAAGGTCAAGATTGAAGCCCTGCTCGCCAAGCTACCGACCCTGGCACCGGGAGAGAGCTGCAGCGAGGTGTTCGCCCACGGCAAGCCCGCCATCAATGGCACCAACGCCATCGTCGAGCGCAAGGTACCTCTAGCGAGGGAGCGCCTGCTTCAGCCTCAGGAGCGCGCCGACGGCACGGTCGACATGCGCAACCTGGGTGAGATCATCATGGTCAAGCCCAACGACAAGTTGATGATTAAGATCCCCGCGACCGAAGGCACCAAGGGCTACAACGTTCAGGGTGAGCCTTTGCTACCGATCGCCGGTAAAGATCTCCAACTCACCGCAGGCACAGGCACAGAGCAACTGGAATCCGACCCCAATGTATTGGTCGCCACCGTCGCCGGCCAGCCGGTAGAGACCAAGAGTGGCATGCAGGTCGATGATGTGCTGCAGATAAAAGATGTGGATATCGGCTACGGCAATGTCGACTTCAAGGGCAGTGTCCTGGTTACCGGCGACGTACATGAAGGCATGGTGGTCAAATCCACCGGCGATATTACCGTGATGGGATTTGTCGACTCGGCTCAACTGATCGCCGATGGTGATATTACCGTCAGCAAGGGGGTAATTGGCCGCCAGCTCAAGGAAGATCAACTCTCTACCAAGCTCTCTGCCAAAGGGCAGATCTCGGCCCAGTTCGTCCAATACTCAGAGTTAAAGGCCGAAGGCGATATCCTGGTCACCAAGCAGCTACTGCACAGTCATACCCAGACCGCTGGGCACCTCATCGTCAGCGACGCCAATGGCCGCCGGGGCGATCTTGTGGGTGGTGTGGCCCAGGCCGACAAGGGCATCAAGGCGGTGATCATTGGTGCCACGGCCGGTACCCGCACCGAGGTCTTCTGCGCCATGAAGCACGGCGAGCTCAAAGAGGAACTCAAGCAGCTGGATCAGGGGATCAAACAGATGGTGGTGGCCAAGCTCAACATAGAGGCCAGCCTCAACAAGCTGCCCCCTAAGGCAGAGTGGCAGGACGACGCCCTCATGGTCGAGCAGGTCAAGGGGATGCTGGAAGAGAAGCGCCGCATCACCCAGGAGTGGTCCCGCGAGGAGCAGGAGTTCAACGCCATCGAGCAGGAAGTGGAACGCTACTATCAGGAGTACCGCATCGAGGCCTGCAAACACATCTTCGCCAACGTCGAGCTACATATCGGCCCCGCCTTTAATCGCACCCAGCGTGAGCACGGCCCCTGCATAGTGGTCAACGAAGGCCAGGAGATCAGCTTCGACTACAGCAATCGCAAGTGATCGCAATCTATTAGCAGATCAACGAGGCCCGGCAAAATTGTCGGGCCTCTTTTCTTTGCCATAACTTTACAGGCATAATCCCCGCCAGATAGCGGTAACGGATAACGGAAAACAAGTGGAACTACTGAGAATAGACTGTTTAGGCAAAGAGTTGCGCCTCGAAGGCTCGCTGGCGGGCTGGCAACAACTCTTCTGGGACAATCAACTGGTGTCGGTCAAAGAGGCCAGTGCCGATAATCAGGGACTGAGAAACCATGAGTTCGAGTTAAGCCGTCATAACCCTCAAGATCAATCGGTACAGAAGATCCCCCTCACCCTGGAAGTGGATCTCATCTGGCAACCCTTTAGCCTCAACTATCGCCTGCTGAGCGAAGATGCCGTGCTGAGCCAAGGTAGCCGTGACGCCAAAGACATTGAGCGTCAGACGCCCGTCACCCCGGTTAAGGCATCACAGAAACTGAGCCTGGTGGGCCTGGCCTCCCTGGGCTTTAAGCTACTCAAGAGCGCCAAGGTGATTAAGGTTGTGCTGGCCGGTGCCAGCGTCGCCGCCTATTCCTGGCTCTTCTCCTTCGAATTTGCCCTGGCGCTGATCGCCTGCCTCATGTTCCATGAGTACGGCCATATTCGCGCCATGAAGTATTTCGGCATGAAGACCAAGGGGATCTACCTCATCCCCTTCATGGGCGGGTTGGCGCTGAGCGACGAGAAGCTCAACACCCGCTGGCAGGATGTGGTGATCTCCATCATGGGGCCCACCTTCGGCCTCCTGATGTCGATAGCCTCCCTAGTCGCCTATTGGGTCACAGACAACCCACTGTTTGCCGGGCTCGCCGCCTTCAACGCCCTGCTGAACCTGTTCAACCTGCTGCCCATATTGCCCCTGGACGGCGGGCATATTCTCAAGAGCATCAGCTTCTCGATGAACAGTCTGATGGGGCTGATTGCCTGCGTGGCGGGTGCCGCCATCGGCGTCTTCATCAGCTACAGCCTGGGGCTGGCGCTACTGGGCTTCCTGCTCCTCATCGGCAGCCTGGAGATCGTCTTCGAATGGAAGACCCGCCATCAGAGTCATCTGCTGCCGCTGGACAGATACGGCCAGGTATTTTCAGCCATCTGGTACCTGCTGACCGTCGGTGCCCTGGTTGCCATCATCTGGTACCTGGCCGGCAGCGGCGACGACATGCTTGGCCTACCGCTCAAGATCTTGCAAAGCTAGTCCCCTAATCTTTGCATCATCATTTAAAATACTGCCTCGTTCTTTTAGATGAGAACCGAGGCAGGCAACCAGATCAACGAGACAATACAACATCCACATATGTCTCCCATTTGTAAGCCCCTCCAATCCATTAATCTGTCGAATCAAACAATATGAAATAGCTCTGAGACAACATGCCAAAAGCCTTCTTTCTAACCCTAAAAACACTCAAAAAAATATCCTCACCATCCTATCCCTCTTTCTTGTATACCTTTTCTTAGTTAACTTCTTACGACAGCGATTATCGCTTTCCCCTAAGATACTAAAAATTTTTCCAGGTGATCAGTTTTGCTTTTCAAGGTAAACTTCATATAAAAAACAGTACACACTATTAAATTAAGTAGCACTTTTTAATCTTTATTAGGGTAGATGCCAATCCAATACACAAATTTATCCATTAAATTTGTTGTCATCTCTATACCATGATAAAAATGAATAAATATCTCGAATTGCCTTCCCTCTATGAACATAGACAAACTCGATTATCAGTCACTAATCATTTTCGAATCCATAAGCCGTCACCTGAATGCCGGTTTGGTCGCTAACGAACTAGGCATAAGTATCTCCTCTGTTAGCCGCCATTTGGGCATCCTGCGCGACATTTTTAACGATGTGCTTTTCATTCGTCGAGCACAAGGATTTGTTTTATCGGATAAGGCTGTTCAACTCCTTCCTTATATCAAACAATTGCTACATGATTATCAGGTAATTAAACATAACCATATTCATTTCAACCCACTTACAGCAAAGGGTCACTTTAAGATCTACGCCTATAATGAATTTACCTATGTGATAAACAAGGTAATCAACCAACAAATATTACCTCAGGCGCCTAACTTAACCTTCGAAGTACGCACACTTTCCAGCGATTGTAGCCGCGCTATCGAGCATGGCGAAATAGATTTCGCTGTGGTTTATGAAAACTTTAAAGATCACAAAATAATTCACGAAATGTTATCACCGACGGAGGATCTTTTTTTAATAGCCAAGGAAGGACATGCGGTATTTTCAGAGGAGTTTACCTTAGAAAACTTATGTCAGTACGATTATTTCGCTATGGATAATTATAACGATCTAAGTCAGCCCTTAATTGCACAACTCGCCAAACAGCAGGGAATCGCTGTGAATGTAATCGGAGCTACCGATAATATTGCGGCACTCAGTCGCCATATCCTCGATAGCCGAGCTATTTCCATGAGCTGCAATGTTTTTACCCGTGAGTTTTGCGAAATTATCAAAGGGCTACGAACCGCCACTCTACCAAGCCAATTAACAGCGCATCTGCTGAAACAGATTAATGTCGGCCGCAGGGTTGGCAACTACCTAATCTCTTCTGAAATAAACCAATCAACGACTCATCACTGGCTCAAGCAACAGTTGTTTAATAACATTCGTGATGAGTGGTATCTAGCGATGAAGCGCTAAGAAGAAAAAACTCTATTTATCAATTAGGGATAAATAGAGTATCTAGGAAAAACCTTTGTTGCTAAGACAGGAGATGGGGGAAAGTATCCTATCCGAGTGATTGGCAACAAAGATAAGCCTAATAACAGATCACATCTAATCTGAGCTAAGCAACTATGAGCGTCATCTCACTTAAGACGACGCTCATATTGCAATTACACCTTGCGAATAGCTACCGGCACTCCATGTCTCGCGGTCGAACCAAAGGTCTTATCGCGGTAGAGACTGGCGCCCTTACGGCTAGGATCCACTATGTTAAACGGGTTAGGACAGATACCTGTGCCTCTCGATGGGATACCAGGTATAACCTGACCATCAACCTCAAGATCGCTAGCGCCAAAACACCAGTGGCCATAACCCATGCCCACCACTATGGTGTTACGAGCCACCGTCTTGTCAGCCTGTACAATTCCCTCGATATGTTTCCCTTTAGGAGACAACACCTGCACCCTATCACCATCCTTAATACCAAACTTGGCGGCATCATCCTCATGCAGATGGATATAGTTGGTCTCCCCCAGAGCAGTGATGCGTGGCAAGGCTACCGAATAGGGACTACGAAGATGCAGCTTGAACGTTGACAGATTAAATGGATACTCATTAGCCTTCCACAAATCTCGCAAAGCTGAACCATCCCAAAACCTGTCTACATCATAAACGGGCTGACCGTCGTTATATTCACCACTATAAGAGTCCTTCACCCGAGCAAGCGACTCGTTGTACACTTGGAACTGGGTATCCATACGCATCATGGGATTAAAGAACTCCCCTTCGTAGCGATCATCCACCCGCTCATAACGACCACCACGGGTTAGCATATATGCAGTCGGTCCCAGCTCCTCAGGCTTAAGTCTGGCCTTAAATAGCGGCAGTACACGATCAACGCTCGTAAAAGCAATATCCTCATCTGTAGGCGAAGGCAACACTGTGCCGGTATGGGCGATATTGGCAAATAGGGGAACATAAAAATCCGCTGGCGTGTGGATAGGTAGGTCTCGCCCTTCGGCATCCTTAAAAGCCTTATCACCAAATCCTGGTAGCCCTATAGCCTTACTGACATCGATCAGGAACTGCTCCATGTTGACCTCTTGACCCTGGGCGGTCTTGACGTTGCGCGAAGCTACCACAGGGACACAGGCTACATCACCAATAAATTCGCTTCCCCACATGCGTGAGTTGGCCCACTGCTCATACTGCAATGAGTCAGGCACTATATAGTCTGCGAAGACATTAGTCTCATTGATATAGGGATCGAGGGCGATGATCAACCCAAGCTGCTTAGGATCTTTGATAGACTCCTCCACCTGATCCTGCAGACCAGAGCAGCCATAGATAGGGTTGGTCGCCCAAGTGATCCATGCCTTGAATTGGAACGGGTTCTTATTCGCATGAGCCACCAGTAACTCGCCACTATTGTCCTGCACAAAGGTGTTGTTCCATGGCTGCTCTGCAGGGTAAGGATCTATCCCCTTAGCCAGCTTCTGCTGATACTCATGGCTCAGTTCATAGTCGCCAGAGCGCTCGGCATTAAAACCGGTCAGCGAGGTGTGTTCAAAATCCATCAGGTTATACAGAGGACCGTCATAGATATCATACATGGTAGCGTAGCCCACACCGCCCATGTGCATCATGCCGCCTTTAGCATTATGGGCACCCACCAGGGTCGCCAACATGATCATGGCAAAGGCGAATTGTCCGCCGTCTGAAGCATTACAGCCGGTATTAGTCTCAATAGCCACGCTGCGGCCATGGGAGGTAAATTCCTTGGCCAACTCCTCAATCTTGGCCACAGATATACCACAACGCTCGGAAAGTTGGCGCATAGAAGTTTCGTTGACCCGATGTTTAAGCAGTGAGAAGGCGGTCTCCACTTGAAGCTCAACACCATTGCCAATCGCCAGTGTTCCCTTGTAAAAGAGCTCAGCAAGCTGATCACTTTCACTGGTCACCAGCTTGCCTGTTGCCTTGTCGATCACCATCTTGACCTCGGCCTCGCCCACACCGCAGGCTTCGGCGGTGAGAAACTGGTTAAACAGTGGATGACCCGGCTCTTTGACCACCAGATAGGTGGCGTTGGTGTAGTTTATCTCACCAATTGCATCGGCGCAGGCCTGACTCGGCGCCTCCAAATAGGCTCGGCGATAGCGATCATGATTGATGATATACTGCATCATGGCAAACATCAGCGCGGTATCGCCGCCAGAGACAATTGGCAGCCACTCACCCTGGCTGTTATCCACTTCTGAGGTTAAGGAGCGTAAGATAGGATCGATTACTACATACTTAAAGTCAGGGCGATCGCTGCGGGCCTTGGCCAAACGACGCGAGCCCACGTTGAGACCGTTACCACTGAGTCCAGGGTTGGTACCGATGAAGATGGCAAACTTGGTCTCCTCATAATCCACCTGGGGCAAGGCCATCTCATCAACCGCATCGAAACAGCCCAAAGCACAGCCCGCCACCTGTTGGTGACCACAATAAGAGTCTTTATTGCCTATGTTGGGCGTTCCCCAGGACTCCTTAACAAAACGATGTAAAAAATCGGCCCTGGCCCCCTGTTCAGAAGAAGTAGAGACCAACAACTGATTTTTCACCGGCCCAAAATCCGGATAATTAGCATTTGCTAAAGCAGGGTTATCATGGATCGCCCTGAGTCCCTCGACCTTGCCCTCACCGAATAGATCACCGCCCTCTGTCACCTCTTTGAGTAGCTGCTCGTAGGAAATGCTTTGCCAGCGATTTTCACCACGCTTGCCCACTCGCTTTAGGCACTGAGTGATACGATGTTCATCCTCAAAAGCATCAGGCACTGCATTGCCGCGACCACACAAGGTCGCCCGATTGCTCTGACTCATACCGCTGACAGCGGAGAGCTGCAGCATCGCCTCCTTAGGTGGCGTCTCCATAGTAAAAGGCTGGCCCGCATTATTCGTCAGAGTATAAGGATTACCAACTGCGCGCAGCACCTTGTCTGTCTTGTTATCTATGCTGACCCTAGCACCACAGACGTTGAAACATCCAAAACACTTAGAAAAGGCAAAACGCTGCTCAGGATTTTCTACCAGTTGCTTGTCTTGATCAAAGTAATACTCCGGGGTCAGAGATGTCGGTGCATAGCGACTGATCTCGGCGTCATTCACGTTAGCCTTTGTCGCGGCCTTGGCACCCAAAGTGCCTGTTGTCATCACGGCGGCAACCGAACCC
The DNA here is from genome assembly GCF_000832025.1 of Shewanella sp. cp20. NCBI lineage: Bacteria > Pseudomonadati > Pseudomonadota > Gammaproteobacteria > Alteromonadales > Shewanellaceae > Shewanella > Shewanella sp. cp20. The sequence continues at coordinate 75,246 of NZ_JPII01000026.1, read as the reverse complement.
GCCTTTAAAAAATCTCTACGATCCATGCTGCTACCTCTGCCAGATTTGAGGAGAATTAATACTGTATGCAGTGTTGCTCTCGTCTTGGGTTAAGCCGATATAGAACACGTTAGGGGAGGTTTGCTTGCCGGCCTGCAACACCAGCGGCCTGTGTTGGCTTATCAATTTGGAAACTTCACTCTCGGGGTCATTGATGTCGCCAAAGACACGGGCTGCACCGGTACAGGTCTCGACACAGGCTGGTAGCAATCCTCGGCTGGTTCGCTGAATACAGAAGTTACATTTATCCACTGTGCCCGTTGCCGAGTGAGTGAAACGTACTCCATCGTAGGGGCAAGCCTGGATACAATAGTTACAACCGATACACAACTGTGAGTCCACCACCACGATGCCGTCCTCTTCGCGCTTAAAGGTGGCACCCGTCGGACAAACAGACACACAGGAGGGCTTGTCACAGTTGTTGCAGAGGATCGGCATATTAAACACATACTGCTTACCATTCAGATCCACGCTGTGTTGTGGCACCTGGGTTCTGTGCTCGTCAGGCAAGTTGCCGTTTTCTACCCCACAGGAGACTACGCAGGCCTTACAACCGTTGCAACGACCAAGATCGATCACCATAGCCAGACGCTTTTTGCCCTGACGACGAATGTCGGCGATCACAGGATCTGCTGGGATAAACATCATGCCTGTGGTAGCTATGGCGCCACCAGCCAGGAGTTTGAGTGTTCTTCTTCTATCTAGCATCTTTAGCTCCTAATAAGACTGACCGGCTAACAAGACCGAATAGCGTAAACAGAAGGCACCGACTAAGGTAAGTGCAGCAATACCGTACTCCTTAATGTGAGACACGCCACCCCTGCCCATGATGGAGGTAAGGTTGAGCAATAGCGGCAGCAACAAGCCAACTACAACGGCGCCGAGCCACCAAATCTTACCGGCTGATGTCGCCATACCAAGCAGGTTATCCAGGCCGTAAAACTTACTCACATTTGCTATGGCATAGACAAAGATACCCAACACAAACAGCTCAATAAGCATCACCAAGGAATCAGCCTTAGCAAAGCTATGATGTGGATCACTATGTTTTAACCAAGTGTTGATAACTAACACCACGGCGGCGCCAGAGGAGATGGCGGATACAAGGAAGATCACTACCAAGATGCTATTAGACCAGACAATGTTATGTTTAATATCGCCGATTAGTAGCGCTGTATAGGAGGCAACACAGACCGCAAAGATCAAATTGATCAGCGCATAGCGACGGCTCGAGAAGGTCTCTTGATTACGTCGCTTAAAGGAGATACAAAACAGCAGCGCGAAGATAATCGCTAAGGTTAGAAGCCAAGTACCTATACTCATCATGGAACTGGATTCAAAGGTCATAAACAGACGGTAGAAGCGTAGAAGCTTACTCATGTCGCCATTGAAGATGCCGTACTGGAAAGAGGTCAGGTCGAAGACGATCATCCCGGTCCCCAGCATCAAGAGTAACAAGCCCGAGATGGCGCTATACTTCGCCGTCGACCAGTGGTGGACGTGAACCACCTTTTCGGACAGAACCAGGGCACCACTGATAAACAAGGCCCCCGCCCCAGCACCGGCTAAGAACAGATAGGCTGCTACCAACAGCCCCCAATGCACTTCGCTCATAGACATTCCTTATTATTCTATATACCTCTTTATTCCAGCCGATTAATTCATTGGCATAGAACTAAAGAAATTCAAAACGATATATCACAGACCAAACGGGCGAAAATTGTTTTTCACCTTGGTCAAAATAATACAAACCAAAAAATAATAAATAAGGAGCCAGATCACACTAGTTATCAAACGTATCAACTGAATATCAAGACTTTGAATGAAGTGGTTATTTTTACTTTGTAAAAAAAACATTTACCAAGAAACAGAAAACATCCCCCAACAAAAAACAACAGCAAAATCAACTTAAAATCATACAGATAGAATAAAGAAAACTTTATAACCATACGAAACCCACTCTTCAAAACGCAAATTGCATTTTTAAAAAATCAAAAAAAACAAATCACATCACAAACAAAAAATATTCTAACAGCAGGCAATTATTTTATTTAAATCTATTTATTACAATCTACAAACCACAAATAAGTGGCAAGAAATAAGCGCCAAAATAAGTTGGCATTAATTTAACACAAGAATATTTTAAGGGTTGATAATGAATAAAGTAATACTCTCCTCTTGCGCCTTAGCTATCGCCTGCACCATGAGCCAACCTCTATTGGCCGAAGAAAGCCAGTTCGCTACCTCAGGCGTACTCATGGGACTAAGCAACTACCTGTGGCGCGGTCAGACTATCAGCGACAACAAGCCTACCCTGCAGGGCGACTTGATGGTGGAACATGGAAGTGGCTTCTATCTAGGCACCTCCTTCGAGACCTATCGCTATGAGGATGAAGGTAGCGTCTACAATGATTATGAAATTGATTACTACGGCGGTTACTACCAGATGCTCACCGAGGATCTAGGCCTGGGCTTCAACGCCATGAAATACACTTATGGGGCTGGCGGCTACAGCGTCGAGTATTCAGTCAGTCTCGACTATAAGGCACTTAATCTAATGGTAAACTATGACCAAGATGTAGAAGCTTGGTACACAGAAGTTAACTATGGCCTCGACCTTTTTAACGAGAGCCAGCTAACCGCCCATCTAGGTCTATTCACCGATGCAGAAAGTTATGAATATCTCGACAATGGTAAAGTAGCAGGCACCATCTATGACGTGGGGTTACGCTATCGCTACCCGCTCCTGACTCAATTGGATCTGATGTTAGAAGTCAGCTATCAGGAATTCGAACATGATCACTATATGGTTGGCCTTGCCTACAACTTCTAATTATCAGCAGTTAATCAGATAAAAATAAGCCAAAATGGAGCGCCGATGGCGCTCCAAAGTCTTAGGAGGGATTATTGCCGAGCAGCAATAAATTTCAGGCATAAAAAAACCTGCTATTAAGCAGGTTCTTATCTCTTCAAGAGAGGGTTGCATCAACAAGTTGGTACAGATGGCGAGACTTGAACTCGCACGGCCGTTAAGCCACTAGCACCTGAAGCTAGCGTGTCTACCAATTCCACCACATCTGCATCTTGTCTGTCTGATCTTACCGCTATTCTCTCAAGGAGAGCAACTGATAATGGTACCGAAGGACGGACTTGAACCGTCACTCCCGAAGGAAACGGATTTTGAATCCGTCGTGTCTACCAATTCCACCACTCCGGCTCATCAATCAGACCTTACTCTCTGTCTCGAGTAAGTGAACGGAATTATACCTTTGCTTTTACTAATGGCAAGCCTTTTGCGACAGCTTTATTACCGACTGCCGATTTTTCATCCTAAGCGCCTAAAACTCGGCACAATCGGGCTATTCACACGAGGAAATTTTGCCACCAGGCTCACAAAATTCTCAAAACGATGACAAGGCGTTATCAAATTGACAGCATTAATTGATCGAGATCAGCATTTCTCATATCCATTCGCGCTAATTTAGCTTGGACAACGATATAAACAGCTGCGAAAGAGGACTTCTCACATGGCATTTTGGTTAGATTTAATGTTTGGTAACCCCATTGGTCTGCTATCTATGATAGTTATCTTCACAACCATTGGCATAATGTCATACATCATGTGGTTGTTTATCTCGAAGTCGAAACCAGAATAGATAGGACCTCGAAGTCCACAAAATCATATTTCTAATGCAAATGGGGGCTGATGCCCCCACTTTTTTATCTATCGTTCGGTGTTTCCCACCAATTCCCCATAGGAGATCAGGCGGCGTGTTTGCGACTGGGCACCACACTATGAATAAAGTGGGGTCTGGCCTTGATCAGCAGCTGTAGCTGCTCGGGATTGGGTTCGCCCTGAGGCAGACGCAAGACCTGGCGATTGAGATGGGATCTTGCCTCCATGGCAATCTTAAAATCTGCGGTCGGGCCATGAATAGCGTATTGTTGCTTGTTACCCAGATACTGCAAGATGTTGGCCTCCAGCAGGCTCTGCACCGCCGCCTCATTCTCAGGCAGGGTCAGCACTGTCTCCCCTTGCAGGAAGAACTCTCTTAACAGGGCGCGCTCGGTCGGATCCAGCAGCCGCACCTTCTTCTCTATGGTCTCGGTGGTACGCTTGCCCTTGAGATGCTTGATCGCCTCATCGAGAAAATAGTTGGCCACCTGGGTCAGGAGATAGGCCGCGCCGATAATCAATCCCAGGCCGATAAAGTGGGCATATTGACTCACCAGCAGCTCTAGCCTCAGAGTCTGCATCAGAGAGGTGGGCGCAAAGAGTAAGGCGGCGCTGATCAGGGTCAGCCACAACATCAAATTGAAGATCACTTGCTTGGGACTCGTCTGTTTAAACAGCATCAGATTTAATTTTTCCATCTTGATACCTAGTGTCAAAAAACCTGCAGTAAGCAGAATAACTGCAAGTAAAATGCCAACCCGCAAAGCCACATAAAGACTTTACAAACATCATCTTGGCGACATTTTCATTCCTTTGCACGAGCAGAATATAAGAATCAGGCTATGCTTAAAGCTATGTGATCTGGACAGCGCACCTAACGTCAATTGTCGGCCGTGCTTATGGTGCTTGGGATAAGCGATACCATAAATGGCAAACCACACAGCTCAGCTACTCAAGAGTCCCATCGGCAGAAAACTCACCCTGTCGATCATCCTCTTCAGCTCCTTAATCACCCTGCTCACCACGGGCTTTCAGCTGGTCAACGACTATCGCAGCGACGTCAATCGCATCACCCGCCAATTCGACAGCATCGAGAAGGTCAATCTGGACGTGCTGGCAGCCAGCATCTGGGTGATCGACGAGCGCCTGATCAACACCCAGATCGACGGCCTGATCCAGCTGCCAGATATCACCTACATAGAGATAAACGACGACAGCGGCCAACACTGGCAGGCGGGCACGGCAACCCCGGAAAACACCATAGAGCGCAGCTTTAAACTGGTCTATGGCTCAGGTAACGAAAACATAGACGTTGGTACCCTGTTGGTGCAGGCGGATCTGAGAGTGGTATATGAGAAACTGCTCGATCGCGCCATCATCATACTCCTCTCCAACGCCATCAAGACCTTCATCGTCGCCGGTTTCATCCTCTTCCTGGTGTGGTTTCTGGTCACCCGCCACCTGCATAAGCTCAGCGACTACAGCCAAAACATCAACCTGGACGGCGAATTCGAGCCCCTGGTGTTCGTCAAGAACAGCCATAAGAATGACGAATTCTGGCTGGTTGCCAAGGCAATCAATGAGATGCAGCAGCAACTCAGGCGCTCCTTCGATGACATCAAGGCCTCCAAGCTAGAACTGCAAGAGGCCCTGGCGGATCGCGAGCGACTGCTGGAACTGGAACGCAGCTACAAGGATGAACTGGCGCGCCAAGTGAAGGAACGCACCCAGGAACTGGAACAATCCCTGCTGGTGCTTAAACGCGCCCAACAGGTACTGGTCGAACAGGAGAAGATGGCGGCGCTCGGCGGCCTGGTATCTGGCGTGGCCCACGAGATCAACACCCCTATCGGCATCTGCCTCACCGCCGCCAGCACCCAGCTGATCCATATCGAGGAGCTGATCAAGTTGATCCACAGCGAAAACGCGACCCTGGAGGAGATCAATGCCATCCTGGAGGAGTATCAACAAAGCTGCGAGTTGATCATCAGCAACATCACCCGCGCCAGCACCCTGATCCAGAAGTTCAAGACTATCGCCGCAGAGCAGAGCCTGGAAGACAAACGCAGCATCAACCTCAAACAGGGGCTAGAGGAGCACCATGAGTCGATGCATTTCATCTACGGCGACAAGCAGGCCGAGGTGGAATACCGGGTCGATCCCGACCTTAACATACTCACCAATCTCAGCCTGTTTAAGCAGATCGTCACCAACCTGGTGTCCAACGCCTATGCCCACGGCTTTAAGGATCGCAAGCAGGGGAAGATCAGGATAGACGCCGAGGTGGACGATGGCATGCTCAACATCCGCATTCAGGATGATGGGCCGGGGATCGGCAGCGAGGCCAGCAGTCATATCTTCGAACCCTTCTATACCACCACTCGCTCGGAGGGCGGCACCGGCCTGGGACTCTCCGCCGCCTTCAACGCCGTTACCCTGCTCAAGGGCAACATTCGCTATCGCGACGACGGCGAATTAGGCGGCGCCTGTTTCGAGGTGAGCTTTCCGGTTGAGGTCCTAGACAGCCCAGCCATCGAGCTCAACCTCTCCAACCAATCAGGCATTTAACCGCTTAACTGTCAGCCCTTTAGCTGCTTAGCCCCTTAACTGCTTAGCCGTTAAGCGGCAGATCGCCATGATCACCTCGGTCGCCTTCACCATAGACTCCAGGCAGATAAACTCATGCTTGCCATGGAAGTTGTGACCACCGGTAAACAGGTTAGGACAAGGCAGGCCCATATAGGAGAGACGACAGCCATCTGTGCCACCGCGAATGGGCTTGATCTTCGGCGTGATCCCCAGCTCACCCATCGCCTGCTTGGCGATATCGACAATATGGGGATGCGGGATCAACTGATCGCGCATATTGTAATAGCTGTCTGTGATGCTGACCGTTAGCGAGCCCTGGTGCAGCTGGGCATTACAGGCCTCGACCCGTTCGGTGAGCCAGCGCTTACGCTGCTCGAACTGATCCAGATCGAAATCGCGAATGATATAGGTAAGCTGCGCCTCTTCGGTAACCCCTTTCATCTCAGCCAGGTGGAAGAAACCGGCGTAGTCCTGGCTGTTCTCTGGAGTATCGCCAAGGGGCATCTTGGCATGAAATCGCGCCGCCATAGTCTGGGCATTCACCATGACACCATAGGCGGAGCCAGGATGGCAGTTGTTTCCCTTGGCCGTCACCACGGCCGTGGCGGCATTAAAGTTCTCGAACTCCAGGCCCCCTAGCTCGCCACCATCCACAGTATAGGCCCACTCGGCCTTGAAGGTCTCAAAGTCAAACTTATCGGCGCCGCGGCCTATCTCCTCATCGGGGGTGAAACAGAGATAGATATCGCCATGAAGGCTACCCGGCTCTTGCATCAGGGTCGATAGTGCGGTGACTATTTCGGCGATCCCCGCCTTATCGTCGGCGCCCAGCAGGCTTGTGCCATCCGTGGTGATCAGCGTCTGACCCAGATACTGATCTAACTCGGGAAACTCCTTGGGGGAGAGCCGGTTCAGCTCACCAAGGGGGATATCGCCGCCATCATAGTTCTCAATCAGTTGAGGGCGCACATTGGCGCCGCTAAAGTCCGGCGCCGTGTCCAGATGGGCGATAAAGCCGATGGGGGGAACCCCTTCGACCGTCGCGGGCACCAGGGCGGTCAGATAACCCGTAGAAGATAGCGCCACCTGACTGAAGCCTAACTTGATCAGCTCCTCTCTGAGTTGATCCGCCAGCGCCAGCTGTCCCGGCGTACTGGGGCAACCTGTCTGACTCGCATCAGACTGAGTATCAAATTGCACATAGCGTAAGAATCGATTTAACAGGGCCTGTTTCATAATCAATCACCAGCAAAAAAAGTCGACTGAGTCTAACAAGTGACCCCAAGGTGACTTTAGACTTAAATCAAGTTTTTGGTGATTTACGCCTCAGGCCAGCAGGCGATTGGGTTCACGCCCTGGCGGCAAGCTTAGTGAGCACACGACTCACGGCGGTAAAGCCAAAGCTGCCGGTGACCACGGTCACGGCGCCAAAGCCCGAGGCACAATCCATGCGCATACTGCCCTCGGCCGTGGCCTTGACATTACAGACGCTGCCATCGGCCTGAGGATAGACCAGCTGCTCGGTGGAGAACACTGCCTCTATGCTAAAGCGGCGCTGTACATTCTTAGAGAAGTTGTATTCACGGCGCAGCAGGTTACGTACCTTGGCCAGCAGAGGATCTTGATAGGTCTTGGCCAGATCCGCTACCTGGATCTGGGTCGGATCTGTCTGGCCGCCGGCGCCCCCTACCGTCACGATAGGCAGCTTCTGGCGTTTACAGTGGGCGATCATCGCCGCCTTAGGCTTGACCGCATCGATACAGTCCACCACATAGTCCAGGCTACCGCCCTGCTTGCGACCACTAAAATAGTCATGCAGGTTGTCTGTGGTGATGAAATCTTCCACCTGGTTCACCCGGCACTCAGGGTTGATCTGCATGATACGCTCGGCCATCACCGCCACCTTAGACTCGCCAATTGTCTCCTTGAGGGCGTGCAGCTGGCGATTGGTGTTGGTCACACAGATATCGTCGAGATCGATCAGGGTGATCTCACCGATGCCGCTACGGGCCAGCGCCTCGGCCACCCAGGTACCTACTCCGCCAATGCCGACTACAGCCACGTGGGACTGCGCAAATCGGGTCAGCGCCTTGGCACCATAAAGGCGGCCAATACCGGCAAAGCGATTGAGATAGGCATCAGAGAGTTCAATTTGGCTCAAGGTGGGCTCCGAGTAAGATAACTAAAAACCCGCCGATTTTACCGCAATCCCTGGCAAAATCCTAAAAAGAAAAAATGCGACAAGTGTTACACCTATGGGGCGATTGCAGCAACTTGGCAAGTAGAGGGTGACGCAGCGTAAAGACCAAATTAACCCACTGTTTTTAAATGTAAAACAACATGATAAAACTCACGTAAAACCAATGATTTGCGACACAGATCACATCTCAAACTTGCACTTCTGGGCACACTGACGCCGCAACACAGCAATGCGGCCAAGAAAGCTCCCTCTGGGCCCGTGACTCTCGTTAGCTAAAAATTCAAAGGCCCTCTTCGAGATGGGCATAATCGCTACAGGAAGATGACAATGAAAAAATCTGTTCTATCGGCAAGCATTTTCGCCACGTTCGCAGCCACCTCATTCACGGCACTCGCCGACGGTCCTCAGTTCTACGGCCATGCCGATCTTGCCTTGACTCACTCAGATAACGGCATCGCGACCCAGAATCAGAAAGATGGCACCATCATAGAGAACAACTTCTCTTGGTTAGGGGTGAAGGGCAGCGAGAAAGTCAGCGATGGTCTGGAAGTGATCTACCAGATGGAATTTGGCGTCAGCAACTACGACAACTCCGGCGACACCTTTAACGCCCGTAATACCTACCTTGGTTTAAAAAGTGTTGCCGGTACGGCACTCATTGGTCGTAACGACACTGTGTTCAAGTCTGCTGAAGGCGGTTTCGACCTATTTGGCAACACCAACTCAGACATAGATCTACTGGCTGCCGGCCAGTCGCGTAAGGCTGATGGTATCACTTACTACTCGCCAAAGATTGCCGACCTCTTGACCCTAAACGCGACATACCTAGTTGAAGACAACTATGTCACCTATGATGGTGATGAGCGCGTCTCTCCAGATAGCATGTATGCCCTAAGCGCAACCATCGGCGATAAGGCACTCAAGGCGCAGAACTACTATGTTGCCGCAGCCTATAACGAAAATATCGATGACGTTAAGGCCTATCGTGGTGTGGCTCAAGTCAAATTCGGTAACTTCATCGTTGGCGGCCTCTATCAGAACAGTGAACATATTGACGCCAAATATGCCAACCTAGAGGGTGATACCTACTTCGTTAACGCCGCATACGTGCTGGGCAATGTAAAGATCAAGGCCATGTATGGTAGTGACGACTCAGGCCTAGGTAAATATGTCAGCCGTTTCGTGGGTAATGCCGATGGCGCTGGCATGGAAACCGTATCAGACTTGACTTACAACAGTTCAGCATTGGCGCCGATTACCGCATCAGCAAGAGCACAATGTTTTATGGTCACTACACTAAATATGATGGCGACCTGAAACTGGCCGGCGCCAAGCAGGATCTGGGTGACGATATTGTCACTATCGGCATGCGTTTCGACTTCTAATACCAACCTCAGGCAAGTATGCGCTCAGAAATAGCGCAGGAAAAATGCTTGCGAACAAAGCAGGATTTTTAGATAAATCGTTATCTGCTGGTAAGAGGCGGCCACTGGCCGCCTTTTTTAGTGATAATCGCCACTCAATCTCAGTTGCCGCACAAAAGATTCAATGACCTGCTGGCGCGTCAATCGCTCGCGGAAAACCGATTATAGAATATGGCGATTAACCATCCTATAAGACCGGCGACCAGCGCCCAGACGATGCCGCCAAGCACAAATCCACTGAAGGTTAGCTGCCACCCCATAGTCTGCCAGTCGGTATGCAACATATGCCCCGTCATGTCAGACATCATCATGGGCATGGCCACAACCAAGAGGGAACAGACTATCCAGGCTAAGGCGAAGGCAAGTGCGCAGGCAAAGGCAAATGCCGCTTCATTTAATTTCATTTAACCCTCCTATCGCCTCTTAGATGATCGAGGCGTCAGTCGACCCCAGCTTGATGCATTCAGTCCATAAAACATCAGGCTTAAAGGCTCGACCTTGCTATAACACGTCAGTGATGACCACCGCCATCTTCCTCATCTCTGGCCGTCAGGATCTGATATTGCTCTGGCGTCAGCTCGGGCAAACGCTCGAGGAAGGCCACCATATTCCAGATCCTTTCATCCTCATGTGTGGGTCCCCAGGCCGGCATCCCAGAGGCTTTGATGCCATGTTTGATGATCCAAAAGTGCTCTCGCCGCCTCTGCGCAATATCCGCCTCACCCCCGGATGCTGAACGGGTCAGGTTGGGCGGCGCAGGATAGAGTCCCTGAGTGAAATCACTCTGCGCACGTCCCGGCCTGAGGTGACACCCAGAACACATCTCGTTGTAATCGGGACCACCCGCCAACAATCGAGACGGTGTTGCTATATCGACGGGCACAGGGATCGCCTTGGCGGCACGCGCCACCGAGTTTTCCCTCAGGGTTTCCAAGGCCCAGTAGGTCAACTTATTATGGGGCGTATCGGCACCTATGGGATAAAGACCTGAGTACAGATACCCGCCCAGAATCACCACGCCCAACAGCACTATCACCACTAGCGTCTTTACATAAACCATTAATCTCACTTCTATTGTTCTCCTCTGCCTATTCGGTTTGCCTCGACGCTAAATCTGATATCCGATTACCCGTGTGAATGACCCTTGTCATGCTGCTCCATCTTGTGGTGATCGTCTTTTTCCTGCTGCTCCTTCATGCACTTTTTCCTCAACGCCTGCATCACGGGGTCGTCCATATCCATCTGATGCTGATCTATATGCATATCCTCCTTATTCATGTGCATCTGGCTTTGATCCTTATGCATCTGATCCTGATTCATGTGCATCTGACTCTGATCCTTATGCATCTGGTCCTGATTCATATGCATCTGGCTCTGGTCCATTTGCATTATGCTGCTGCAGTCTGGCTGCTCGTCTTTTGTCATATGTTCCTTAGGATCATGGGCCTGCACCGACAATGACAACAAGAGCGCCGACACGGCGACCAGGGAAGTTTGTATACTCGTTTTCATGAATGACTCCTTCTGTTGTTTGACCAATAGGGTTAAAACCAAAATCGGATCCCTGCCAGCACACGGGTGTCTCCCGCCGATTCACCGGCCGCCTCGAGATAATCAGCCGTCGCGCCGAATGTCTCTCTGCGCTCGATACCCACATAAGGCGCGAATTGACGAGAAAACTCATAGCGTAATCTGAGGCCAAGACTGGCATCGGATAGACCACTGCCTATGCCGTTTTGCGGATCGTCCTTGCCATATAGGGTCAGTTCAGCTCTGGGTTGTATGATCAGCCGCTGGGTCAGCAGCCACTCATACTCTGCCTCCAGACTCAGGGCGCTGCGGCCCTGCTCTCCCAGGTAAGCCGTTAGATCCAACTCGAACCAATAGGGCGCTAGCCCTTGCACGCCAAGGGCCAGCCATTGACGGTTTTGACCATCTGCATAGTAGTCAAAGCGTGCCCCCAGCTGAAAATCGAAGTAGCTGCTGATAGCATGCCCCCAGAGCAACTCTGCCTGGGTCTCCTCGAGGCCATCCTGGTTATAATCTCCCTCTAACTTTAGCCACACTCGGTCATAGGTACCGCCGTACCATGCCGAGAGATCAAAGGCGACATTGTCATCGTTATCATATTCAAGACGATCGCCCATGACGGCCCAAAAGGCATCCTCATCCGCCAGCCTGAGGCGTTGTGACTCTGGCAGAGCATAAGGACCTTCACTCAGGGTGTGCCCGCCTGAATAGGCATGGGGGTCACGACTATCTGCCGGTGCATCGCCGCCCTGCATCTGCATCTCTGGCATGGAATGCATGGAAGATGCTTTCATCGCTTCATGCTGCTCCTCGCCTTCCGTGCTCGGCATGGCGGCACTCCCCGCCACAGCCTGAGCCGACAGCAAGCACAAGGCGGCTGTGATTGAATGGATTAGGTGATGATTTTTCATGACACTAGTACCTCCCTGAACATGCCGGCATCCATGTGGAACAACAGATGGCAATGCCAGGCCCAGCGCCCAACCTCCTGTGGCGTCGCCAAGAAGCTAAGGCGTTGAGCGGGTTGTACCGGAATCGTGTGACGCCTGACCCTTAACTGCCCCTGGGCATCTTCGAGATCGCTCCACATGCCGTGCAGGTGCATGGGGTGGGTCATCATGGTGTCGTTTTGTAAGATGATACGAATACGTTCGTTGTGCTTGAGGGCGACCGGCGTACTCTTACCAAACTCCAGCCCGTCGAAGGACCAGGTGTAACGCTCCATGTTGCCGGTAAGGTGAAGTTCCAGCTCCCGAACGGGCATGCCGGTGTCGGTCAACACACCCTCGACGGCGCACAGATCGTCTAGCGTCAATACCCTACGACCATTGTTTCTCAGTCCTGCACCCGGGTCATCCAGGCTGGTTCTTGGCATATCGACGCGCATGTCCACCGACGGGCCATACTCGCTGGCGGCGTGGCGCACCTGCTGTGACGGGGTCGCGAGCCCATGCATGCCTTGATGCTGGCTGTGATCCATCGCCATGCCATGGTTCATCGACATGCTATGCCCTTGATGTTGCATGCCACCATGTTGCATTGAAGATTGGTGGTCCATGGCCCCCATCATGTCGGCCATGGTCAACCACTGGATCTTATCGAGTGTGGGTACGGCTGCCGACAGGCCATCACGCACCGCGAGCGTTCCCTTGGCATAGCCGCTTCTGTCCATCGACTGGGCAAAAATGGTATAGGCATCGTCCTTGGGATAGACAAGAACATCATAGGTTTCGCCGGGACCGAAACGAAATTCATCCACAGATACCGGCTCGATATTTTGTCCATCAGCCTGAATAACCGTCATCACGAGTCCGGGAATACGAACATCGAAAAACGAGTTGCTCGCGCCGTTCACAAAGCGCAAACGGACGGTGTCGCCCGGCTTAAAGATGCCGGTCCAATTGCCATTGGGGGGCTGTCCGTTAAACAGATAGGTGAGCGTGGACGCCGAGAGGTCGGCCAAGTCAGTCGGGTTCATCCGCATCTCGTTCCACATCTCGCGCTTCGCCATTGCGGTGCGCAGATCGTAGCGCGATACGTCTTCGAAGAAATCAGCCACTGTCGGCTGGGCATAATTGTAGTAGTCGCTCTGCTGCTTGAGCTTGGCAAACACTTCCATGGGGTTTTCATCGGTCCAGTCCGACAGCTGCACCACAAAGTCCCTGTCGCTCTTCACCCCGTCTCCGTCACGGGGCAGGATAATCAGGCTGCCGTACATACCCGACATCTCCTGGAAGCCAGTATGTGAGTGATACCAGTAGGTGCCCGACTGCTGTACCCGAAATCGATAGGTAAAGGTTTGGCCTGGGGCTATCCCCGCATAACTCAGGCCGGGAACGCCATCCATCTGATAGGGCAGGATAATGCCGTGCCAGTGCACGGACGTGGGAACCGATAATCGATTGGTCACCCGCAGCGTAATGGTATCACCCTCCCGCCAGATCAGGGTCGGCGCGGGAATCGAGCCATTTATCATGATCCCTGTGTTGGCCTGGCCGGTAAAATTCACCGGCCCTTGGTCGATAACCAGGTCAAACTCGGTTCCCGTCAACACATCTGGGCTTCTGGTGCCATAGGCGGTCGGTTGCCCCATGGCAAAACTGGGCATACTGGTGCCCAAGACGCTTGTTCCAGCTATCAGCCCCTGCACAAAACGGCGGCGACTGAGGCTAAACGACTCACTATCTCTCATGTCCATACTCGACTCGCATTTTAGGTGTATAAGTTAAAGATAGTGGCCAGTACCTGACCAAGAAATGACGTGATGATTACAAAGCTGTAATCTTGAACTTATGTGAGTAAATACATGGTTAAATAGGCAAATCAGCTTAACCCTAGTTAAAGGCTTACGGGCAAATGCGAATATTAGTGATCGAAGACGAGAGCAAGATAGGCGACTATCTCAAAAAGGGATTGGAAGAAGCCGGGTATACCATCAGCCTGTGTCGAAATGGCTTGGACGGCTATCACTGCGCCATCTCTGAGTACTTTGACCTGATAATCTTAGATGTGATGCTACCCGACATGAACGGATGGCAAATCCTCGAAAAAATCCGCCTCAACAATTCGAATATCCCTGTCATGTTCCTGACGGCAAAGGACAGCCTGGAAGACAAGATCAACGGGCTCGAGTCCGGCGCCGACGATTACCTGGTGAAACCCTTCGCCTTTGCCGAATTACTGGCGCGGGTAAAAACCCTGCTGCGCAGAGGCACCAAACAGCTGCAGTCTGACATCCTAGCCGTTGATACCCTGAAACTGGATATCGCCAAGCGCCGGGCCAGCCGCGAGCAACTGAAACTGCATCTCACCAATAAAGAATTTTCCCTGCTTGAGTTATTGGTCCGTCACCAGGGGGAGGTACTCACTCGCGCCTTTATCGCGTCGCAAGTATGGGACATGAATTTCGACAGCGACACCAATGTGATCGACGTCGCCATCAGGCGCCTAAGGGCCAAGGTTGACGACCCCTTCGCAGTGAAACTTATCCATACCGTGCGTGGCATGGGATACAAACTGGACATGGAAGCCTGACATGTTTAGCAGCCATCCGAAGATCTCATTAAAAGCCCGTACGCTCAGTTTAGTGGGGGGAACACTGATCGCCTGCTTCCTATTGCTTGGCGTCATGATCGACACCCAAGTTAAAGCGCATTTCCTGCATCAGGATGAGGAAGAATTGAATGTAGTCGCCAACTCGGTAAAGGGCATCCTGACCTCCCTATCAATGGCTCAAGATAGCCATCAGCTTGATACCGCCCTATCACAAGCGGTGGTCGGCCATCACGGCATCTTCTATGCACTCTACAGCGATGATAATCAGCTGATTTACAGTAATAAAACATCCAATCTTTCTCAGTTTCTCCAGCAAGGTGCCGAAGAGCGAGTCGAGGCGACAGCGCTAGTCGTCATCGAGACACAGCAGCGGCACCTGCGGGGCACCTTACTCAAGGTGACGCTTCCCAATGGGGCAACCGCTAAGTTAGTGGTGGCCAGCGAGATCGACTTTCACCTAGCATTTCTGAGTGAGTTTCACCGCACCCTCTGGTCGACATTACTCCTAGTATGGCTGTTAACCATACTGGCAGCCTGGCTGGCCATTAGGTTCGGCCTGCGCCCACTGCAAAGATTGAGTAAAGACATCAGCGAGATAACAACCGAACGTTTGCATCTGAGATTGAAGCCGGAATTAGCCCCCGTTGAATTGTCAGAATTGATCGCCAGCTTTAATCACATGATTGGTGAAGTCGAACTGGGTTTCAAACGCCTTAGTCACTTCTCAGCAGATATCGCCCATGAACTTAGAACGCCACTCACGGCGCTGGCGATGCAAAATGAAGTCCTGTTGGGTCAGGGGCGAAGCACGGAGGAATACCAGGAATTACTCTATTCCAATCTGGAAGAATTAGAGCGCCTCACCGTCATGGTCAATGATATGTTGTGGCTGGCCAAGTCAGACAATGGACTGATTGAGCCCAAGAAACAAGAAATTGCCCTAGATCTGGAAGTCGATAAGATCATCGATTATATGAGCCTGCTCGCCGATGAAAAAAATGTCTCCATCATAAGAGAAGGTAGCGCCGCACTTATTGCCGATAAGGGAATGGTGCAGAGGGCACTGGGCAACCTCATAGGTAATGCAGTGCGTCATGCCGAGCCGGGATCTGCAATCGTCATCGGCATTGAACAAACGCCTCAGGCCACCAGCATTAAGGTGAACAACCTGGGCACGCCTATTCCGAAGCAGCATGTCAATCATCTGTTTGATCGTTTCTATAAGGTTGAAGCCGCGAGGCAAAGGGAGGGGAGCAGTACCGGCCTGGGGCTGGCCATCGTCAAGTCCATCGCGGATATTCACGGCGGAAGCGTCACCGCCGAGAGTCATGACGGCAAAACCTGCTTCACTCTAATTCTACCAAAGACTAGCTCTGCCAACTTCTAGCTCAGTCAATATCTAGCTCAGCCAAATAAGGTCGGCTCGCCAAAGCATAAGGTGTAGACCCGCTCCTATAGGTTTTCAGCTTTCAGCCAACCCTGGGTCTTGCCTTCCCCGACGAAACGATGCTTTTTCTCGCCTAACACGCAGATGTCAAACCGCCACAGAAACCAAGCTCACAGGCGATTTTTTATCCCAACTTATGTGCGCGAGCGCACACTTTCCAAACATATTTGAGCTTTCCCAAGCAAAATACCTACAATTTTAGCAACCTCTTAATAAGTTACAGTTTGTTTACATCGACAG
Organism: Shewanella sp. cp20; assembly: GCF_000832025.1. NCBI lineage: Bacteria > Pseudomonadati > Pseudomonadota > Gammaproteobacteria > Alteromonadales > Shewanellaceae > Shewanella > Shewanella sp. cp20. The sequence goes on along the minus strand of NZ_JPII01000026.1, from coordinate 58,546 downwards.
CAGAGCGCATACCCCTTTAGAAGTATGCTCAATACGTTAAATTTACAAGGATTGACTGTTTTTTAAACGCATGAGGCAGATCTGTCACAAATTCCTCGTAAAGCTAACCTAGATAAGCAGAAATTTGATCTGCACCACACTCTTACTGCCATAAAACTGTAAACTTCTGGCCAACTTTGTTACGAGAACGGACCCTCGGAGCAAATTATGGAAACTATGTTAATAACCATTAAAAAATGGAAAAGAACTCAGTTCTTGGGAGCACAAAACATGAAAAAATCTCTAATCTCTGCATCAGTCGCATCTGTTATTGCACTGACCTCATTCGGCGCGCTAGCCGATGGCCCTAACTTCTACGGTCGTTTAGACCTTACTGTGACTAACTCTGACACAGGTCTAACTACTCGTGAAGCTAAAGAAGGTACTGTACTTGAGAACAACTTCTCTCACCTAGGTGTGAAGGGTACAGAAAAGATCGCTGACGGTATCGAAGTGATCTACCAAATGGAATTCCAAGTTGAAAACACTTCAACAAACAGTGACGTATTCAAGGCTCGTAACACTTACCTAGGTCTTAAGAGCGCCGCAGGTACTATCCTTGTTGGCCGTAACGACACTGTATTCAAGCAATCTGAAGGTGGCATTGACCTATTCGGTAACTCAAACGCCGATATCGACCGTCTAGTAGGCGCACAGACTCGTAGCGCAGACGGTATCTGGTACTACTCTCCAAAGATTGCTGACCTATTAACCATCAATGCAACTTACCTGATGGAAGATAACCAAGCTTCTGATGACAGCCAGTATGCCGTTAGCGCGACTCTGGGTGACAAGAAGTTCAAGGCACAAAACTACTATGTAGCTGGTGCATACAACAAAGGCATCTCTGGTATCGACGCATACCGTGGTGTGGCTCAAGTTAAGCTAGGCGACTTCAAGGTTGGCGGTCTATTCCAAAACTCTGAAAGCGTTGCTATGCCAAACCTTGAAGGTAACTCTTACTTCGTAAACGTTGCCTACAACCTGAACGGCGTTAACCTGAAGGCTGAGTACGGTAAAGATGAAGCAGGTCTAGGTGTATACGCTAAGCGCTCTGGCATCCAAACTGCTGATACTACTGATGTAAACATCACTTCTATCGTTGTTGGTGCGGACTACAAGGTAGCTAAATCAACTATGGTTTACGGCCACTACGCTATGTACGACGGTGACTTCAAAGCTGCCGGCATCAAGACTGACATGGAAGATGACAACGTATTCACCGTTGGTGTTCGTTACAACTTCTAATTCGATGAGCCTCAGGCTCTGACGAAAAAAGGCGACCTTGGGTCGCCTTTTTGTTATCTCACGCGTAACGCGCGCGATTTAAGCGCTTTAGCCTAACGCCTTACCAGACGATAGACGGACTCGGTCAGCCAAGGCACCTGCTTCTTCACAAACCTAGGGTTCTGTGCCAACACATCCAGGCAACTCAGCTGCTCTATCTCGAAATAGGGGCTCATGTGCGCCTGAATCCAGGCATCGGATACCGCAAACGGCGGGCCGTTAAGGGCCTCCTGGGGATAATCCAGGGTGATGAGCAAGCCTATGCTCTTAGGGGGCAATAACTCGGCCAGACGCTCCACATATTGCTGGCGCATCTCGGGAGGCCAGGCGATCAGCGCCGCCCTGTCATAAAACCCGCTCACCGCCTCGAGAGGCTCTTTCGGCAGCCTAAACAGATCTCCCTGGTAGATGCTCACCTGCTCGGTGCGATAACACTCATGCTCGCCTTGCGTCTGACGCTCGACGGGCAACTCATTGTCACTAAAAAACTGCTCGACCGCACTCTGGTTGAGCTCGCAGCCGATCACCTCTAGCCCCTGCTCGGCCAGGTAACAGATATCTAGCGTCTTACCGCATAGGGGAACAAAGACCTGACTACCGGCAGCCAGCTTGAGCTGTGGCCAATAGTCGATAAGTAGGGCGTTGACCTCATCGAGATGGAAACCTATCTGCTGTGAGGCCCATTTGTCATGCCAAAAACTGGGTTGCATCGGTAGCTCCGCATAAGCAAGTGTTTCATTATGCAGGCTACTCTAATCTGTCGCCGCCTAAGATGCCAGTTTACCTGGTAATTTAGACGGCCGGTTTATCTCTGGATACAGGCGAGAGCCTATTGGATATCCAGAACCTTCTGAACCCGCCTTAACCAGACACAGTTTTCACATTCGCAGTTACGGCGCGATAGGTGATGGGGGGTGAGGCTGGAGTCGATAAAGTCGACGGCGATCAGCAGTTGCTGTTTCAGCTCTGCCACCGACTTACGCTCGACGGCCACCAGCTCGTCGTTATGATTCATCCAGACGCACTCCATGCCTTGATGGCAATGGATACACTGGGGATCTGTACTATTGAAAAAACCCGCGTGAGGACAAAATTTTAGCTCCATCGACTGTACGATGCGCTTCCTCGGGTATTCTAATAACTCTATCAACAGGGCTTTGTTTAGTTCCGTCATTTCGCCCTCCTCACTCTTCAATGTCGCTCAAAAATGAAGCTTAGTTTTATATTAGCTTCAGGTTACCTGTATGTGTATGTAACAGATTTGATGTAGGTCAACATCTCATCCGAAAATATCGGTTAGGTATCGCACTGCTGAAAAATCTAGCTATTGTGCCTTACGGTCGCTTCTTGCTATAAAAACATATCGATATTCAGTGAAGTGCCCCATGCCCGACAACCAAGCCCCCAGCCCAGAACTGCAACACTTTTACATCTCCGAAGAGCAGTCTATCTACCTGCTCAAGGCCGATGACGCCCGCAAACACAGGGCCTGGATAAGACTCTGTAAACAGCAGCTCAGCAAGCTAGGCTACTCAGACATAGAACTGGTGGGCAAGGGGGCCTATGGCTTCGTCTTCGCCGGCATCAATCGTCATGGCAAGGCCCATGTGTTCAAGTTTTCCCGCATCACCCTACCCCAGCAGATCCAAGACAGGCTGGAAGAGGAAGCCTATATGCTGTCACAGGTGATCCACCCCAATGTGCCGCCTGTGATCAAGTTTGAGCATGTGGGTAAGCAGGGGATCCTTGTGATGGCCAGGGCACCGGGGGAAGATCTCGACAAGCTCTGCCTCAGGCATGGCGCCCTGCCGGTACGTATCATAGTCAGCATCGCCCGCCAGCTGGCGCAGATCCTCAACTATCTGCACAATGGCCGCCCGCTGGTACATGGCGACATCAAGCCCTCTAACCTGGTGTACGACATGGAGCGGGATCATCTGTCGCTCATCGACTGGGGCTCGGCGGTATTTGCCCAGCGCGATGGCGAGGGGAATCCGGTCAATGGCAATGTGATGGATCTGCTCTCCAGCGATCAGCAGCACACCAATGCTCGGATGGGGGATGTCTACTTCATCGGCGAGGAGCAGCTCAACGGCGCCCTCTCCAGCCCCAGGTTTGACGAGCAAGGGGTGGCCGCCACCCTCTACGCCTTGGCCTCGGGCCAGGCCAGCCGCTTCGGCAGCAAGGTGATTCCCGCCAGCAGCATAGGCCTGCCCATCGAGCTGGCCCGCACCTTAGATGGTATGCTCAGCGACGATCCAATTACCCGCAACCGAGCCGGAGACTATTTCCTCAGGAGCATGGCCCACAGCCACCGTCTGCACCTGCCGGATCTGCCCGCGGCACCGCTGCAACCCGAGATCCCGGTATGGACACTCAAGCAGGCGAAAGATGTGGAGACGGTCACCTACAGCTCGCGTAAATCCTTCCTGAGAGAACACAACGAGGATGAGCCGATAGAGAAGATGGACGATCTCCAACTGGAGAAGTACTACCGCAACTTCATGGCAGGCATGGGAGATACCGAGAAGGGCTTTATCGCCGCGGTCAGCCGGGTGGGACAATACCCTCTGGTGGGCGGCCTGGCGATCCACTGGCAGGAGACCGGCGTGTTTATCGACTCCAACCTGGCCACCTATAACGAACAGGAGAAGGTGGCATTAACCTTAGCAGTCAACAACATGGTGACCCTGGCACGGGGCATTCGCCGCATCGGGGTGTTTAAGGCCTGCTTCTTCAACGCCCGCGACACACTGCACCTGGAGCGCGACGACACCAGTCAGCCCTTCAGGCCGAGTCCAGACCAGCAGCTGCCCTTCGAGGTGGGCGATGTGCCCTCGCTGGAGGATAAGTCCAGGCTGCACTCCTACTTCGAGGATGGTCGCGATCCGGATGAAAACCTGGAGCTGCCCAAGGAGATCATGACCGAGCTGGGCTGGATCAACCAGATCCACCACACCGGCTGCATCATCTTCGAGGTGCTACCTAACCATATGAAGATCCATAGCTATCTTAGGCTGTTAAATCCCCGCAAGCAGGCCGCCTTCAGGGCCAGCCTCGACAGGATCCTCAGCCATGTGGATAAGATTCAGGGGAAAGGCGTCTCGGGCTTCATGAAACTTCCCTATAAGAATACCCGTCGCTTTCAGCATATCGACAGGAAGGCGGACCACTTCTATCCCAGAAACCCCAAGGAAGTCATGGCCCAACAGGAAGAGTAATGGCTCAGCTGAAAGAGGAATGAGTGAACCGAATTACTTCGGCTCGCGCTTGTCATCATCACTCGCCTTATCATCCTCGGGCTTGTCACCCAGCTGACGCTCTTCGTCCAGCTTGTCGGAAGGATCCGGCTTGCGCTCATAGTCGCCGTCGAAGGTGTTACCCTGCTCATCGAAGGGAGAGCGATCGAAGGGTGAACGGTTAGCATCGAATGGACCCTGACCAAAAGGCCCCTGCCTAGACTGGCCGTGACCAAATTGACCATGAAAGCCCCCCTGCTGACTCACCTTGACCTGCATCCGCTTATAGAGAAAGGCGGCAATGGGGGCACGCGTGAGCGGGGTTAACAACAAGAGGCCGATAAAATCGGTCACGAAACCCGGGATCAACAGCAGCAGACCGGCCATGGCCAGCATCATGCCCTCGACTATCTCCTGGCCTGGCGCCTCGCCACGCGCCAGCTTCTGCTGAACAGACATCAGGGTATGTATCCCCTGACTACGCACCAGTGAGACCCCCACCACGGCGGTGAAGATCACCAGGCCCACAGTGGTCCAGCTGCCTAAGGTTTCGCCAACGCGGATCAGCACATTGAGCTCAATAACGGGAATGAGTACAAAGATAATCAATAGGATGAAAAACACGCTGACCTCACAATTCGATCGAAATTTCTAATGCATTGAAAACTAAATGGGGGCGCACCGGTCTACTTTCAAGTCGGGACGCACTTTTGCTGCATTTCCCCCTAGGAACAAACTTGGAATAAGCTCACTATTTTAGCAATAGCTTAATGCAAGTCGTCGACAAAACACGTAAAGTAGCTATCGCTCACAATACCCTTGTGAGCCAGTATAACCCGGTTACCTTAACGCCCAATTAATGACCATACAGGGTAAAAGCAACAGATGCAGGAAAAATGTCTACTCGTCACCACCAGCTGCCCGGACAATGACACGGCCAGCACCCTGGCCCGCGCCCTAGTGGAGGCCAAACTGGCGGCCTGTATTCAGATCTCTTCCCCTGTCACCTCACTCTACACCTGGGAAGGTGAAGTGTGCCAGGAGACAGAGGTGAGCCTGCAGATAAAATGTCTCGCCCGTCATTACGACAAGCTGGAGCAGACCCTATTGTCGCTGCACCCCTACCAAGTTCCCGAGCTGATCGCCACAGAGATCCACACAGGTTCGGCGGCTTATTTAGCATGGATAAAAGAAACCTCACTATCATGAAGAAAATACTGTTCCTCTTCCTCTCGACCTTGCTGTTGATCGCCCCCGGGGCGCAAAGTGAAAGCCTGTTCAGCAAGAGTAAGTTTGATTTTCTGAAAGACGAACCTCAGCTGATGCCTGTGGATCAGGCCTTCGTCTTCGATGCCCAGCAAGAGGGCAACCTGGTCAAGATTAGCTATGTGATCGCCGACGGCTACTACCTGTATCGCGACAAACTCAAGTTCGCCGCCGACGGCGCCACCTTGGGTGAGATCCAACTGCCCAAGGGCAAGGCCCATAGCGACGAGTATTTCGGCGAGCAGCAGGTCTATTACTCCTATGTCGAGATCCCTGTGGCACTCAAGGAGGCCGGCAAGGATTCCAGCATCGAGGTGACCTTCATGGGCTGCGCCGAGGGTAAACTCTGCTTCCCGCCCACCACGCGCAGCGCGCCCCTCACTCAGGTGAGCGCCAACGCAGGCCTGCTCCCCGAGGTTTTGAAAGAGGCTTCTGCGGCCAGTGAAACCGCCGACCAGCAGGCGCCCATTACCCAGCAGGACTCTCTGAGCCAGATGCTCTCGGGCGACAACCTGCTGTGGACCTTAGTGATCTTCTTCGGCCTGGGTATCGGCCTGGCGCTAACCCCCTGCGTCTTCCCCATGTACCCTATCCTATCAGGCATCATCGTGGGGCAGGGTGAGAAGCTCTCAACCGGTAAGGCGTTTAGTCTCTCCATGGTCTATGTACAGGGGATGGCGATCACCTACTCGCTGTTGGGACTCATCGTCGCCTCGGCGGGCATGAAGTATCAGGCCGCGCTGCAACACCCGGCGGTTTTGGTGGTGCTGGCGATCCTCTTCTTCGTGCTCAGCCTCTCCATGTTCGGCCTGTACGATCTCAAGCTGCCATCGAGCTGGCAGGAGAAGATGAATCGTTTCTCTAACAACCAGAAAGGCGGCAATGTCGCCGGTGTGTTTGTCATGGGGATCATCTCGGGTCTGGTGGCATCTCCCTGCACCACGGCGCCGCTGTCGGGCGCGCTGGTCTATGTGGCACAAACCGGCGATCTGCTGCAAGGCTTCCTGGCACTCTATGTGCTCAGCATGGGCATGGGGCTGCCGCTACTCATCATAGGCTCGTCGGGCGGTAAACTGCTGCCACGTGCCGGCGCCTGGATGGATGTGATCAAGACAGTGTTCGGCTTCCTGCTGATCGCCGTCTCTATCCTGATGATAGGCCGTATCTGGACAGGTCTAGTATCTGATCTCCTCTGGGCCCTTTGGGGTATCAGCCTGACCGCCTACCTGATGCATCAGAACAAGCTCACCGAGTTTAACTGGAAGCAGACGGTGCGCTCTGTGCTGCTGTTACTTACCCTGCTGGCTAGCTTCTCCTATGGCTTCCAGGCCGTCATGACCAGCCTGGGCTATGAGACCCAAACCGGTGCGGTAAGCCACAAGGTGAGCCATAAGACCATCAAGGGCCTGGAAGATCTGCAGGCCGAGGTGGCCGCCGCCAGTGCCCAGGGCAAGCCTGTGATGCTGGATCTCTACGCCGACTGGTGTGTCGCCTGTAAGGAGTTCGAGAAGATCACCTTCGTCGACCCGGCCGTGCAGTCTCGTCTGTCGCAGATGGTATTCCTCCAGGCCGATGTGACCCGAAACGACACCCTAGACATAGAGCTGCTGGAACACTATGACGTACTGGGCTTGCCCACACTCTTGATGTTCGATGCCAATGGCGAGATCCGCGACGACCTGAGAGTCACAGGCTTCATGAAGCCTGCCGAATTTGCCGCCCATCTGGATCACCTGCTAGCTAAATAAGCTCAGGCGGCCTCGCATAAGCTACCTAAAAACCTCCTGCGGGAGGTTTTTTATTATCGGCTAAAAGATGAGTCACTAAACAAAGTTTTCATTTATAGTTAACCCAATTCCTATACAATCAGGGGTATATCTCACGGAACACAAGGAGCAACATGGAACCCGCCATTCTCATCATCACCTTAGCCTGTGGCATGCTTGTCAGTCGTATCGGCCTACCGCCACTCATAGGTTATCTGGTCGCGGGCTTTGTGTTATTCCTCTTCGGCATAGACGAGAGCAGCCTGCCGTTGCTTGAGCAGCTGGCCGAGCTTGGTGTCACCCTGCTGCTGTTCGCCATCGGCCTCAAACTGGATATTCGCAGCCTGTTTAAGGCCGAAGTCTGGGCTGGCTCCAGCCTGCATCTGCTGGGCTCCATCATCTTCCTGGTGCCCCTGCTCAAGCTCCTCGGCCTAATGGGGCTGGAGCAACTGAGCGGCCTCGCCTTCAACCAGCTGACACTGCTAGCCTTCGCGCTGAGCTTCTCCAGCACCATCTTCGCCGTTAAGGTGCTCGAGGATAAGGGCGACATGCAGTCCCTCTATGGCCGCGTCGCCATAGGTATCCTGATCATGCAGGATATCTTCGCCGTCGCCTTCCTCACCATCTCCAAGGGGGATATTCCCTCGGTCTGGGCCCTGGGACTACTGCTGCTGCCCTTCGCCAGGCCACTTATCTACAAGGCCTTCGATAAGGTCGGTCACGGTGAGCTGCTGGTCCTCTTCGGCCTGGTGATGGCCTTGGTCGTCGGTGCCGGCCTGTTCGAATTGGTCGGCCTCAAGCCGGATCTCGGCGCCTTGATCATCGGCATACTGCTGGCGGGACACGCCAAGTCTTCCGAGCTGGCCAAGTCGCTCTTCTACTTCAAAGAACTGTTCCTGGTGGCCTTCTTCCTCACGGTTGGTCTCAACGGCCTACCGAGTTTCGGCGACATCGGTCTGGCGGCCCTCTTGGTGCTTATCGTACCGGTGAAAATAGTGCTCTTCCTCTACCTGCTGACCCACTTCAGGCTGCGTTCACGCACCTCGCTGATGACCTCACTTAACCTGGGCAACTACAGCGAATTTGGCCTGATCGTCGCCGCCGTGGCCACCAGCAAGGGCTGGCTACCGGGACAATGGATGGTGATCCTGGCCGTGGCCCTCAGCCTCAGCTTCCTGTTTGCCGCGCCGCTTAACGCCGCCTCGGCCCGTCTGTATCAGAAATTTCAGAGCCGCCTACAGAAGCTGGAGAAACACCCGCTACATCCCGAAGACAGGCAGATCCCCGTGGGCAATCCTCGCTTCCTCATCCTGGGGATGGGCCGCATCGGTAGCGGCGCCTACGACGAGCTGGCCAATCAGTTCGACGGCGAGATCCTGGGGATAGAACACAAGCAAGAGTTGGTGGACTTTCACCGTCAGCAGGGGCGTAACGTGGTACAGGGCGACGCCTCGGATACCGACTTCTGGGAGAAGCTGGACAGGGCGCCGAATCTTGAGTTGGTGCTGCTGGCCATGCCCCACCACGCGGGAAATCAGTTTGCGGTGGAGCAGCTAAAACGCCTGGATTACCAGGGTAAGCTCAGCGCGATCGTGCAATACAGTGAGGATGCCCAGTCACTCAAGGCATCCGGAGTGCACAGCGTCTTTAACCTCTACGAGGCCGCCGGTGCCGGTTTTGTCGAGCATGTGATTTGCGAGCTGAAGTCCGGTAAACAGCACGAGGCCGATATCGCCGTCGAGCCCCAGGAGGCCACAGGCTAACCCTGTTTCATCTCAAAACCATAGATTGTATACATTATTCTAAATATCTTGTATTGTACTTGCCATCCTGCGATAAGATGGGAAGTACAATACTGTGCCGACAAAAAAACGAAAATCTAATCAATACCATTATTTCGGAAACATACTCAGGGCGGGTGTCTGGCTCTTAGTCGGCATGACCACACAGGTCGGCGCCGCAGGTTACGACATCTGGCTCTACTTCATTCATCTGATGGCCATCACCCTGCTGGCGACGATTCTGGTTACCCTGGCATTGAGCCGCCTGCTGTCTGCCCGGCCCGCCCTCGCGCCAGCCCCCGAGCCAATCCTGGACTAGGCTAAGCCGCTTTTGACCAGACAGGCTTAATCACAAACGAAGCCCAAACGAATCCCAATCGGCCTCAGCCTACCCCATGACGGCTCGGCAGAGGCCAAAGCGATATAGGGACTGCAGCGACAGGCGATTTGTCGATAGTCAGTTGGTCGAAAGGCGGTCGGCAATATTTTCCCGATCCAAGCGGTCAAATCCCAGTTACATCAATGACTGAGACGTGATATAAAAATGACAAGGATGACTCATGGTTGTTGCCACCATGAACAAGACTGCCCACCGGGGCAGAGAACGCTAACATTTTCTGAGAAGTTCAACACCAATGTCGAATACCGCACAGCGCGCCAATAAACTATTTGTGCAGACCTTTGGCACCACGGCCGACGACCTGTATCGGGCGCCGGGCAGGGTTAACCTGATTGGCGAGCATACCGACTATAACGATGGGTTCGTCCTGCCTGCCGCCATCAACTTTCATACTATCATCGCCGTCAAGCAGCGCGATGACGACAAGTTCCGCGCCGTATCCGACGCCTTTCCCGGCAAGATCCACACCTGGCATTTCGGTCATGAGGGAACAACCGATCCCGATGACACCTGGGTTAAGTACCTCAAGGGCTTTACCGCGGCGGTTTGCGCCAGCGGCCTCCCCGCCAAGGGGATGGATCTCGCCGTGGTGAGCAATGTCCCTCTGGGGGCAGGCCTCTCCTCATCGGCAGCCCTGGAGCTCGCCTTCGGGACGGCACTTAACGACGCTAGCCAGCTCAGACTCTCTCCGCTGGCGGTGGCCCAGATGGCCCAGCGAGGTGAAAACCAGTATGTCGGCTGTGCCTGCGGCATCATGGATCAGATGATCAGTGCCATGGGCGAGGAGGAACATGCCCTGCTGATCGATTGTGAAGATCTCGACAGCGAACCCGTGCCAATACCCGAAAGCCTGAGCCTGATCATAGTCAACTCCAACGTGCCCCGCGGCTTGGTAGACAACGAATATAACCTGCGCCGCGAGCAGTGCGAGCAGGTCGCCGAACATTTCGGCGTCGAGAGCCTGCGTCACCTGGACCTGCGCACCCTGGAGAATACCAAAGAGGAGCTGCCGGAAGTCTGTTACCGCAGGGCGCGCCACGTGCTTAGCGAGAATCGCCGCACTCAGAACGCCGCCCATGCCCTGGAGGCAGGCAACATCGCCAGGCTGAGCGAACTCATGGCTCAGTCACATCAGTCGATGCGCGATGACTTTGAGATAACCGTGCCCGAGATAGATAAGCTGGTCGAGATCATCGACGCCGTGGTGGGCGATCGCGGCGGCGTACGCATGACGGGGGGCGGCTTCGGCGGCTGTGTGGTGGCGCTCGTGGATCACGACCTCACCGACGCCGTGGTCGAGGCGGTCGAACGCCAATATCATACCGCCACAGGCCTGGAAGCCAGCGTCTACCTCTGCTCGGCAAGCCAGGGCGCCTCCAGGCTGGATGAAGAGCTCTACTAATAGAGCCTAGCGAGTAGAGCGTGACTCGTCCACGGGCCTGTAAAATGCTGTTTAGAATACGTATTCATGCCTTCGACCGAGAGCAAGGTTATACAATAGGCAACAACCGATTTAATACGATGTAAATTAACCGCTTAAGGAAAAGATTATCATGGTACGTTTTCGCCCGCTCGATGCCTGGGACGATCCCCGTGGTGGCCAGATAGAACGCATCATCATAGACAACGGCATACTGGCCATGGAGGTCCTCAGCCTGGGTGGCATCATCCGCTCCCTCTGGGTACCGGACAACAAGGGCGAGCGAGGTAACGTTGTGCTGGGCTGCGACAGCGCCCAGGACTACCTCACCCAGCAAGCCCACCTTGGCGCCATCGCCGGGCGCTACGCCAATCGCATCGCCGGTGCATGCCTGAACCGGGACGGTCAGCAATTCACCTTAGACAATAATCATCAGGCCAACTGCCTGCACGGTGGCCGCGAGGGCTTCAACCGTAAGCAGTGGCATATTGGCCAACTCAACGATGGCGTACGCCTCAGCCTGTTTAGCCCGGATGGCGACATGGGCTTTCCCGGCAACGCCAATATCCAACTCGATTACCGCCTGGTGGGCAATAACCTCTATGTAGAGATCCTCGCCAGCACAGATGCCCCCTGCCCTATCAGCCTGACCCAGCACAGCTATTTCAATCTCGACGGGGCCAGCGAGGCCAGCAGCCTGGGCCACCTGATTCAGAGCGACTGCCAAGACTACCTGAGCACAGATGAGCAGGGGATCCCGACCCAGGTGAGTCAGGTGGCCGATACGCCGCTGGGCCTTAGACAAGGCAAGTCACTCGACAGCCTCAAGGCGGCACTGGCAAATAGTCCGACGCAAGGCATAGATCACTGCTATCTGATGCCGAGCCATGACGGTAAGGCCCTGAGCCGCTTCGGCGCCATCAGCGCGCCGAATTCGGGACGCCGTCTGACTCTGTACACCAACCAACCTGGGGTACAGGTTTACGGCAGCAACTTCCTCGAAGGCACCATAGGCAAACAGGGGCAGGCACTGGAATCTTATCAGGCGGTCTGTATCGAGCCGCAGCAGCTTCCCGACGCCCCCAATCAGCCAGACTTACCGGGCACGCCATGGCTCATGCCGGGCGAGGTGTATCACCACATGAGTCGCTATCAGTTCGATCTGCTTAAATAATAGGTTTAACGGGGAAGAGAGATAGAGTAGGAAAAGGGTTTAGGTAGGGGTTCCAGATAAACCGGAACCTCATACCTAAAGATGGCGGCTAACTAAACTGGGTTTCTAGTTGCGATCGTCATCGTCAGACCAATCATCATAACCGTCGTCCAGGCTATCGACTTCGAGTTCGACATCGTCGTCATCATCGTCGCTGGCGACTTCTTCGGCTTCCACCTTCACCTTCTTAGGGGCCGGGGCAGGTTTAGCATGAATCGCTTCAACCCAGCCTGCGTGCTGTTGCATGAAGGCGGATCGGGTAGCTAACCAGTTCGCGTCATATTCGGCTTTGGCAGCCTTAAGTTCCTCTTCCGTAAGGTCATGCAAGTTCACCTTAACGATGTCCTCGGCATATTCAATCACGGCATCTCTTACCGTGTTATAGAGATAAACTCGTCCCGCACTGGCTTCGGGAAAATCTTTGTCGTGAATGAGGATAGTATTGCCTCGAGCCGTACGAAGTTCACCATACCAAACAGGTTCTTTAGACGTGTCATACATATATGCTAATACCCTTAAATCAACACATACCAATATAAAATTATAAAGCTGACAACAGTTAGCTTAGTCGCTGCCATCGTCAGAAACGCCTCTGGACAATAGCCCACACATTTTTAATAAATACCGCCAGAAATCAATAGCCAAATAGATCTATTTTATTCAATTGCTATCAAAATGCTCACTCGGTAGTTACTAGTAACGAATTTAGCCGATCAAATCAGTTATTCAAGTTTTTTCTAACCGACTTTATACCAAAGTTAAAAAAGCCCTCTACCCCTTTAGAGCAGTAGCTGGCGCCATACTTAGCCCTATGCTTTAGGCGAGTTACCGGCCACCTTGAGCACCAGCTTTCCCCTGTGCTGACCCGACTCCATCAAGGCGTGAGCCCTGGCCGCATCACCCAGGGCAAACTCGGCAAAAAGATGGGGCAGCAACTGACTCCCCTCAGGGCTCGCAAATCTTGGCCACACCTGCTCACGCAGGCCATCGGCAATCGCCTGCTTGGCCTCAACCGATTGCGGCCTCAATGTTGCCCCCGTCCACCAGATACGCTTAGCCATCAGCAGCGCCACATCCACCTCGGCGCGCCTGCCTCGCTGTAGCGCTATGGTCACCAGTCGCCCCTCTAGCGCCAGTGCCTTGAGGTTGAGATCGATAAGATCGCCAGAGGCCATATCCAGCACCAGATCCACCCCTTGAGGCACCACCGCCTTTATCTGAGCCAATAGATCCTCGTCATAATAGTTAAAGCCGTGATCGGCCCCTAAACCGAGACAGTAATCTATCTTCTCCTGATTGCCGCAGGTGACCAGCACCTTAACAGCGAATTGTTTCGCTAAGGTGACCGCCGCCGAGCCTATTCCCCCCGAGCCACCATGGATCAATACCGTCTCCCCCGCCTTGAGGCCGCCGCGCATAAACATATGGCCCCAAACGGTGAAGAAGGTCTCGGGCAGGGCCGCCGCCTGAGCCATGCTGAGCCCTTGTGGAATAGGCAAACAGTGTACGCCCCAGGTCACCACATATTCGCCATAACCGCCACCGGGCACCAGGGCGCAGACCTTATCTCCCAGCTGCCAGCCTGTCACCTGCTCACCCAAGGCGACCACAGTGCCTGACACCTCCAGCCCCAGGATCTCGCTGGCGCCAGCTGGCGGGGGATAGAGACCACGACGCTGGGCGACGTCCGGGCCATTCACCCCGGCATACGCCACCTTGATCAGCAGCTGATCTGGCGCGATGGCGGGCAAGGGGCTCTGGCCTAGGGTGAGCACCTCTGGCGCGCCCGGGGCGTTAAATTGCACATGGGTATAGCTTGTGGGAAGCGAAGACATATTGGCTCCTGGCTTAGAGGGGGTTGTTGATGCCGAGGCTAGCGCGAAAATGGTTAGCGGGGCAAGCCTTAGCCACAATCCTTGCGCTCAGCGGATGGGTAAAACAAACAATAGCTCACAAATATCTTTACCATTAGGGAGTTAGCCGTAAAAGATTTGTCGCACCCCTTAGGCTTTATGTTATGGTGTTTCTGAGCAAGCAGGCTTTAAGCCCAATTATCACCTAAGCTTAAAGACCTATTTGCTGCGATCTGTTATTACCAGAAGGGGCTGCACCTGCGATGAATGTTGACTTTATCAATCCTTTTCTCGACTCCCTACTCAATGTGCTCAAGACCATGGCCAACATGGAGCTTAAACCCGGCAAACCCAACCTGAAAAAAGATAATCTGGCCAAGGGCGATGTGTCGGGTCTCATCGGCATGGTCGGCCCCCAGACCAAGGGATCTTTATCGATCACCTTCGAAGAGTCGCTGATCTTAGAGATCATGAACAAGATGTTGGGCGAGAAGCCCGAGAGTATAGATGAAGAGGTGACAGACTTGGTGGGCGAACTCACCAACATGGTAACCGGTGGCGCCAAGAATCTCCTCAGTGACAAGGGCTACGAATTCGACATGGCCACCCCTATCGTGGTGTCGGGTAAGAATCACACCATAGCCCACAAGTCAGACGGACAGAAGATCATCATGCCCTTCAGCAGCATCTACGGCACCGCCTATATCGAGATCTGTTTCGAGAGCTAACCGATACCTAACTCATCAGAAAGGCTGGTTCACCATGATCCAGAACTGGCCTTCCTCCTCGCCCACGGCACAGTCCGTGCGCACCACCACACCCTCCACCTCAAAGCGAATCCCCCCGCCCACAGTGGTCTTCATCTGGCTGTGAAGGCTATCTAGACTGAACTCGCCGCTGACCTTGCCCGCCTCGGCAAATGCCGTCCACTGCCACCAGGGAATGTCAAACCAGCGAAATACGGGTAGTGTCTGCAATGGATTCCACTTGGGGGTCAGACGATATTCGGCGGCGTACAACACGGCACTGCGGCCGGTAAATTGATTGCCGCTGTAGCCGCGAAGACGCTTGAAGCCCCCCAGGCTCACCCCGGCAAAGCTCGGCGGGCGCTGATAGGCTTGGCTGGCCTCATCATAGCTATTCCAGGTGGGGGTATCGGCCAGATAAACATCGAATGCCAGCACCCGACTGTCGAACCAATCGCTCTGCCCCTGGGACAGATAGAGGCTCTGCTCAAACTCCCAGGTGGTCCAGCTCTGACGCTGACTGCTACCCCAGTCTCGGGTAAGGGTAAGGCTGGTGCGCCCGCCCTGCTGACTGTTTTCGCGGTTATCGCGATTGTCCCAGGCCAGCTCCAGCTCGAGCCCGCGTGCCGACTGTGGCAGCGACTCGAATCCGATGAGGGTTTGCTGGGTATAGAAAGGAGTCAGCTCGATACTGCTCACCCCTGAGGTGATTGGGTTCCATTCAAGGCTCGCCGATGGCGCCCCTTTGAGACTGGCGACCGCCCCCTTGGCACCCCGCCCCCAGGGCAGCACGTATTTAAGATGCAGCCGGGCAAAGGACTCATCCCCCTGGGTCACCACCCGCGTAGGCTGGCCAGTCATACTCGCAGGCGCCTGCCCGGGCACATAGAAGATCCCTTCGGTATAGCGGGCGCGGTAATACTCGCCGGAAAACAGCCAGCTATCGACGCCTAGGATCTGATAGTCATAGGCCCCAAGATAGCTCACCCAGGAATCGTTGGCCGAGCCTAGTCCCAAGGCAAACAAGGAGGCCTGACGCTGCCCGGCGTGTTTCACCACACCGGCGGCGCCCATAGAGGTGCTCAGGGTCTCGGTGGCGAAGATAAAGGGCACGGCGACAAACTCGGCGCGCGCTCCATCACCGCTATTGATCTGTACCTGAGGCGCCAGATCGTCACTGGCCAGCGCCAGACCAGCCGGTAGGGCGAGCGTTGCGGCAAAAAACAAACGGCTAGCCTGAGAAGCTAGCCGCGTGAGCGATGCTTTAGGGGGGAACAGATCTGGCATCGATTACTCGAGACAGACGGCGACGCGCGGGGTCAGCTTAGTCACCAGCTCATAGGCGATGGTGCCTATATGCTCGGCCACCTCTTCGACCGGCAGCGCCTTGCCCCAGAGCACGGCGGTATCACCCACCTTGTCTGTGGCGTCTATGCCCAGATCCACGGTCAGCATGTCCATGGAGACCCGGCCCACCACAGGCACCAGGCGGCCATTGACCCAGACCGGCGTGCCCTCTGGCGCATTGCGGGGATAGCCATCACCGTAGCCGATAGCCACCACACCCAGCTGAGTGTCTTGCTTGGCCTGCCAATAGCTGCCGTAACCCACGGGATCGCCCGCCTTATGGTCGCGCACGGCGATCAGCTGGGAAACCAGCTCCATGGCAGGCTCCAGGCCATGATTGCGGCCAAGATCGCCAACAACCGGCGACACGCCGTACAGGGCGATCCCCGGACGGATCCAGTCGGCCTGGGTCGCGGGCCAGTAGAGGGTGGCGGCCGAATTAGCCAGGGTGCGATCGCCCGGTAGCTTGGCGGTCATCTGCTCGAAGCGCCTCGCCTGCTCTGCGGTAGCGGGATTCTCCGGCTCGTCGGCGCAGGCAAAATGGGTCATCAGATGGATCGGTTTAGCCACCTGTGGGCAAGCCTGCAGACGCTGATAGATGGCCTCAAACTGATCTAAGGTGAACCCCAGACGGTGCATGCCTGTGTCTACCTTCATCCACACCGTCACCGGCTTGGCAAGGCTTGCCGTCTCGAGCATCTCAACCTGCGACTCATGGTGCACCACGGTATCGATGTCGTGCGCCACCAGGGTGGGCAGATCGCTCTGACGGAAGAAGCCTTCGAGTAATAGCAGCTTGGAAGAGACGCCACCGGCTCTCAGTTCCAGCGCCTCTTCCAGACGCGCCAGGCCGAAACCGTCGGCGGTGGCCAAACAATGGGCCACATTCAGCAGGCCATGGCCATAGCCGTTGGCCTTGACCACGGCCATCACTTTACTCTGGGGCGCCAGCTGGCGTAATCGCTGTAAATTCGACTTCAGCGCATCGCCGCTGATCTCTGCACGGGGAAAGGGTTTCAAACAATAACCTTAATGTTAATGGCGTCGAGACTCGATGAGGGTAACGCAAAATAGCGAGCCATAGGGCTAATTAAACCAAGTTTAATCTCACCCTACGAGCTTATACCAATCGGAATAAAAAACTGCTACCTACTGTGATCGGTATTAGCCGGCTTAATCTTCTTCGAACTGCGGACCGGCGTAGTTATCGAAACGGGAGAACTGGCCCTGGAAGGTCAGACGCACACGCCCGATGGGGCCGTTACGCTGCTTACCTATGATGATCTCCGCGGTACCCTTATCTTCGGAGTCGTCGTTATACACCTCATCACGATAAATAAACATGATCAGATCCGCATCCTGCTCAATAGAGCCAGATTCACGCAAGTCCGAGTTCACCGGGCGCTTGTCGGCGCGTTGCTCCAATGAGCGGTTAAGCTGCGACAGTGCGATAACCGGGATCTCCAGTTCCTTCGCCAGCGCCTTGAGTGAGCGCGAGATCTCGGCGATCTCCAGCGTACGGTTGTCGGCCAAGGCAGGCACCTGCATCAGCTGAAGGTAATCGATCATGATCATCGACAGGCCACCGTATTCGCGGGCGATACGTCTGGCGCGGCTGCGCACCTCGGTCGGTGTCAGGCCCGAGCCATCGTCGATATACATCTTGCCCTGTTCGAGCATGATCCCCATGGTCGAGGAGACGCGAGCCCAATCGTCATCGTCGAGCTGACCCGTACGTATCTTGGTCTGATCCACCCGGCCCAGTGAGGCCAGCATACGCATCATGATCTGCTCCGAGGGCATCTCGAGACTGAAGATAAGCACTGGCTTGTCTTCATGCAGCGCCGCCTGTTCACACAGGTTCATGGCGAAGGTGGTCTTACCCATAGAGGGACGCGCAGCGACGATGATAAGGTCGCCCGACTGGAAACCCGCCGTCATGCGGTCGAGATCGTTGAAGCCACTGGACACCCCGGTCACACCGTTGTGCGGGTTGTTGTACAGCTCCTCGATCTTATCCACCGTCTTCTCGAGGATGGTCTTGATCCCCTCTGGGCCCTCGTTGGCGTTGGCGCGCTGCTCGGCAATCTTAAATACCTTGCTCTCGGCCAGATCCAGCAGCTCACCGGAATTGCGCCCCTCGGGGTTAAAACCGGCGTCGGCGATCTCGTTAGCCACCTTGATCATCTCGCGCACCACGGCGCGCTCACGCACGATGGCGGCATAGGAGAGAATGTTGCCCGCGCTCGGGGTGTTCTTGGCGATCTCGCCCAGATAGGCGAAGCCACCGGCATCTTCTAAGTGATCTTCAAGCTCCAGCTGTTCGGAGACGGTGATCAGATCGATAGGCTGACCCGCGGCCACCAGTGACTCCATGGCGGTAAAGATCATCTTGTGGGAGCGGGAATAGAAGTCATCCTTCACCACGGCCTCGGCCACCTTATCCCAGGCATCTGAATCCAACATCAAGCCACCGAGCACAGACTGCTCGGCCTCAATCGAGTGGGGCGGCATCTTCAATGCGTCGATCTGTATATCTCTAGGCTTTTTCTTAGCCTGAAATCCACCTTGCTGTGACATTAACTCTCCAAATTTCCAACGATTAGGCAAAATATGATATAAAACCCGGGTCAAGCAGAAACAGGCCTCTGACCTGTTCGTCCTACAAACTTACACATAATAATTAAGGAATAAACATGCGCAAAGCATTGGTTGCAGCCTTAATGCTGTCATCTGGCGTTGTCATTGCCGATGAAGGGCAATGGCAACCGTATCAAATGCCATCGATCGCCGACAAGCTGAGCGAACGCGGTATCCAAATTCCAGCAAAACAACTCGCCGATCTGACCCAATATCCGATGAATGCAGTTGTCGGACTGGGGTATTGTACCGCCAGTTTCGTGTCCCCCCAAGGGTTAGTTGTGACGAATCATCACTGCGCCTACCGCGCGATTCAATACAACAGCAAGAAAGAGCACAACTACATCGCCGATGGCTTCCTGGCGCGCAAACAAGCGGACGAACCTTCTGCCGGCCCTAACGAACGTCTCTATATCACCGAAGCCGTCACCAATGTCAGCGACCAGGTCACCAAAGATCTCAGCGACGACCCGCTGAAACGCTACGAAGAGATCCAGGCTAACCGCAAGGCCCTGATAAAAGAATGTGAGGCAGACGACAACTACCGCTGCTCGGTGCGCAGCTTCCACAACGGCCTAGAATACTACCTGATCAAGCAGCTCATCATTCGCGACGTGCGTCTGGTATACGCGCCACCTAAGAGCGTCGGCTCCTTCGGCGGTGACATAGACAACTATGAATACCCACGCCACTCGGGCGACTTCACCTTTCTGCGTGCCTATGTAGGCAAAGACGGTAAGCCGGCCGCCTACTCGCCAGACAACGTTCCCTTCAAGCCTAAGAGCTACCTGAAGATCAACGCCGATGGCGTCAAGGCGGGCGACGGCGTATTCGTAGCCGGTTACCCAGGCTCGACCAGCCGCTACCGCCTCACCAGCGAGCTAAAATTTGCCAGCGACTGGCTCTACCCAACACTGGCTACACGCTACCAGCAGCGTATCGACACCATAGAAGCCATGGGCGCCCAGGACGCCGGGGTTAAGATCAAATATGCCGGTACCCTGGCCTCGATGGCCAACCGCATGAAGAAGTACAACGGCCTGCTCGATGGCTTTAAGGCCACCGACATCGCCGGTATCAAGCAGGCCCGCGAAGACGATTTCCGTCAGTGGCTAACCACAGACAGCCAGTACCAGAGCTATCAGGCCAAGTTTGACCAGCTTGAGACCCTGCTGGTTGAGCAGCGCCAGGCGCTGCAGACCCGCTACTTCTTCGAAAACGCTCAGTCCAGCGATCTGTTGGCCACCGCCAATCGCCTCTATCGTCTGGCCAAGGAGAAGACCAAGCCGGACGCCGAGCGTGAGGAAGGCTATCAAGAGCGCGACATGAAGATGTTTAAGGCGCGCCTCAAGCGTATCGATTCGAGCTTCGCCATCAGCGTCGACAAGACGCTGTGGATGCAAGATCTGAACGCCTACCTGGCCCAGGACAACCGCGTACCTGAGCTCGACGCCATGCTCAAATCAGACGACCCTGAGGTAAGCCTGAGCGACAAGCTCGACGGCCTCTACTCGCTGACCGGCCTGACCAATCAGGCAGAGCGTCTGGCCTGGATGGACGCCGATGTGAAGGCGTTTGAGACCAGCGCCGATCCTTTCATCCGCATCGCCGTTGCCCTGTACGACACCAACCTGGCCCAGGAAAAAGCCCAGAAGACCCTGGCGGGTAAGCTATCTAAGGCGCGTCCTGGTTACATGGAAGCCGTTATCGCCTACTACAAGGCCAACAACTGGCCCGTGTACCCAGATGCCAACGGCACCCTGCGTATCACCTACGGCATGGTAGACGGTTATCAGTCGAAAGACGCCCTCTACAAGCAGCCCTTCACCCGCCTGGAGGGCATAGTCGCCAAGCACACTGGCGTCGAGCCGTTTGATGCGCCCAAGAAGGTACTGGATGCCATCAAGGCCAAGCGCTATGGCAGCCACAAGGTGGAGTCTGTTTATCAAGACCCAGCCTCTTGGTTATGCCGCCTGTTCTCTTGCCTGGACAAGCCTGAAAGCTTTGGCTCAGTGCCGGTGAACTTCCTCTCCAGCGTCGATACCACAGGCGGCAACTCTGGCTCGCCTGTGTTTAACGGCAAGGGCGAACTGGTTGGCCTGAACTTCGACTCTACCTATGAGGCGATCACCAAAGACTGGTTCTTCAACCCAACCATCACCCGCGCCGTGCACGTGGATTTCCGCTACATTCTGTGGATGATGGATGAGGTGGATCACGCCGACAACCTGATCGGCGAGCTGGACTTAGTCAGAAACTAGTCAGAAACTAGTCTTACGGCAGTCCGTTTACACCATAGACAAATACCCGGCATTGCCGGGTATTTTTTACTTGTCGCTAACTCGTCAGAGACATAGCCTAGTAGCGGGCAGCACTCACTATCGGCTCACCTTACTGGCGACACAGATAGAACCCGGCGAATCGTGCTAGGCAAAATAGCATTAAAAATACGCCGTTTCTTCGTCTATTTCGGGCATAAAAAAACACCGCACTAATCAGATTAGCGCGGTGTTTCTTTTAATCGTTTAAAACTGTGTATTAGTCTTCTGCAACAACAGAAAGCTTAACAACAGCCTTAACTTCAGCGTGAAGCTGAACGTCGATTTCGAATTCACCAGTAGTGCGGATAGCACCTAGTGGCAGACGAACTTCGCTCTTAGCCAGTTCAACGCCAGCAGCAGTTACTGCATCAGCGATGTCACGGTTACCGATTGAACCGAACAGCTTGCCTTCGTCGCCCGCTTTAGAAGCGATAACAACAGCTTCAAGAGCAGCTAGCTTCTCAGCGCGCTCAGTAGCAGTTGCTAGTTCAGCAGCTAGCTTAGCTTCTAGTTCAGCACGACGTGCTTCGAATACTTCAGTGTTAGCAGCGTTAGCAACTACCGCTTTACCTTGAGGTAAAAGGAAGTTACGAGCATAACCAGCTTTAACTGACACTTGGTCACCCAGGTTGCCCAGGTTAGCGATTTTATCAAGTAGAATAACGTTCATTATTAATTCCTCTAAATTGATGCGCTATTACTGATGTAGATCAGTGTAAGGCAGTAGAGAAAGATAACGAGCACGCTTGATAGCGCGAGCCAGTTGACGTTGGTATTTAGCGTTTGTACCAGTGATACGGCTAGGAACAATTTTACCACTTTCAGTGATGTAGTTCTTTAGAGTAGCGATATCTTTGTAATCGATCTCAGTAACGCCTTCTGCAGTGAAACGGCAGAACTTGCGACGACGGAAATAACGTGCCATTTTGACAGTCTCCTAAGTTTTCAATTCGACATTTTCAGCGTGTAATACCAGGCGGTTTTGACCATTGCGTCCTCTCTGGAGGGCGATGAAACCTTTGACCTCGATATCCACACCGGTTTTCAGTTTGTCTGTGATGCTGTTAAAGCGTTCGCCACTGAATATCACTTGCATCTGGCAGTATACGTTTCTCAGCATCTCTGCTTCATAAACCTGCGATTTGTGTTCCAGCATGATCACACAATGTGGGATGCCTGCCGGGCTACTAAAGCTTCTGGACCGAGTGATGGTTCCAGATAACACCAAGTGATTGGTGGCCACAAATAAACTTACTCTGCTGCGTTTTCAGCGGCTTCTTCAGATGCTTCAGCTTCGGCAGCTGGAGCTGAACGCTCTTCGCTAGAACGACGCGCTTCGCGCTCGTCTTTCGCTTTAGCCATTGGAGAAGCTTCGGTGATGGCACCCTTGGTACGCATAACCATGCTACGAAGAACAGCGTCGTTGAAACGGAAAGCTGTTTCTAGCTCTTCAACCGATTCTGCAGTCGCTTCTACGTTCATCAGAACATAGTGAGCCTTATGCAGTTCGATGATTGGGTAAGCCAGTTGACGACGGCCCCAGTCTTCTAAACGGTGGATTTGACCGCCAGCTTGGGTAAGGATACCCGTGTAACGTTCGATCATACCTGGCACTTGTTCACTCTGATCAGGGTGAACTAAAAATACGATTTCATAATGACGCATTTTTTGCTCCTTACGGTTATCTAGCCTCGTTGTTGGCTCAGTCAGACCAAATGGAGGCAAGGAACTAAATAAAGTGACTGAATTAAGCCGCGGAATAGTACATGGTCACACCTCAAAACTCAAGCAATATCTTTCCTTAATCACTTTGCCCATCGCCCGGTGAAACGGTATGATAGTCCGCTGTCATTTTTGTGTTCCAGACGCGTGCAAAAAATAAAAATAATGTTAAGAGCAACAAGTTTATTTATCACACTCGGCCTCAGCCACAGCGCCTGGGCCTTGGTGCCTCCGGACTATCAGGAACCCCCTAGCGACTTCTCTGCCGAGATAGAAGCCGGCCTGCAGATCAACACGGGTAACACAGAGTCCAGCAGCTTCAATGGCCGTACCAAACTGGTCTACGACACAGACAACTTTCGTCAGGAAGGGGTATTCAAGGCCTACTTCGCCTCCGACTCGGAAAAGACCACCTCGGAGAAGTACGACGTCCAGCTCCAGTCAAGCTACAAGATCTACTCGGGTTATATCTTCGCCCGCGGCGACTTCACCGAAGACAGATTCGGTAGTTATACCCGCATCTCAATCGTATCGACCGGTTATGGTTTCGACGCCATCAGCGACAGCAGCACTAAGCTGAGTCTCGAAATCGGTCCTGGTTATCGTTACAACCTGCCCCAGGTGAGCGAGTCGGTGCCCGACCCCGAGGCCGATCGCGAGGCGATTCTGCGTACCGCCGCCAAGTTCGAACAGAAGATCCACGAATACACCAGCTTCAACGCCGACCTCACCGCCGAAACCGGCGAGTCCAACAGCACGGTCACCCTGGACATGAGTTACAAGAACACCCTGTTCCAGGACTGGGCGTTTAAGATCGGCATGAACGTCAAGTACACAGAAGTGGTACCCGAGGGGTCGAAGCAGACGGATACCGTCACTACCTTTAATCTGCTCTATACCTTCAAATAAAGATTTGCGAACCTTGATGAGCACAAGGATTCAATGCTGCTCTGGTAGATGAAGCACTGCTTCAATTGCTTATACATCAAGCCGGTGTAGATATTTAAAAGGGTGCTTTGAACAATAGCAGCATGGTTGGGATAACCTCCCGCTGACTAGGCTTATAACCTGCTTTGCTCAATCGCCTTTATTAAATTTTCGGGATCGTTTGTACCCAAACACACTGCTGTACCATCTTTTAATGTTAACTCAACAGCAGTTAGGCCAGAGACGTTATATAACCATCCAGTTGAAATTAATCGAATTCCAAGTCCATAGTACCATTTCGTTCTTATCTTTTTGATCGACTCGATTTCAGATGTTTTTATCGATTTACTCCAAAACTTTGGACCAAAAAACCACTTTACTTCTCCATCTTCAACTTTGATCGTTAATGATGAAAAAAGAATTGAAAGCACACCTACAATTAAATATGCAAATCCAATAGGTTCAGTAGGCTTCGTTATCGAAGCAAAGATCAGCACTAATGTTACAATTGCCATAATTGAAAGCATCGCGATACCAGGCTGAGTGTTTTTATACTGCATTATGATCTCCTTTCTACAGCTAGTGGCTTTTTATCCTGTCTAACGGATAAATCCATGCCGATAATTAATTTACGCTCCAAATACCGATGTAACTTACCGATGAAGAGACATTCCATCACTTTTTAGCCTATATACAGTTAAAGCATTCCTCAAAATTAATCAATATCACCTCCCTATGCCAAATGAAGGCCAAATCGAAGAGACGTTTAGATACGGGTGTAAGCACGCTTTTGGCTCTCGGCGGCATGGCCAAAAATGTTCCCTACATTTTTTGGCATTCCCTACATCCATGTAGGTCAGTACCGCCGTGAAGCATATAGGGATATATCCAAACAACATCCCTGTTTAACAGCCAGTTCGGCATCCATGCCTCTCGTTCGTGAACACAAAGCTGCGCTTCACTCACCGTGCCAAAAGAGTGCTTGCACATCCCCCGCCGGGCAGGCGATAGATATCAAAGAAGGTGCGTTGCTCAAACTTAACTAACAAATGAATGAATCATCAATTGCTACAATGCAAACGTGATTGAATGGCATAGAAAGAATTGGCTCCCACCTATAGCAAACTCTTTAAATCTCTAATTTTATGAGACAAGTCCATGTTCTCTTGCCTAATTTGTTGTTCTGTTTTCCGAATAGACTTCTCGATTTCTCTAACTTCGGCATCCGAAGTACTCGCAGTGCTCAGCTTTCGATGTTCAATGGACCTTTGCTCATACAAAGACTTTAATCTTTCATTGTGAGCCTTGGTCATCTTTTCAACTTGCGACTCAACAAAATCAGTGGATAGGGGAGAACGGTTTTGTGCAGAAATAATCATAGCTTCCATCAGGGGATTAGGCTCATGTTCCAAAAGCTTGGGAATGTGTGGTGCTGTAAAAGCTAGTACTCCTAACGCCAATGAAAAGGCCATATAAAAATAGATAGCCTTAAAATACTCCTTACTCTCTTCTCTTACTTGTTTATTTAACAGGAGTCGATAAGCCATAAAAGCTAACAAAAAGGCTAGACCGCCAAACCCTAAATTTAGTATTTCAACTATGTTCATTCCTTTGCCCACTGTTTCAGCCTAAAAACCTTATCATCCATAGATACCTATATTACAAATCCTACGTAAGTATTTAAATACTGATTAGAATTTAGCTGTGCTAAAGGTCTCTTTTTCATGTCCTTACGCTTTAAAACAAATGAATAAAATCTTGATCTGAATAAATCCAATATTGCTCAATCGAAGAAACGTTTAGATACGGGTGTAAGCACGTTTTGGCTCTCGGCGGTATGGCCCAAAATGTTCCCTACATTTTTTGGCATTCCCAACATCCATGTAGGTCAGTACCGCCGTGAAGCATATAGGGACATATCCAAACAACATCCCTGTTTAACAGCCAGTTCGGCATCCATGCCTCTCGTTCGTGAGCGCCAAGCTTCGCTTCACTCACCATGCCAAAAGAGTGCTTGCACATCCCCGCCGGGCAGGCGATTGATAACAGCGGTGGTTAACGCTGCACGATCCAAGCAAGAACAAATGCACTTTAACCGGACACATAGAAAATTCCGATACCGTTCAATCGAAGAGATGAAAGTACTGGGTGTAGATGCATCTGCGGACGTCGATGGCAGGGATGCCATCGTCGAGCCTCCATGGATGGATTCACGGCGTGTAGCAGATGTATCTGCACATAAGCGAGCCGCAGGCTATTAACAACAGCGATGGTTAACGCTGCACAACCCACCCCAAGCAAATATCCCCCGCCGGGCAGGCGTTAGATAACA
Source organism: Shewanella sp. cp20 (assembly GCF_000832025.1). Lineage (NCBI taxonomy): Bacteria > Pseudomonadati > Pseudomonadota > Gammaproteobacteria > Alteromonadales > Shewanellaceae > Shewanella > Shewanella sp. cp20. Next base: position 32,247 of record NZ_JPII01000026.1, on the reverse strand, counting down.
ATGAAGGTTAACGCTACAATCCCCTCACTAAACGACCACGTCGTCAAACGACAGATACAAAAATGCCGATGAAGCCTAAACCTCATCGGCATTCCTACCACCTATGGAAACCCAATAGGCTAAATCAAAAATTCAAAGATCGAATTTCCGATCACCCCAAGCGTTGGCGAACCGCCTCGAACAAACAGATCCCTGTGGCTACTGAGACGTTGAGGCTAGATACACTGCCCGCCATCGGGATAGAGGCCAGCGAATCACAGCTCTCGCGGGTCAGGCGACGTAAGCCTTTGTCTTCGGCGCCCATGGCGATGGCAATAGGGCCTTTAAGGTCTGCCTTATAGAGGTCGTGCTCGGCTTCACCGGCGGCGCCGACGATCCAAACGCCCTTCTCTTGCAGGCTCTTCATGGTGCGCGCCAAGTTAGTCACCTGGAACAGGGGCACCACTTCGGCGGCGCCACAGGCAACCTTGCTAACGGTAGGCGTGAGGCCGACCGAATTGTCGCGCGGCACGATCACCCCGTGCACCCCGGCGGCGTCGGCGTTACGCAGACAGGCGCCCAGGTTGTGGGGATCGGTGACGCCATCGAGGATCAGCAGAAACGGCGTGTCTGTCTTATCCAGCAGTGCCAGCAGATCATTGTCATTGAGCTGCTTGGCAGGCTTGGCGCGTACCAGCACCCCCTGGTGCTGACTGCTGCCGGCCTTGTCGTCCAACGCCTTGCGTGACGCCTGCTGTACCGAGACGCCATACTCGGCGGCCATGGCCAGCAGCGGCATCAGACGTTGATCGTCGCGCCCCTGCAATACCCACATCTCGATCACCCGCTCAGGGCTGTTCTTTAGCAAGGCCTCGACGGCATGGATGCCGAAGGTGAAATCTTGTTTCTTCATCTGGTTTGAGTCTCTTATTTCTTACTGCTGCGTTTCTTCACGCTCTTACGTTTCTTGGCACCCGGCTTGGCAGATGACTTCTTGGCCCCTGCCTTCGACTTACTCGCGCCTGACTTGCCGGCTGCGGGCTTGCCTGCTCCAGATTTGCCGTCGCTGCGTCGGGCAGAGCGGCGCTTACCGCTGGGCTTATCATCCTCTTTACCCTTGCGGGACATCTTGGCCCCTTCCAGGTTGACCCGCTCGCGGGCGGTCAGCGGCTTCTTGGCGCGGCGCGGACGTGACGTCTTACCATCGTCGCCCACCATCATGAGATCGATCTGGCGATCGTCCAGGTTAACCGCGGCCACCTTGACGGTAACGGCATCGCCTATCTGATACACCTGACCCGAGGCCTCGCCCACCAGGCGCTGACGCATATTATCATAGTGATAATAGTCACCGCCCAGGGTGGAGATATGCACCAGGCCGTCGATGAAGAGGTCGCTCAGGCGGACGAACATGCCGAAGTGGGTCACAGAGGCCACCACAGCCTCGAAGGTGTCACCCACATGGTCACGCATAAACTCACACTTGAGCCAGTCGCTGACGTCGCGGGTCGCCTCGTCGGCGCGCCGCTCTGTGTTGGAACACTCTTCGCCCAGCAGATCCAGCTCTTCGATCTGATAGTGATAGCCACCATCAGGCGTCCACTTGTCACTGGCCTCGCCACGCTCCTTGGCCAGCAGGTAACGGATCACCCTGTGCAGGATCAGGTCCGGATAGCGACGAATCGGCGAGGTAAAGTGGGAATACTCCTCCAGCGCCAGGCCGAAGTGGCCCTCGTTGTCCGGGTTATAGGTTGCCTGACGCATGGAGCGCAGCAACATCACCTGAATCAGCTCGGCATCGGGGCGGTCGATCACCTGCTCCATCAGGGCCTGATAATCGGCAGGCTCCGGCTCCAGGCCACCGCCCATGGCAAGGCCACGCTCCTTGAGGAAGTCTTTGAAGTTGGTCAGCTTCTGCTCCGACGGCGCCTCATGCACCCGGTAGAGCACCTCGCCCTTATGCTTCTTCACAAACTTTGCCGCCGCGACGTTAGCCAGGATCATGCACTCTTCGATGATCTTATGGGCCTGGTTACGGGTACGCGGCTCGATGCGCTCGATCTTACGCTCGGCATTGAAGATAAACTGGGTTTCCGTGGTCTCGAATGCTATGGCACCACGCTGGGCACGGGTCTCATCCAGAGTCAGGTACAGAGACTGCAGGGTCTCTAGATGCGGGAAGAGCGGCTTGAGCTCATCGCTCACCTCGCCACCTTCGAGCATATCCGCCACCTGAGTATAGGTGAGACGGGCATGAGAGTGCATCACCGCCGGATAGAACTTGTATCCCGACAGCTTACCCGCCGCCGAAATGGTCATCTCAGCCACCATACAGAGGCGATCGACCCCCGGGTTGAGGGAGCAGAGGCCGTTAGACAGCTTCTCCGGCAACATGGGGATCACCTGAGACGGGAAGTAGACTGAGTTACCGCGAGCACGGGCTTCTTTATCCAGCGCCGATTCGGTGCGCACATAGTGACTCACGTCGGCGATGGCTACCCACAGGCGCCAGCCGCCACTCTTCTTGGTCTCGGCATACACGGCATCGTCGAAGTCGCGGGCATCTTCACCGTCTATGGTGACCAGCGGCAGCTTACGCAGATCGACTCTGCCCAACTTGTCCTCTTCGGTCACTTCGTCGGGGATCTTGCGCAGCTTCTTCTCGATCAGGCTCGACCAGGTATGGGGCAGATCATAGTTACGCAGGGCGATCTCTATCTCCATGCCCGGCGCCATCTCTTTGCCCAGCACTTCGGTGACCTTACCTGCCGCCTTCATGTAGCGGCCGGGACGGCGGGTCAGCTCGACCACCACCACGTCACCCTGACGGGCACCGTTGCGATCGCCATCGGGGATCAGGATCTCCTGGGTGATGCGCTTGTCATCGGCGATCACGAAGGCCATGCCTGAATCTAAGTGAAAACGCCCCACTAGTGGCGCGGTGCGCTCATGGGTGAGACGGACGATGCGTGCCTCGCGGCGTCCCTTACGGTCGACACCGGCCTTCTGGGCCAGCACCTTGTCGCCGTGGAAATACATCAACATGTCACGGTTATTGATGAAGAGGTCGTCGCCGCCTTCATCGAGTTTAAGGAAGCCGAAGCCATCCTTATGCCCCAGAACAGTACCGCTAAGCAGATCCATGCGCTCTGGCAGGCCATAGGCCTGGCCACGGGTAAAGACCAGCTCGCCGTCACGCTCCATGGCCCGTAGGCGACGGCGCAGGGCTTCGAGCTGCTCTTCGTCGGTTATCTTGAGCGCCTGAGCGATCTTCTCGCGATTGAGGGGTGATTGCTGTGAGCGTAAGTAATCTAAAATATACTCACGACTAGGAATGGGGTTGTCGTACTTCTCTTGTTCACGCTTTAAATGCGGATCTTTGATCATTCATTATCCATAAATTTTGCCCAGGCTCTCCTTTTCTTGTTAAGGGGCTTAGGGCGATTACCGGGATCTCAGGTGCGCCTGCTTAGCCCTCTCAACTGCACTTGCGGGCATCTTCGCTTCCAGCACCATCAATAATTTTAGGGCTTCCTGTTTGGTCGCCTCATCACTAAATACATCGTTATACAGCCAGTGGTAACCCATCTCATAATCTCTGGGGCTACCATAGCCTTCGCCAAACAATCTGACCAGCATCATACGCGCTGGCAGATCGCCACCGGCGGCAGCGGGCAGTGTGTATTGCACCGCACGCTCCTTATCTTGGATCACGAACTTTCCGTCATGGTAATACTCGGCGATCCTGACCATGGCCTCGGCGCTCCCCTGCTCTGCGGCGTCGCGTAGCATAGAGATCCCCCGTGGCGGGTTGGCCTTGACGCAGATGCCATAGTTAAGCATCTCCGCCCATAAATATTGGTACAGCGGCTGCTTCAATACCTCGGCACGCGCCTCGATATCTTGCACCAGCTGACAGTCGTCTCCCGTGACGCGGGTCAGGTAAGACTTGTCGCGGATCATCTCGATAAGCTGCTCTTGGCTGTAGATATTGACCGCCTTCAACCCTTCCGACCTGTTTTCGGTGGGCTTATTATCAACCGCCTTAGCGGTTTGGGGCTCGGCATGGGCCAGGGTTGATAGCCAGGCCAGCAACATAACACATACTAATCTTGCCATAAGAAAGCTCTCTTGGTTGATCTCACGCCTTATCTCTCAAACAGACTCAGGCAGTATACCTTATCTTATCGGCCGCTGCGGCATTAGCTTAAAAAGTGATCGCATGCTTATCGCTAATAGATCTCAATTTACCCACAGATATTCGAGCCTGGTGCGCTCAAAGTATCTGCGACAAAGTCATTTGCGGTAAAAGCATTTGCAATAAAATCGCTTGCAATAAAAAGGCCGCTTAACGCGGCCCTTATGATTAACTGAACGGATTCACTAGAATCATGGTCTCGTTTCTGTCGGGACCCGTTGAGATAATATCGACTGGCGTTTCCAGTAGCTCTTCTACACGCTTGATGTAGTTGATCGCTGCCTGTGGCAGTTGATCGATAGAGGTCGCACCAAAGGTGTTCTCGCTCCAACCAGGCATAGTCTCGAGCACAGGAGTAACCTGCTCGTAGCCTTCGGCTGCCAATGGCGTAACCGTTGCGATGCTGCCATCTGGGTACTGGTAACCCACACAGATCTTAACTTCTTCAAGGCCGTCGAGTACGTCAAGCTTCGTCAGACAGAAACCGCTGATGCTGTTGATCTGTACCGCGCGCTTCATGGCAACGATATCTAACCAACCTGGACGACGCTTACGACCAGTGGTCGCACCGAATTCGTGACCCTTAGTACCTAAGTGATCGCCGATCTCGTCTTGCAGCTCAGTTGGGAAAGGACCCGCACCCACACGTGTGGTGTATGCCTTCATGATACCGAGCACATAATCCAGGTGACGTGGACCGAAACCTGAACCCGTCGCCACACCACCTGCAGTAGTGTTTGAAGAGGTTACGAATGGATAAGTACCGTGGTCGATATCCAGTAGGGTACCCTGTGCGCCTTCAAACAAGATAGGCTCACCGGCCTTACGTGCTTGATCCAGCAGCTCAGTCACATCGGTACACATGCTCTTCAGATAGTCGGCGATGGCCAACGCATCTTTTAGTGTGGTCTCGTAATCAACCGCTTCGCAATCATAGTATTCGGTCAGCATGAAGTTGTGATATGCCATCACTTCCTTCAGCTTCTCGGCGAATAGTTCTGCATTAAACAGATCGCCAACGCGAAGACCGCGACGAGAGATCTTATCTTCATAAGCAGGACCGATACCACGACCCGTTGTACCAATAGCTTTATTACCGCGTGCTTTTTCACGTGCGATATCTAAGGCACAGTGGAAGGGAAGGATCAACGGACACGCTTCGGAGATAAGCAGACGCTCCTCTACAGGGACGCCACGCTCTTTAAGCATGTTGATCTCTTTCATCAGGGCGTCGGGCGCAAGCACAACACCATTACCGATAATGCATTTTACATTATCGCGTAAAATTCCTGATGGAATAAGATGAAGAACGGTTTTGTCACCATCGATAACAAGAGTATGACCAGCATTGTGGCCACCTTGATAACGAACGACATATTTGGCCTGTTCGGTAAGTAGATCGACTATCTTACCCTTTCCTTCGTCACCCCATTGGGTGCCGAGAACTACAACGTTTTTGCCCATTATTTGCTGCAAGGTAGTGGTTAAAACGGGATTTTAGCAGATCTTGGGGGGGAAGTGGCAAGTAATTTATGAAAAAATAATCAATATGACCACGCCCGCGGTCACTAAAGCACCACCCAACCTTTGCAAAACTCGTTGATTTTGGCTGGAAATTTCTTGCAAATATGCCCGCCAACGATTCGGAAATAAAAGCGGACCTATCCCCTCGATAATCAGCACTATCGCTAAAACCAGCATCAGGAGTTGGAATGTCATCTAGGTGTGTTTCCTATAGCGAACAATTGAGCCTTAAAAATAGCAGAAAACGGCCATAAAAAAACCCAGCACAAGGCTGGGTTTTTCCAATCTTCGCGGCGTAATATTAACGCTTTGAGAATTGTGGCTTACGACGTGCTTTACGTAGACCGACTTTCTTACGCTCAACTTTACGAGCATCACGGGTAACGAAACCAGCGGCACGTAGAGAAGGACGTAGAGCTTCATCAAGCTCCATCAGGGCACGAGTGATACCGTGACGGATTGCACCTGCCTGGCCAGTGATACCACCGCCCTTAACAGTTACATAGATGTCTAGCTTTTCAGTCATTTCAACTAGCTCTAGAGGTTGACGAACAACCATACGAGCAGTTTCACGACCAAAATATTCGTCAAGTGGACGTTGGTTCACGACGATGTTACCACTACCTACTTTAGCGAATACGCGAGCAGTAGATGTTTTGCGACGGCCAGTGCCGTAGTACTGAGTTGCAGACATTAGCTTACTCCCGGATTAGATATCAAGAACTTGTGGTTGTTGTGCAGCATGGTTGTGCTCTGCGCCAGCGTAAACTTTCAGTTTACGGTACATGGCACGTCCCAGAGGACCTTTTGGCAACATACCTTTTACTGCTTTCTCGATAATCATTTCTGGCTTATGATCTTGCAGCTTATCAAAAGTAATCTGCTTGATACCACCTGGGAAACCAGAATGAGAGTAGTAAGTCTTAGCTGCTGCTTTGTTACCAGTTACAGTTACTTTCTCAGCATTGATAACGATGATGTAATCGCCAGTATCAACGTGAGGAGTGTATTCTGCCTTATGCTTGCCACGTAGACGACGAGCGATCTCAGTAGCGATACGACCTAAAGTTTTACCTTCAGCGTCAACAACGAACCATTCGCGCGTCACTGTTTCTGGTGTAGCAGTATATGTAGTCTTCATTTACAAAAACCCAATGTTTAAATTCTGTCTCAAATGCCATTATTTTTAATAAATAACAACACAAAAAATGCCATTCTCCGCCCCTTCGAGCAAAGAATAAGGCTTTACAACTTCCGCCTTTTTGACGGAGTAACGAGGGCAGGTCGCGAATTATAGACAAAGCTGAGTTAAAAATCACCTAATTTTTTCAGCTAATTTAAATGATTTACTCAGCTTTGGATCGATTTGGCGCCGAAACGGTAAAAAGCGCCATTTATCGGTTGAATCTCGCCCTATGGCAGGTGTTCCAGCGCGAGATAGTCGTGCGATTGCATCTCGGTCAGGCGCGAACGACAGCGTCTGAATTCGAAACTCAGCAGCCCCTGGGTATAGATCTCCTCCAGTGCTACCTCGGCCGAGATGATCAGCTTAACATGGCGCTCATAGAACTCGTCCACCATGGCCAGGAAGCGTCTGGCGATATCATCGCCCGTGCTCTGACTGCCCATCTGCTCGACACCGCTGAGCAATACTGTGTGGTAGAGACAGGCCAGCTCCATATAGTCGCGCTGGCTACGGGGACCGTCGCACAGATCGCGAAAATCGATCAACAGCACCCCTTGGGCCTGCTGGCGGATGGCGATCTCACGGCCATCGATATCAATCGCCTCGCGGGAGACTTCCGACTCGGGCGCCAGCTGCTGGAAATACCCCAGCAGGTTCTTATCGGCCTGAGGGTCTAATGGATAATGGTAGATTTCGGCCTGCTCCAGGGTGCGCAGGCGATAGTCGATGCCGCTGTCCACATTCAACACCTGACAGTGCTTGTTAATCAGCGCAATCGCCGGCAGGAAACGCGCCCTTTGCAGGCCGTTGCGATAGAGCTCATCGGGAATGATGTTCGAGGTGGCCACCAGCGCCACCCCTTCGGCAAACAGCGCCTGAAATAGTGTGCCCAGCAGCATGGCATCTGTAATGTCTGAGACGAAGAACTCGTCGAAACAGATCACCTGATAGCGCTCGGCCATCCGCTTGGCAATCACCAACAGGGGATCACGCTGCCCCTTGAGGTTGTCGAGATCCAGATGGATCTGATGCATGAAGCGATGAAAGTGCGCCCTGAGTTTACGCTCGCCCGGCAGTGCATCATAGAAGGTATCCATCAGATAGGTCTTGCCGCGCCCGACGCCGCCCCAGAGGTAGAGGCCTTGCACCGAAGGCGCCGGCTTAGCCAGGAAACCCAGCAATTTCGCCATCCCCTTCGGCTTTTGCTGCGCCGCAATCAACTCATCATAGACACGCTGCAGGGCCTTGACCGCCTGCTCCTGAGCGGAGTCATAGGAAAAGTCATCACGTTGTAGATCGGCTTGATAATGCTGCCAAGGGGTGAGATGCGACACTGAAATTATTCTCTTCTATCCTTAATCCAATCGCTAAATGGTATCACGACACGCAATCTCAGGGTATATGTGCACCAAGCTTAAACCTGAGCAGACACAGACAAACGTTAATGGGACGACCAGGGTTTTACCGCTCGCTAGTCGATGAAGACTAACGAAAAATTAACCTTTGTTAATCACCTGAACTTTATCGAGAAGGCGATAGTCGGATTGAGTAACACAGTCTTTTAATCACTTGATTTACGTCCGAGTAGCCTTATATCTACAAAGTCATAAGTTCATAATTGCAACATTGGAGTCATGAATAGATGAAAACGAAATTATCACTACTTTCCGCCGCACTGCTCGGCGCGAGCCTGATGGTTATGCCTGCCGTTTCTCAAGCCGCCATTCCACTGGCCGTCGACGGACAGGAGCTACCTAGCCTGGCGCCCATGCTGGAGAAAACCACCCCAGCCGTGGTGGCCGTCGCCGTATCTGGCACCCATGTCTCTAAGCAGCGTCTGCCCGACGCCTTCCGCTACTTCTTCGGCCCTAACGCCCCGAGAGAGCAGGTGCAGGAGCGTCCCTTCAAGGGGCTAGGTTCTGGGGTCATCATAGATGCGAAAAAAGGCTATATCGTCACCAACAATCATGTGATCGACGGTGCCGACGAGATCTTGATTGGCCTGCATGATGGCCGTGAGATAGAGGCCAAGCTTATCGGCACAGATGCCGAGTCCGACGTGGCCCTGTTACAGATCGAAGCCAAGAACCTGGTGGCCCTCAAGCGCGCCGACTCAGATGAGCTCAAGGTGGGTGACTTCGCCGTGGCCATTGGTAACCCCTTCGGTCTTGGCCAGACAGTTACCTCGGGCATCGTCAGCGCCATGGGCCGCAGCGGCCTAGGTATCGAGATGCTGGAGAACTTCATTCAGACAGACGCCGCCATCAACAGCGGTAACTCGGGCGGCGCCCTGGTAAACCTCAACGGTGAGCTGATCGGCATCAACACCGCCATCGTCGCCCCGGGCGGCGGTAACGTAGGCATCGGCTTTGCCATTCCGGCCAACATGGTCAACAACCTGGTGGATCAGCTGATCGAACACGGCGAGGTACGCCGCGGCGTGCTGGGTGTCAGCGGTCGAGACCTAGATAGCGAGCTGGCCCAAGGCTTTGGCCTGGATTCGCAGCACGGCGGCTTCGTCAATGAGGTAATGCCAGACAGCGCGGCGGATAAGGCGGGCATCAAGGCTGGCGACATCATAATCAGCGTCAACGGCAAGCCTATCAAGTCCTTCCAGGAGCTGAGAGCCAAGATAGGTACCATGGGTGCCGGTGCCAAGGTGAAGCTCGGTCTGATCCGCGACGGCGATGAGAAGACGGTCACCGCTGTGCTAGGCGAGGCTAACCAGCAGACAGAAACCGCGGCCGGTGCCGTACATCCTATGCTGGCGGGTGCAACGCTAGAGAACAATAAGAAAGGGGTCGAGATCACAGAGATCGCCCAGGGTTCTCCGGCGGCGGCTAGCGGCCTGCTCAAGGGCGATATCATAGTCGGGGTCAACCGCACCCGTATCGAAGATCTTAAAGAGCTTAAGGCGGAACTTAAGGAGCAACACGGCGCCGTAGCCCTGAAACTGTTGCGCGGTAACAACAGTCTCTATCTGGTACTCAGATAGGACGACTTGGGGGCCATGGCCAGGCTTAACCGCCTGCGCCATGGCCTCTTTTAATTCTCGCTTTATGCACTTAGGCCAATAGTGCCCTATAAATAAACATGTTAATCTAACGCTACTTTCCCCATAACACCTTAAATCATGACGCTTAAAGACACGGTAATTTACATCGCGAAAGCTGTTTTTTTCGGCCTCATCATGGCCGCCGTCTTTCTGGTCATCACCCCATGGATCACAGGCACGGCTAACCACGGCAACTTCTTCCAGAGCCGCGGACAGAACGGAATAGAACTCTCCTTCTCCCAGGCAGTACGCCGCGCCGCACCGGCGGTAGTCAACATCTACAGCCTGAGCATAGATCAGAGCCGTCCGCTCAATTCGGGCTCGCTGCAGGGGCTGGGATCGGGCGTGATCATGAGTAAAGAGGGCTACATACTCACCAACTATCACGTGGTCAAGAAGGCCGACGAGATAGTGGTCGCCCTGCAAGATGGTCGCAAGTTTACCTCTGAGGTCGTGGGTTCTGATTCTGTCACCGACTTGGCGGTGCTCAAGATAGAGGGCGATGCCCTGCCCGTCGTCCCCATCAACTTAGATGTGCCGGCCCAGGTCGGCGACGTGGTACTGGCCATAGGCAACCCCTATAACCTGGGGCAAACCATCACCCAGGGGATCATCAGCGCCACGGGTCGTAACGGCCTGAGTTCGGGCTATCTGGACTTCCTGCAGACAGACGCCGCCATCAACGCGGGTAACTCGGGCGGCGCGCTCATCGACACCAGCGGCCGACTGATCGGCATCAACACCGCCGCCTTCCAGATTGGCGGCGAGGGTGGTGGCCATGGCATTAACTTCGCCATCCCCATCAAGCTGGCTCACAGCATCATGGGCAAGCTGATTAAAGATGGCCGAGTGATCCGTGGTGCACTGGGCATCACAGGCGAGGCAATCAACCCTGTGATGGCGCAGATCCTCAACCTGCCGGATCTGACCGGTGTCATGGTGACGGGAGTCGATCATCAAGGGCCAGCCGCCCAGGCCAAGCTCAGACCCAGAGACGTGATCACTAAGTTTAACGACGAAACCGTTCCCGGTGTCGAGATGCTGATGGACAGAATTGCCGAGACGCCACCTGGCACTCAGGTCACCATGACCATCATACGCAGCGGCAAATACTATGAGGTGCCCGTCACCATAGGGGAAAATCTAGGCAGTGAGTAAAAGCCTGTGAATAAGGGCCACTGAGTAAGAGCCAGTGAACAGCCCGCATAAAAAAGCCAGCAATCGCTGGCTTTTCTTTTATCTGTTCTATGGCTGATAGCCCAACCTAAGTGTAACGGCTCAACCTAAGTGTAACGGCCCAACCTAAGTGTAACGGTCCAACCTAAGTGTAACGGCCTAACCTAAGCCTAACCGCCAACCAGAGTTGTGGCAGGCCAGTCGCTATCGACTCGGACGCTTAAATAGCCGGAGCCAGAAACCACATTCGAGCAGCGCGCCGACGACCAGCAGGCTCAAGGCCCCCAGGTGCATCCCCACGCCGTAACAGATAAGGGCGCCGATAAGCAGCGCGACTAACAACGCCATCCTTTTGCTGTGTGCCATATACTCTCCTTAGCATAATTAAATTGGCCGACCTTTTTATACTACAAGTATAAGCAGATCTGTACCGCCCAGATGAGATTAAATATGTTTCATCCCTGCAGAGGAAGTTCTTGCGAAGGACTAGGGCCATTCGCTGCAAACTGTGCCTTGCATCTATCCACTTTTAGCACACGCAGAGCAAGCACGGGACTTATTCGCACCTTCCCTAAGCCTTACTAAACCTGGCATGGCGCTTATCGCCAACTTGACCGCCTAGGCCTGCGGTGAGTCTTGATCTGCATAGCGGTGACTCATCTCCCCCCCAAAAAAAAAGACCACCTTAGCGCAGTGGCTGAGATGGTCTTCACCTATGGGGAAGGGCAATGAATCACTTTTTAACTTCATTATCGTGGGCACAACCCACACTTATTATCTAACCTGTTATTTATGGATCTTAGTCAGGGCCGCCGCCTTCTCTGTGTAGTCGCCATGACAGTTACCACAGGTAAACTTGGCCGTACCCCAAGGCATTTGATACTTACCATCGTCGGTAAACTGTTTTGCATCGGGTGACAGGTCTAGGGTGAACAGGTGAGACTTGATATCACCAAACACCACATCGGCACTGCCTAACTTAGGTCCAGTGGTTACCGCACTCTTAGCAAGTTTCGGCATATGACAGTCGGTACATTCGGCAATGGAGCTATGACCGTAAGATCCGCCACCATCGGCAAACGCCATAGTATGACAGTCGCTACAGGCCTTCACCGCGCCCGCATGTAGACCATCGCTGCTTTCCTGATTCTTGGTTGACTTGTGCGCATCATGACAGCTGGTACAGCTCATGCCTTTCTTGGCACCAATCTCCTCGCCGGCTTTGTAGGCACCATGATCTTGCGGTACGACACCCAGGAGTTCGTCGGCGGTTTGGTGATGCTGAGCCAGGCCTCCCTTAGCAATGATACGTCCCCCTACCTGACTGCCCGCAGGGAAAGCACCGTTGTACTTGCTGACGAAGCTTGGATAGTCCTTCTCACCGTCACGGGTATGACATTCGGCGCAGGTAACGGCTTTGCCATATGCCATATCCTCGGCAAGGAAATCATCCGTGGTGCGCGCCGTCGCTATCTTGGTGATGTTGTCTTTCGAAGGTGCCTTCACGTGTAGACTACCGGCACCGTGGCACGATTCACACTGAATCCCCTGCTCGGCAAAAGTTCCGTTCATGCCGGGTAGATCGCCTTGACGATCCGGATTACGGCTGTCGCCACCGGCCACGTCTGTGGTGCGCTTCCAGCCCGTGGTGTGACAGTTACCACAGCTGTACTGCACATCAAATTCGGTATCTTTGTAGTTACCCATGACGTCCGGGTCGGCGGGGTGATTGTCGGGAATGTTCAACTCGCCTTTACTGTTATGTATGTTGTACTGGACATTCTTACCCGTCACTATGTAACCGTCTTTATCCAACCAACGCATCTTCCAGTGATAACCGCCCACCACATAGCTCACCTCATCATAGCTAGTCGGCGCCCCCAGGGTATTGTTTGGCGTCGAGTCGACCAACAGATCTATGGCTCCGGTGATGGTGCTCTCTGGCGTATAAGGAAAACTCGGCTGCTCGCCAGCGGTGATCTTCTGAATCTTGAAGTTATGGCCCGTCTTGGCGAATGAGGCATGCTGATCCCCATGACAGCCAGCACAGGCGGCAGAGCCGACATAGGCTAAGGCTTCAGGCTCAGGCAGCGCCTCGACGGTCACGGTAACCTCACCAACCGCCTCATCTGTGCCATCTGTGATGGTATAGTTAAACTTAACCTCTCCCGCCGCGTCACCCGCGGTATATTCAACCTTACCCTCCTTGATGACCGCACTATCGGAGCTGACAGAGACGATTGACAGGGTATCGCCATCGGCGTCGGTATCGTTTGCCAGCACATCTATGCTGACCATTTCTGACACGGTAACGGTTGCGCTATCGGCAACGGCAACGGGCGGGGTGTTGCTTTCAACTGGTGGAGGGGTGTCGTCATTATCACTACCACACGCCACCAACATAGAGATCATGCTAGCAAGCAATAGCTTTTTACATGGAATTTGGCTGCTCATATATTCATCCTCTCGTGGCTTATGACAATCACCAACTTGCAGGAAGGGTGACTGATATGTCTCTTCGGACATGGTCACAGTATTTGCGACTTACCACTTAAGGGATAGATTAGGCGATTTCACAATAGCCTGACTATTGTGAAGTTTCCTTATCAGAACAAGATTAACCTACTGATTATTAGGATTTTATGACGTCATGAAAGATTGTGATTTTGTAAAACAAATTGCCCAGTTGTTGTCAAAATATAGACCTTACTCTCATTTTGTTGCACCAGGCCGGCCTTCTTTAATTGGCGCAGATGAAAATTAAACCTGGTGTGATCCTCGACGCCCACCAAGCGGCAAAGATCCATAAATTTAAGTTGTTTATGAGTCCCCAGCTGTTTCAGGGTCGAGCGCCGCAACGGATTGGCCAGGGCGGCATAGACACTATCGGCGTCGATATTGACGGCCGACTTCAACAACTGCTTCTCGGCGATACTGCGTTTAATCCCCATCAATAGCTCACCGGCATTGAAGGGTTTGGTCATCACGCTGTCGGCGCCCTTCTTCATGGCATCGACGGCGGTATCGACCGTGGCGTAGGCGGTGACTATGATAATGGCGATAAAAGGATTCAATTGGCGTAGGTTAGAGATCGCCTCGACCCCTGTCATACCCGGCATGAGCAAATCCATCAGCGCGATGTCGAAGGTGTGCTGCTGGCAGGCCGAGATCGCCGCCTCGGCGCAATCGACCGCGACAACCTGATGGCCTTCCAACTCTAAGATATCCACCATATTGGTGCGTAAGTCGGCGTCATCTTCGGCAATTAAAATGCTGGCCATCAGACCTCCTCAAATAGAATCGACACCTGGGTTCCCTGCCCCAGCTGGCTGTGAATATCCATGCTTCCCCTATGAGCCCTGACTATCGACTCGCAGATAGCCAGCCCAAGTCCGGTGCCCTTACCTATCGCCTTGGTGGAGTAAAAAGGCTCTAGCGCCCTGGCAAGACTCGCATCGTCCATCCCCTGCCCCTGATCCGTGACCGACAGCCGAATGCCACCCGCTTCGCTTGCCACATCGACGCAGATGATGCCGCCCTGTTCACTGGCATCCATGGCATTGTTGAGCAGGTTGATCAGCAGCTCTTCAAGCTTAATCTTCTGTCCCAACATCGACAGAGATTCGGGACAATTGACACGGATCTCGAAGTTACGTTGCTTATGTGACAGCAGCTTAATCGACGAGCGAATCACCTCAGCCAGGCACACCGGCATTGCCTCCTCCGAGGTCGGTCTGGCATAGGCCAGTAACTCCTTGCTGATCTCGGCGGCGCGGCTGATCCCGAGTCGAATACGGTTGATGTACTCTTTGTATGCGTCATCTTGTGGCGGATGCTTTCGCTCTAACAGATCCAGCGCCAGGGTCGAGGATGCCAGCGGGTTATTGATCTCATGGGCCACCCCCATGGCCAGCTGACCGATCGCCTTATACTTATCGGCCTCAATTGCGCGCTTTAACTTCACCTCAGTTTGCTGCTCCCGCTCGATGTCGAAGATCTTGAGCGCCTTAAACAGGGTGATCAACACCAGGCCACTGGCCAGGGTACGCAGCACGGGAATGGTCATATGCAAGTCGGTCGGCACCAGACCCGCAAGCACGCCGTAAATCCACAGGCCCACGCCGGTTGCTACAAAATACTGGCCATAGTCATGCCGCGCCTGTAGCAAGCCATGGCCATAGATAGCCATGCCGGAGCCGGCCAGAAACGCGCTGCCAAACCCCAGCAACAGACGCGTACAGTGAGCCGCCTGTGAAAACATCTCATCGGAGAGATCCAATGAGCCAGATAGACTCACCACTGAGATGCAGTAGGCCAGCAGAACCAGCAGGATCGCCCCATGACCTATGCGGGCTATGCGTCGCGACAAGATAGCGAAGAGCAGCCAGGCAAACACCATCAGGCTGGCAAAGGAGAGTGCCAGTTTAAGTAGCCTAAGCCACTGCACCAGCACCTGATATTGCTGACTGATGTCGTCGGCAAAGAGGATGACGTATAACTCAGACCACTCGTGGAAGGCATGGGTAAAGCCAAACAGGGCCAGGGCCCAGAGCGTGGGCGAGATGGAGAGCTGACTGTACTTAAAATTGCGAAAAACGACTACGCAGCCAATGGAAAAAAACACTAGGCCATAGAAGAGGTAGATGTTAAACACGATAAAAGTCAGCATAGGAAGACTTTAACACTGGCTCAACATAGGCCGCCGTGACAATCTCGACAATATCGATGCAAATTTATCTCGACCACAAAAAAGCCACCCTAAGGTGGCTTTTTCATGATAAAGAAAAGGTTAGCTGACCCGCACGACTTCGCCGCCTAGGCCCTTAAACTTCTCTTCGATATGCTCATAGCCTCTGTCGAGGTGGTAGATACGATCCACCGTAGTCACACCATCGGCCACCAGACCGGCAATCACCAGGCTCGCCGAGGCGCGTAAGTCTGTCGCCATCACCTGAGCGCCGTTGAGCCGCTCACAACCCTTGATGATACAGGTATTGCCTTCCAGCTCCATGTTGGCGCCCATACGGATAAGCTCAGGCACATGCATGAAACGGTTCTCGAAGATGGTCTCGGTAATGGTCGCCATACCTTCCGCCAGGACGTTTAGTACACAGAACTGCGCCTGCATGTCTGTTGGGAACCCAGGATAAGGCATGGTCTTGATATTGACCGCCTTAGGGCGTTTGCCCTGCATATCCAGTTCGATCCAATCTTCACCGGTTGTGATGCTGGCGCCGGCGTCTTCGAGCTTAGCGAGTACGGCCTCCAGGGTCTTAGGATCGGCATCGACACAGCGTATCTTGCCTCGGGTTACCGCAGCGGCCACCAGGAAGCTACCCGTCTCGATGCGATCTGGCATCACGCGATATTCACAGCCACTGAGAGACTCGACACCCTGGATACGAATGGTGTCACTACCTGCGCCTGTGATCTTAGCGCCCATGGCGTTGAGGCAATTAGCCAGATCGATCACCTCAGGTTCGCGGGCAGCGTTTTCGATGACGGTCTCACCATCGGCCAGGGCCGCCGCCATCAGCAGGTTCTCTGTGGCACCGACGCTGATCATATCCATGAAGATATGGGCGCCCTTGAGGCGACCATCGACACGTGCCTTGATATAACCCTCTTTCACCTCAATCTTGGCGCCCATCTGCTCCAAGCCATGCAGGTGCAGGTTAACCGGACGGGCGCCGATGGCGCAGCCACCAGGCAGGGATACGTCGGCGGTGCCGTAACGGGCCAGCAAGGGGCCCAGGATCAGAATAGAGGCGCGCATGGTCTTCACCAGTTCATAGGGCGCGCAAAACTCGTTTAGGTGAGTCGTCGAGATGGTGATCTTGCCGTCATCGCCACGGCTCACGTCGGCACCGAGGCAACGCAACAGCTCACAGCTGGTGTTGACATCGCGCAGGTTCGGCACATTGCTGACCACAAAATCTGTCTCGGCGAGCACACCGGCCATCAGAATCGGCAGGGCAGCATTCTTGGCGCCTGAAATCACCACGTCACCGGCCAATGCACCACTGGCCTGAATTGTTAATTTATCCACTGTGAGTCTCTAACCTGGCATGTTGAAGATTTTTTCACGCTTCCACTGCGTCGGGGTAAAGGCATTGATAGTGATGGCATGTAGCGCCCCACTGGTCACATGTTCCATCAAGGGGGCATAGATCATCTGCTGCTGCTTGACGCGGCTTACACCGTCGAAACACTCGCCGACAGCGACAATCTTATAGTGTGTCCCATCCTGGCTCACGTGTACTTCATCTAGTGCCAGCGCTTGAGTAAGCAGCTGTTCAATCTCATTACATTCCATAAACGGATAACCCTTTTATTTGGCTTCTTCGGTGAAGAAGTCTTGTAAATCATATAAATCTATTAGCTTTTGCAGTTGCAATGGTGGATTGCAAAGCGCCAGTGGCTTTCCCTTCGCCTGCTGCTCTGCCACCAGATGCAACAAGAGGGCGACACCTGCGCTGTCGCTATAGGCGACCCCAGAGAGATCCAATCGCTCACATGGCCCGCTCAGCAGCGTCTCCAGTTTAGGCCAGAGCTGTACCACGGCCGCCTGTGACAGCTGGCCGCTCACCTTACACAGGCCAGCATCCTGCTCAAAGGCCAGCATTATAACTTAGTCTCCTTGCTCGCCAAGCTGATACGGTCTGCCGTGTGCGTCTCTAGCTCCTTGATCACCGCATCTATGCCATTCTGGCGGATGAGGTTAGTGATCTCGGCGCTCTTTGAGGAGAGCAGGCTGACCCCTTCGGCCACCAAGTCGAACGCCTTCCAGGTGTCGTCTTTGAGGCGGCGAACCCTGAAGATCAGCTTGATAGGCGGACGTCCCTGCTCGATGATCTGCACGTTAACATCCACCATCTTCTCATCGTCGAAACGCTTGGCCGGCGCAAACTCTACCTGCTGATCCGTATACTCGGTAAAGGCCTGAGCATAGGTGGCAATCAGATAGGCCCTAAACGCCTCGGCGAAACGCTCACGCTGATCCGGCGTACTCTGGCGTAGGTAAGGCCCCATCACCTTGTAAGAGGCATACTTGTAATCGATATAAGGCATCAGCTCGTCAGAGACTATCACCTTAAGATGGTCAGGATTGGCCTGAATTGTGGCAATATCCTGATGAAATCGGGCGAAAGTCTTGTTGGCGACCGATTCCACCATGGCGTAGGGGTCTTTAGTATTGACCGAGATCTCCTCGGCGCTTACCAGATTGCTAACTAGCAACACCAAGGAAGAGAAGAGCACTTGCAACAACTGTTTCATATTCGTCCCTATTAATTTTCTTTAGACTTCATACTGTATAAGAACTGGCCGATAAGGTCTTCGAGCACTAAGGCCGAATGGGTATCGTCGATACGATCGCCATCTTTCAACATGCCGATATCGTCCATCACGAAACCCGGCGTCAGGCCCAGGAACTGCTCACCCAAGAGACCAGAGGTCAAGATAGACAGGCTACTGGTCTCGGGGAACTGATCGTACTCTTTGTCCATCGCCAGCTCGACCACGGCCACCAGTTCATCGGGATCCAGGCCAATCTTGGTCACCCGGCCAACCACCACACCACCCACTTTGACCGGCGAGCGCACCTTGAGGCCACCCACATTGGTAAACTTGGCATACAAGGTGTAATGGCTCTGCCCAGGCTTCACCTCGACGTTGGCGACATTGAACACCAAGACCAGGAAGGCCATCAGGCCCGACAGAATAAACAAACCAACTAAAAGTTCAATTTTGCGAGTCAACATACCCAATTACCACTCAGTTCTATACATACCACGAAGGCAGGCATATAGGTTTATCCATAAACAAAAATTCATCAGCGGCCAAACATCATGGCCGTCAACAGGAAGTCCAGCGCCAACACAGCCAGGCTGGACTGCACCACTGTCTGTGTGGTCGCCCTGCTAATCCCCTCGGGATTAGGGATCACATGATAGCCACGATACAGGGCTATCCAGGTGACCACTACGGCGAACACCAGGCTCTTAATCAAACAGTTCACTATGTCCTGACGCCACTCTACCGAGGCCTGCAGTATCGACCAGAAGCTGCCGCTGTCGATCCCCTTCCACTCGACCCCCACCAGATGACCGCCATAGATGCCCACGGCGGTAAACATCAGCGCCAGCAGCGGCAGGCTGATCACCCCGGCCCAGAAGCGCGGCGCGATCACCTGACGCAGGGGATCGATAGCCATCATCTCCAGGCTGGAGAGCTGTTCGGTACTCTTCATCAAGCCGATCTCTGCGGTGAGCGCCGAGCCCGCTCGTCCGGCAAACAGCAGCGCGGTCACCACGGGGCCAAGTTCACGCAGCAGACTGAGCGCCACCATGGGCCCCAGGCTGTCTTCGGTACCAAAACCCACCAAAATATTATAGCCCTGCAGCGCCAGCACCATGCCGATGAAGAGACCTGAGACCAGGATGATCACCATGGACTGCACGCCGATCACATACAGCTGCTTGATCAGTAGCGGCGTGCCCTTACGTACCCTGGGCACCTTGGCGATGGCGCCCCACAGCATGAGTCCGGCACGTCCCAGGCCAGTGACACTGTCGATCGCACCACGACCTAAGCGGGCGATTTGATCAATCACGCTCACCTAACATCTCCTTCTGGTAATCCTGGGCAGGAAAATGAAACGGCACGGGCCCGTCGGGCTCGCCGCCGATAAACTGTTTCAATTTCGGATTGTCTGCGGCCCTTAATTCGCTAGGCGTGCCGTGGGCGATCACCTTCTTATCGGCCAGCACATAGACGTAGTCGGCGATCCCCAGCACCTCCTGTACGTCATGAGACACCACCACAGAGGTGAGGCTCAGCGCGTCGCTCAGCTCGCGGATCAGCTTAACCAGCACACCCATGGAGATAGGGTCCTGACCGGCGAATGGCTCATCGTAGAGCACTAGCTCGGGTTCCAGGGCGATGGCTCGGGCCAGGGCCGCACGCCTTTGCATGCCGCCAGAGAGTTCGCTCGGCATCATCTGCGCCGCGCCGCGAAGACCGACCGCCTCGAGCTTCATCAACACGATGCGGCGAATGATCGCCTCGGGCAGCTCGGAGTGTTCCCTAAGGGCAAAGGCCACGTTGTCGAACACATTCATGTCGGTAAACAGGGCGCCGCTCTGAAACAGCATGCTCATGCGCTTACGTAGGGCAAACAGCTCGCCGCGATTGCATTGATGCACGTCTATGCCATCGATCTTGATGACCCCTTTGTCTGGGCGCAGCTGGCCACCGATCAGCTTGAGCAGTGTGGTCTTGCCTATGCCGCTGGGTCCCATGATGGCGGTCACCTTCCCCCTGGGGATGGTGAGGCTGACATCGTCATAGATAACATGGGTGCCACGACTGAAGCCCAGATGACTGATCTCGACCAATGGCTTCGCTTGTTCCATCGGCGCTTGTTCCATCGGCTTAGTCTCACCCTTTGCTTGGTTGTCATGACTTAACGATTGATGACTCATAACGGGACCTAGTGCGTTCCATGGTTAGGCGGCAGGAAAAGAGGCAAATTGTACGAAATTGACGGATTGTGCACAACTGAATCGACACTATCTTTGCGCAATACTTTCAATTTTGTTCAAATCCAGCGAAAATGCGCGGCAGACTCTTAAATAAAAAGATTTTCAATGCTATTTAATATTTTCTTACTGATTGCTGGTTTGGGTGCACTGGTTTGGAGTGCCGACAAATTTGTCTTCGGCGCCGCGGCATTCGCCCGTAATCTCGGCCTGCCGCCTATGTTGATTGGCCTCACTATCGTCGCTATGGGCAGCTCGGCCCCGGAAATGTTTGTGGCAGCCACCGCCTCCCTCGAGGGTATGACAGACACGGCCATAGGTAATGTGCTGGGCTCCAACGTCGCCAACATCACGTTGATCTTAGGGATCACCGCGCTGTTAGGCGCAATCTCGGTAAGCTCACAGACACTCAAGCGGGAAATCCCTATGATGCTTGGCGCCACGGCGCTGGCAGGATACTTTCTCTATGATGGTCAGCTGACCCGCATCGAGGGGCTGGTGCTGTTGGCACTCTTCTTCGCCCTCATGGGATACCTGATCTGGCATGCGATCGCCAATAAGGAAAAGGATCCACTCATCGATGAGGCAGAGAGCGAGGTGCCTAAAGATGTCCCCACGCCCAAGGCGATCCTCTGGCTCGTCATCGGCCTAGTGCTGCTGCCCCTGTCTGCCGACTGGATGGTGCAAGGCGCCGTGGGTATCGCCAAGGCCTTCCATATGTCAGACTTAGTCATAGGCCTGACCATTATCGCCGTCGGCACCAGCCTGCCGGAACTGGCGGCCTGTGTGGCAGGCGTGCTGAAGAAGGAAGACGATCTGGCCATAGGTAACGTGGTTGGCTCGAACCTGTTTAATATTCTCGCGGTATTGGCGCTGCCCGCCCTTATCGCCCCTGGCGCGGTAGATGCCGCCGCCAGCAGTCGCGACTTTTACATGGTGATGGCAACCAGCGTTGCCCTGGCCATACTGATTTTATTAACCGGCAAAGCCCGCCAACTTCGCCCTTGGCATGGCGGCGTGTTATTAGCGACTTTTATCGCGTACCAAGTCACGCTTTTCCTATCCTAATAACGTTTAGGCCGACAAAATAGAGAGAACAAGATGGTAGATGCAGATCAATTACGTCATTGGGGACGCAAGGTTATCGATATCGAGCGCAACGCGCTGGACAACCTGTATCAATATGTCGACTCAAGTGAATTTGCCAAGGCCTGCCAGCTGATCCTCGCCTGCACCGGCAAGGTAATTGTGATGGGCATGGGCAAATCCGGCCACATAGGTAACAAGATCTCGGCCACCCTGGCCAGCACCGGCACCCCCGCCTTCTTCGTCCATCCCGGCGAGGCCAGCCACGGAGACCTGGGCGTACTGAGCGAGAACGATATCGTGCTCGCCATCTCCAACTCGGGTGAGGCCAGCGAAATTTTAACCCTGATGCCGGTGATCAAGCGCATGGGACTGCCGGTCATCGCGGTAACGGGCAAACCCGAATCCAACATGGCCAAACACGCCATAGTCCACCTGTGTATCGAGGTGCCGGAAGAGGCCTGTCCGCTAGGACTGGCACCGACATCCAGCACCACGGCCACCCTGGTTATGGGCGATGCCCTGGCGGTGGCCCTGCTTCAGGCTCGTGGCTTTACCAAAGATGATTTCGCCCTCTCCCATCCAGGCGGTAGCCTGGGCCGCAAGCTGTTGCTCAAGGTGAGCGATGTGATGCACAAGGGCGACGAGCTGCCACTGGTTAGCGAAGATATCTGCATCACAGAGGCCCTGTATGAGATCTCCAAGAAGGGGCTGGGCATGACTGCTGTGGTCAATAACCAGGGGCTGCTGGTCGGCATCTTCACCGATGGCGATCTGCGCCGGGTGATCGACGCTGAGATCAACCTGCGCAAGACCTCGATCTCAGAGGTGATGACCCATGGCTGCGTCACCGTCAGCGACGGCATCTTAGCCGCCCAGGCACTCAAGGTGATGGACGAGAAAGAGATCAACGGCCTGATCGTCACCGACGATCAACAAAGACCGATTGGCGCACTCAACATGCTGGACATGGTTAAGGCGGGGGTGATCTAACATGGCACATCAAGGTTTCTACGGTCCCATCAGCGACGAAGTCTGGCTGAAGGCGAAACAGATCAAGCTGTTGATCTGCGACGTCGACGGCGTCTTCTCCGACGGCCTGGTCTATATGAGTAACTCGGGCGACGAACTCAAGACCTTCCATACCCGCGACGGCTATGGCGTCCGCTCTCTGCTGACCAGCGACATTCCCGTGGCCATCATCACGGGGCGCAAGTCACAGATAGTAGAAGATCGTATGACGGCACTGGGCATCACCCACATCTACCAGGGTGTCGACAACAAGCTAGAGCCCTACCAGGAGCTGCTAAGCCTCTATAAGGTCACGCCAGAGGAAGTTGCCTACATAGGTGATGACATGGTGGACCTTCCTGTGATGGAGAAGGTGGGCCTGTCTGTCTGCGTGGCCGACGGTCACCCCTATGTGCGCCAACACGCCGACATGGTCACCCATATCAAGGGCGGTCATGGCGCCCTGCGTGAACTGACTGATCTTATTCTGCTGAGTCAGGATAAGTTTGCCTCGGCCCACGGAATGAGCATATGAACAGAGTCACCCTGGCGATCATCGCCTTCTTCGGCACCGCACTGCTGCTCTATTGGCAGGTGCAGTCGAAAAAGGGCAACGAAGATCTGGCCCTCAATAACGTCGATCGTCCCGACTATATCGTCCGGGATCTCAAGAGCGTGCAGTACAATGATGAGGGTGGCATCAACAGTCGGGTATCGGCCAGCCACATGGAACACTATGCCGAGCGCAACCTGACCTATTTTACCCAGCCCATCTATCTGGTCTATCCCGACAACGGCGATGCCCAGTGGCGCCTGAGGTCCACCAAGGGTACGCTGGACAAAAATAGCGGACGGGTCACCCTGGAAAATAATGTTATCATTGATGCCATTAGCCCAGAAGAACCGATTCAGACCATAGAGACCACCTATCTGGAGCTGGATCTCAATACTATGATTATGACATCCGACAGAAGCATTCGAGTCACAGGGCAAGATTTCCTCATTACCGGGGAAGGCTTATATGCCGATCTCAACGCACAAAATATACGACTGACGAGTCAGGTAGAAGGAACATATGAAACTAAATAGCCTTATTCTTGCGGGCCTGCTGTCCCTGGTCAGTATTGGCGCCCACGCCAAGGTAAACGACCTGCTGCAAGAGGTTAAGATCTCTGCCGCCAGCCAGGAGGCCGACATCAAGAACAACCAGATCATCTTCCACGGTCCGGTAGAAGTCACACAAGGCTCAATCAAGATTTTGGCCAGTGAGCTGCGCGCCTTCAGCAAAGAGAAGAATAGCGGCAAGATCCTCATCGCCACCGGCAACCCAGCCACCTACACTCAGGTGATGGAAGATGGCCGCCCAGCATCTGCAAGCGCCAAGGAGATACGCTACGAGCTGTCCAGCCGCACCCTGACACTGATCGGCGACGCCACCCTGGAACAGGAAGGCAGCCAGGTCACAGGCTCGCAGATCCGCTACAACATAGAGCAGCAACAGCTGATCGCCGAGAGCAGCGGCAAAGACAGAGTGATCACCATCATTCAGCCTGAGAACTATCAGGAGCAGATCCAGCCAGAACAGAAACCCGAACAGCCCAAACAGGAAAAACAATGACACACCTAACCTTGAAGGCGGAGAACCTCGCCAAGAGCTATAAGAGTCGTGCCGTTGTCCAAGACGTGAGCCTCACGGTCAAGACCGGGCAGATCGTCGGCCTGCTGGGGCCAAACGGCGCCGGCAAGACCACCACCTTCTACATGGTCGTCGGATTGGTGCAGAGCGACAAGGGCCGCATCTTTATTGACGATGACGACCTGACGCTGGATCCCATGCATCTGCGCGCCCGCAAGGGCATAGGTTATCTGCCTCAGGAAGCCAGCATCTTTCGTAAGCTCTCGGTACGCGACAACATCATGGCCGTGCTGCAGACCCGCAGCGACCTGAACAACGACGGCCGCGAAGAGGAACTGGAACACCTGCTGGAAGAGTTCCATATCACCCACATCCGTGACAGCCACGGCATGGCACTCTCTGGCGGTGAACGTCGCCGAGTAGAGATCGCCAGGGCGCTGGCCGCCAACCCTAAATTTATTCTTCTCGACGAGCCTTTCGCCGGGGTCGATCCCATCTCGGTCATCGACATCAAGAAGATCATCGAACAGCTCAAGAATCGTGGCCTGGGGGTGTTGATCACCGACCATAATGTGCGCGAAACACTAGATGTCTGTGAGAAAGCCTATATCGTCAGCCATGGTAATCTGATCGCCGAAGGCACACCCGCCGAAATCTTAGACAACCAGCAAGTACGAGCAGTGTACTTAGGTGAACAATTCAAGCTATAGTTAATCTTATAACGGGGCCACACAGAAAAACCTATCTTAGATTGTGGCCTTAGCGACTATTCGATATATTTGTCCGGCACATATAGCCAGAGCTTTCTCATTTTATAATTAGAAACAAGGGAATAGCAGTAC
Source organism: Shewanella sp. cp20 (assembly GCF_000832025.1). Lineage (NCBI taxonomy): Bacteria > Pseudomonadati > Pseudomonadota > Gammaproteobacteria > Alteromonadales > Shewanellaceae > Shewanella > Shewanella sp. cp20. The sequence goes on along the minus strand of NZ_JPII01000026.1, from coordinate 7,012 downwards.
GATGAAAGCGTCACTTCAGCTCAAAATGGGTCAGCATCTCACCATGACGCCCCAGCTACAACAGGCCATTCGTCTGTTGCAGTTGTCGTCATTAGAGTTGCAGCAGGAGATCCAGCAGGCATTAGAATCTAACCCGCTACTGGAGTTGGACGAAGAGCAGGAGAGCGCCAACGTCGAGCTGCAAGATGATGCCGTCAGCGACAACTTCGACACCAAGTACGACGACAAGATAGAGCTGGATTCGAGCCAGGATAATTCAGGTGTCGAGACCTCTGACGCCCTGACCCAGGACTCCATGCCAGACGAGCTACCGGTCGATACCACCTGGGACGAGGTCTATACCGCCTCGCCCAACTCCAGCTCGGGCGCCATGCGTGACGACGACATGCCTTTTCAGGGTGAAACCAGCGAAGGCCTGTATGAACACCTTGAATGGCAGAAGAACCTGACCCCCTTTTCCGATAACGATCTGGCCATCGCCACCGCCATCATAGATGCCATCGACGAGCGTGGTTACCTGACCCAGACCTGTGAAGATATTCTCGAGGCCATGGGCGATCCTGAGATCGAACTCGACGAGGTCGAGGCTGTTCTCAAGCGGGTACAACACTTCGATCCCATCGGCGTGGCGGCAAGGGATCTCAGCGAATGCCTGACGATTCAGCTCGCCCAATACAGCGACGACACGCCGCATATCGCCAATGCCCGCATGCTGATCAAGGAACATCTGGATCTCATCGCCGGCCGCGACTTCCGTCTGCTGATGCGCAAGACCAAACTCAAAGAAGATGACCTAAGAGATGCCATCGCCCTGATCCAGACACTCAACCCCCGTCCCGGCCTCGCCATCACCGCCAGCCGCGACGAGTATGTGATCCCGGATGTGACTGTCACCAAGAAGAAGGGACGCTGGGTGGTCGAGCTCAATCCCGACAGCATGCCCAAGATCAACGTCAATCAGCAGTATGCCGCCATGGCGCGCAGCACCAAGAGCCAGGCTGATGGCCAGTTTATTCGTGGCCACCTGCAGGAAGCCAAATGGTTCCTCAAGAGCCTGGAGAGCCGCAACGAGACCCTGCTCAAGGTGACCAACTGTATCGTCGACTTCCAACAAGGCTTCTTCGAATTTGGCGAAGAGGCGATGAAGCCCATGGTACTGAACGACATTGCCGAGGCGGTGGAGATGCACGAGTCCACCATCTCGCGTGTGACCACACAAAAATATATGCATACCCCGAGAGGGATCTTCGAACTCAAATACTTCTTCTCCAGTCACGTCGGTACCGACGATGGCGGAGAGTGCTCTTCAACAGCAATACGCGCCTTCATCAAGAAGCTGGTTGCTGCGGAAAACCAGAAAAAGCCATTGAGCGACAGCAAGATGGCTCAACTCTTGGCCGAACAGGGTATCAAGGTAGCTAGACGCACCATTGCCAAGTATCGCGAAGCGATGCTGATACCGCCGTCGAATCAGCGCAAGAGCTTATAAAACAAACCTGGAAACTGGAGGACTATCTTTATGCAAATAAACCTGACTGGGCACCATATCGAGATCACCCAATCTCTACGAAGCTACATCGAAGAGAAATTCACAAAGCTTGAACGTCATTTCGATCAGATCAATAATGTGCACGTTGTATTAAATGTCGAAAAGTTGCAACAGAAGGTTGAGGCAAAGTTACATCTCCGCGGCGGAGAAGTGTTCGCAACATCCGAACATGCGGACATGTATGCCGCGATAGACTCCCTGATTGACAAACTCGATCGTCAGGTCATTAAACACAAAGAGAAGCTTACTAAACATTAACGATGGAACTGAGTACCATCCTGCGGCCGGAGTGCACCACCTGCGCCACTCCGGGCAGTAAGAAAAAGGTACTGGAGCTTATCAGCGACTTAGCCGCTGTCCAGTACCCTACCCTCTCCTCTCAAGAAATTTTTGAAAGCCTTCTGGCTCGAGAGAAAATGGGCAGCACAGGTATAGGCAATGGTATCGCGATTCCTCACGGGCGGCTGACCAACATAGATCAACCCGTGGCCGTACTGGTTAAATGTGCTGAACCAATCGCATTCGATGCCATTGACAATCAGCCCGTCGATATCCTTTTTGCATTATTAGTGCCCGCAGATCAATGCGAGCAACATCTTAGCACCCTGGCCGCCATGGCCGAGAAGCTCAATGATAAGGCGATCATTAAGCAGCTAAGAAAGACCCAAGATGAATCCGAACTCTATCAGGTGATCACCCAATGAAATTGGTTTTGGTATCAGGACGCTCAGGATCGGGAAAATCCGTCGCGCTTAGGGTCTTAGAAGATCTAGGCTATTACTGTGTCGATAATCTGCCATTGCAGATGATGGAATCCCTGCTAGAGCAGCTCAAGGGACGCAACGATCTCGTGGCCATCAGTGTCGACGTGCGTAATATGCCGAGCGAAGAGATCCAGCTGGAAAAGCAGCTGGCCAAGCTTCCCAAAGATACCGAAATCTTAAGTTTCTTCCTCAACTCCAGCGACAGTGTGCTGCTCAAGCGCTATAGCGAGACCCGCAGACTACACCCGCTGTCACGCTCTAAGGTCTCCCTCAAGGAGGCGATACAGCTCGAAGGTAAGTTACTGGATCCCATCGCTAAACTGGTGGATCACTACATAGATACCTCCAACCTCAACATCTATGAGCTAAGCGACAAGGTTCGCGAGATCCTGCTAGGCACTGTGGATAAAGAGTTGGTGATCAACTTCGAATCTTTCGGCTTTAAATATGGCATGCCAAGCGAAGCCGACTTCATGTTCGACGTACGCTTCCTGCCAAACCCCCACTGGGAGCCAGAGCTGAGGCCCTTAACCGGCCTGGACGAGCCTGTGCAGCAGTTTCTCAGTCAGCAGCCACTGGTCAACAAGTTCATCTGGCAGATCGAAAACCTGCTGGAGACCTGGTTGCCTCACCTCGAGCGCAACAACCGCAGTTACCTCACCATCGCCATCGGCTGCACCGGCGGTCAGCACAGGTCTGTCTATGTGACCGACCAGCTCGCCAAGCTGTTTAACAAGGGCCAGCATAAGGTGCAGGCTCGCCACAGAGAGCTAAAGCATGACTAAGTTGGCTCGCCAGCTGACCATCTGCAACAAACTGGGGCTACACGCCAGGGCGGCGACCAAGCTGGCGGTACTCGCCGCCAAGTTCGACGCCGAGGTCACCCTAATTCAGGGCGATAAACAGGCCTCCGCCGCCAGCGTACTCGGCCTCCTGATGCTCGAGACCGGCATGGGTAAAACCATCACCATCACCAGCGAAGGCAAAGATGCCCAAGCGGCCCTAGATGCCATCAGCGCCCTTATTGACGCCAAATTCGATGAGGCCGTATAATCGGCTCGCTTTCCGGTACCAGCTTAATTTCGTCCTATACTTATCATAGACTTACAAGCCTACCACCCATGCCGTTCAACCAACAGCCAAAGGAGGAGCTATGCCGATCGAAGTGTTAGATAGTGAGACCACAGATCAACGCCTTAATCAGCTGACTCAAGCCTTAGGCAGCGGCATGTTTGTCCATGTGCGCAGCATGCTGCACGACATGGCCGCCTCCGATATCGCCTTCATCCTGGAATCTTCGCCGCCGCGCACCCGTCAGGTGCTCTGGCAGCTGATCGACCAGCAGCACACGGGGGAGATCCTCGACGAGCTGGGTGAAGAGCTCAAAGATACCCTGATCACCCAGATGAGTCCCGAGCGGGTCGCCAAGGCGGCCAAAGGCATGGATACCGACGATCTGGCCTACATACTGCGTAGCCTGCCCGACAGCGTCTTCAACCAGGTGTTGCAGTCGATGACGGCGCAAGACAGGGCCAGGGTGGAGCAGGCGCTCTCCTATCCGGAAGATACCGCCGGCAGTATCATGAACACAGATACTGTGACAGTGCGGCCCGATGTCACCATAGATGTGATTCTGCGTTATCTGAGGATCCGCGGCGAATTGCCCGACGCCACAGATACCCTGTATGTGGTGGACAAGCGCGACAGCCTGCTGGGCGGCGTACGCATTACCGACCTGCTCACCTGCGATCCTAATGCCTCGGTGCGAGAGATCATGAACGACGATCTTGAGGGGATCCCCGTGGCCATGGACGACGGCGAAGTCGCCCAGCTGTTCGAACGCCATGACTGGGTCTCGGCGCCCGTGGTGGAAGAGGAGACCAATCGTCTGCTGGGCCGTATCACCATCGACGATATCGTCGACGTGATCCGTGAGGACGCCGAACACTCCATGATGGGGATGGCGGGTATGGATGACGATACCGACACCTTCGGCCCTGTGGTCAAGAGCACCCTGAGGCGCTCCCTCTGGCTGACCATCAACCTGTTTGCCGCGCTGCTGGCCGCCTCGGTCAGCAACATGTTCGAGAACACCCTGGAGCAGTTTGCCACCATCGCCATCTTGATGACCATAGTACCCAGCATGGGCGGCGTGGCGGGTAACCAGACCCTGGCCCTGGTGATACGCGGTATCGCCCTGGGACAGATAGGTCAGAGTAACTCCCGCTGGCTGATCGGCAAGGAGCTAGCCATCGGCTTTCTCAACGGCCTGCTCTGGTCCTTGCTGGTGTTTGCGGCCATCTGGCTATGGAAGGGCGATATTGCCCTGGGCGGACTGATCGGCGGTGCCATGCTGATCAACATGACGGTGGCCGGTCTGGCTGGCGCCTGCATACCCCTGCTGCTGAAGAAGTTTAATATTGATCCCGCGCTGGCCGGCGGCATGGTGCTCACCACAGTCACAGATGTGATTGGCCTGTTCGCCTTCCTCGGCCTCGCCACCCTGTTCCTGCTGAATTGATTCTCGAGTGCATCCCAAAGCCCAATCGGATGCGCTTGAATTTCAATGTTAACGACATCTTTTTCACGCTAGGATAGGTAGAGTCACCCGGCGAGAGAAAAGCCATGCAAAATACTCAAATACTCATCATAGAAGATAATGCCGATGTCGCCGGCGTCTTGGGAGACTACCTGGAAGCCCAGGGGGCTCAGGTGGATTACGCCAGCAACGGCGAACTCGGCCTGCGCCTCGCGACCGAGGGACACTTCGACGCCATAGTACTGGATCTCATGCTGCCCAAGATGGACGGCTATGCCGTGGCCAAGGCCCTGAGAGAGCAAGGCTCCAGTGTCCCAATCCTGATGCTGACGGCGCTGGACGACAAACAGGATCTGCTGCAAGGCTTTCACAGCGGCGCCGACGATTACCTGACCAAGCCCTTCGATCTCGATGAACTGCATGTGCGCCTGCTGGCATTAATCAAACGCCAGCTGGGACGGGTCGCTCAAGGCTGCCAGCAGTGTGGGCCGCTCACCCTCAACATCGCCGAGCATACCGCCTACCGCGATGGCAAGAAACTGCAGCTGACTCCCAGTGGTTACCAGATCCTACATCTGCTGATCTCCCGCGCCCCCAATGTGGTGAAGCGAGAGGAGATAGTGCAGCACCTGTGGGGGGAGGAGCCCCCCAACAGCGATATCCTGCGCAGCCACATGTACCAGCTGAGAAACCAGGTGGATAAACCCTTCGACACCCCCATCATACTGACAGTGCCTAAGATAGGCTTTCGGTTAGACGTGAATCAATAGAGGCCCAACAGGTGCGAAAAACCGCCAAGAGTATGACTCGCAAACTCAGTTTCTACTTCGGGAGCATCGCCCTCCTGGTAGCCGCGATCCTCTATATCTTGAGTATCATCATCCTCTACTGGGTCGAAGATGAACTCAACCGCCGCACCCTGGAGCAGATCGCCCCCAGTGCCCAGACGGCGTTCGAACAGGGCGCCATGTCGCCGCTGGTCTTAAGCACCACGATCGTCGCCTACAATGACCCAGACACCTTACCCAAGGAATATCAAACCATTGCCGATCTCCCCATCGGCTTTCTCGATGAGCTACACGACACCTTCAAGGAAGATATCTTCATCTATCGCAGCCAATATGACGGCACCAAGGCAACCCATCCCCTGATTCTGGTAATGGATGCCGAGAAGGTAGAGCTGAGCCGTGACGAATGGAACAACATCAGCCTGGTGATCTTGGCGGTCACCCTGATGTTGTTTGCCCTGTTCGGCTTTGCCATCACCATGCTCACCCGCAGGCTTATCGCTCCTATCCGAGCCATCAGCGAGCAGCTCGAGGGCTCGGAGGGCAACCAGAGCTTTCAAGTCTCCAAGGACGCCACCCAGGAGTTTCATGCCCTCACCGCCAGCCTCAATCACTATCAGCAGCAGATCGCCCAGCTGATCCGCCGCGAACAGGCCTTCTCTCGCTATGCCAGTCATGAACTCAGGACGCCGCTGACCATTATTCAAGGCGCCAGCCGTCTGCTCGAGCAGGAAGGCAATCCGGAGTTTCAACAGCGACAACGCGGCCGCATTGCCAAGGCCGCCAGCAATATGCAGCAGATCATCGATGCACTGCTGAGCCTGGTAAAACAGGAAAAAGGGCTGAGTTCGCCCGAGCTCAGACCCCTACAGGAGAAGGAACTCAGGCAGATCCTGGCCGAGGTCGCCCCCCTGGCAAGCCAGAAACAGATCCAGCTAACGCTACAACTCGATGCCAGTCCGCAGATAGCCCCCAGCGAGCCTGTGCTGCGCATGTTGCTGATCAACTTGCTTAATAACGCCATCAACGCCAGCGATAGCGGCCACATCAGCATCAGCGTCGATGAAAAAGGGATCTCGGTACAAGATCAGGGCCATGGCATGAGCAGTAGCGACACCCGCCCCCATGGCCATGGTCTGGGGCTGGAGATCGTCGAGGCCCTGTGTCAGCGTTATCAATGGCGTTTTAGCCTCAACAATAGCGATACCGGTTGCATCGCCAGGTTGCACTTCCCTGCACCAACTGATGCACGCTAATGGTGCAACATAGGCGCTAAGCCAGGGTCTAGCACGCCCCAGTCCTGAGTTTCTGTCTGTCATCTAATTGGCATAAGTTTCGCTTATCCTAGGGCCTGTTTATCTTTCGCGTTCAC
>NZ_JPII01000025.1:0-44548 GCF_000832025.1 Shewanella sp. cp20 | reverse complement strand
GCTTTTATATAGAATAACTATACTTCAAGCCTCATGCCGCGATTTGAACGTGCTCAATTAGAACAAAAATTGTTCTCAAAAGGTCAACAGGCCCTAGCGCGGTCACGCACTCAGGAGGCTTTCCCTTGTACAGGCTTGAGACACAAAGACACACCAGAGAAACAGACGCGTTTTGGCAGCCGCAATTCGACGGCGAGCCAAATCATCAAGATGAGTATTACCCGCACCACCTGGGCGGTCATTCGCAGTCGCGCGCGATCCATGACTGCCTAAGTGCGCTAGCCAGCGAAGCGACAGACCAGAGCCGACAACGGCAGCTCAGCCTCAATCGTGAGATTGTCGCCCTGGTCGCGGAGCAGGCCAGGCTATCGCTCAACTAAGACGACTTAACTAGGGCTTATCGCCTGATGCGACTCATATAAGGGCGACTCATGTCAGAGCGGCTCATATCAGAGCATCCAAGTTCAAGCGACTAGGTTCTAGCGTCCAGGTTCGAGCGGCCAAGTTCGAGCGCCTAAGTTCGACTGGCCAGGTTCGAGGAAAAGTACTCGCGAACCAGGCGACAAGGGGTCTAACCCCTTAAAGAATCAAGAGACCGCTAACGGGAGCGCGGCGTGATATTAGAGAGGCTATCGAAGAATCTCTGTCTCTGCTTCTCGGCATCGAAGCGGCGCACTATCTGCCACTCCTGATACAGGGCAATTGCAAACCCTACGACCACTACCAACAAGCATCCGGCTCCCAGGTAGGTGATGATGTTTACGGCGACATCTGCTCCTGCAGAACTACTGGCGCTGCCAAAACCTATCATACACAAGCCCTTCACATAGTCTCTGGGTGACCACAGGCCACCTTCGACCTCAGGGTAGCGATGAAAAATGAAACAAGCCTTAAGTCAGCCCGCCCTCCATGATCAGCGCCGGTTAGTAGATGCTAACTCACTGAAGTAATATGAGTTATGGCAAGCAGCTAAATTGCGACAAAGTGTATCTCTGCGCGATTTACACAAGGGTGCGACTACTGGGTCATGATCACCAAGAACTGACTCTGCAAGGCCGGCTTATCCTGTCTGCCATACTTGATCAGCAGATCAGCCTTACCGTCCAGATTTAGATCTTCGCTACTCAGCATCTCGCCATCTTTAGGCAGGGCGATCTTCAGGCTCTCCCTGCGAGCAAAGAGCGCCCCCTTGGCATTGCCCAGGAACAGATCCAGCTCCTCTTCACCATCGGAGAGCAGCAGGTCCTGACGCCTATCGCCATTGATATCCGCCAGCCTGACTACGGGCGAGCCACTCTGCCCCGAGGTCAGGCTAAAACTCAGCTCCACCGACTTGCTCATGTTCGGCTTAGCAGCGAAGCGCCCCTTATCATCCATGGTAAACAGGTGCACATCCTGATCGATGCTCCCCGACACCAGGGCGCCGATGATCTGCGACAGACCGATATCGAAGCCAGACACCAGCACCTCACTGCGGCCATCGAGGTCGATATCCACCAGCTCGAAACCCGTGAGGGTGCCATCACCGCGGATCACGCTCTGGGGCTGTTTGCCGAAAGTCACTCCCTTCTCGCCCTGCTCCCCCAGGTAGATCTCATAGTCGTTAACCCTATCGAGCACGCCCGAACTCTTGGTATAGCGCACCACCATATCCACTATCTCATCGCCGTCGACGTCTTGCAGGGCCTCCACCTTACGGTAAACCAGGTCGCTCTGATCCAGCGCCTCGCCATAGGCATCGCGTCTGTCCCACCAGTCCAGGCCACTGATCGCCTGGCTCACGGGCTGAAACCTGGGATAGCTCTCGAATCGGCCATCACTATGCTGGGCATAGATCTCCAGCTCCCCCTCGCCAACCTTGATGATATCGTCGCGCCCATCGCGATCCATGTCGGCAAAATAGAGCTTGGTCTCGCTGTAGCGGGCGCCGTCGCGATACAGCAGCACCTTAGGCTGAATCGCCAGGGTCTGGATCTTCCAGCCATCGTCCTGGCTGAGGAACAGCTGCGTCTGCTCAAACTGGCCCAGGATGAAGTCGTCACGGCCATCCCGGTTAAGATCCCTAACGAACTCGCCGCGCGCAATAAACTCGATGCGAGGCTTTAGCACCAGCGGGGCGACATTAAACAAGGGCTCAAGTACCAGCCCCTGCTCCTTAACCCTGAGCACCGAGAGTTGAGCGCGCGACATAAAATAAACCGACTGCAGCGCATCGGCTTGCTGTGAATTGCCCTGCTGTGGCTTGGCACTCACATCATAGCGATAGAGATCGGCGGCGAGGGGCAGCTTGTGCAGCAGCTGATACTGGCCAGTATCAGTGTCTAGACCATAGACGGCGAGCCACTTGGTCTGGCGATCATCGACACCGATCGCCAGCAGCTCCTTGTTGGCATCGCCAAGCAGATTTAGGCTCTCCAGCGGGTGGGTCAGTTTAAAACCGGTATCGATTGTTTGGGACACGAAGGCCAGCGGCGCAGCCTTATCGGCCCAGGCCTGCATGGCGCAGAGGAGCGTCAGGCTCGCGGTGAGCCAAGGCGCGAGTGCACGAGTTGCCAGTTTTTTCACAGATCATTTCCCTATGTGAAGCCAAGTGGGTTCTAATCTATCGATTCCCGGCAAAAAAGAAAGTTCAGTTAATGACTTGTTACAAACAAAAACAGTCCGCGATTCAGAACGGGATTTGCCTGACTAATCTGGCTTGGGCTTCCATGCACGAGTCATCTCACGTCGCCCTAGCGCTCCCGGATGGGGCTTCACCCTGAAACCAGCCGCCTTCAAGTTACGCTTAAACTGGCCATTGGCACAGTAGCTGACCAGCATCCCCCCCGGCATCATCATAGGGTAGAGCCGGTCGAAATTATCCTGAGTCCACAACTCTGGCTGCTTGCTCGGCGCAAAGCCATCGTAGAACACCAGGTTTATCGATTCACTCGGCAATGCCAGGCTATCCCAGGAGGCATGGATCTTATGTAGCACGAAGCCGGGAAACAGGGTGACATCCTCGCCCCAGGGCGCGCTGTGCAGGCGATCGAACAGATCCTGCAGCGCAGGCGCTAGATGCTCCTTATAGTTCAGCTGGGCAATCACATCATTGGGGACTGGATAGGCCTCGACCGTCACGAAGCGGATCGGCCTGGTGAGTTTATCCGGCTTACCGTCTGGGCCTAGCAGCTGCTTGAGTGTGAGCATGGCATTCATGCCCGAGCCGAACCCCAACTCGAGAATGTTCACCCGCTCGAAGACGGGATCCAGCGCGGCAAGGCCCGACTGAATGTAGACGTGTTCAGACTCGCTGATGGCACCATTGTGGGCATGGTAACTGTCGTCAAACAGGCTGCTCATCAGGGTGTGGGAACCATCTTTGGTCATCTGCACATGGATCTTGTTCATTCTCGGGCTCAATAAAAAGTGTTTACTGGCACCGATTGTACCTTAGACCTAGGGTCTGTTTATCTTTCAGGTTTAATTTTTGTTCGATCTAAACGCGTTTTGCTCAAGGCGCATGCTGTGCGACATAGTTATTCTATGTAAATAGCAGGCAACAAAGGGCAAGGCGCGTTTAGATGAACCCTTCGGGCAGCTTTTGTAGGCCAGTTCTACGGCGTTATCGCCCGCTCATGTAGAATAACTACACTATACGGACTCTTCCTTGTATAAATAACCTACAAAGCGCTGCAGAAACAAACAGGAAAGGTCAACAGACCCTGGGCTTCGCATGCAAGTGTTTCCCCTTAAGAGATTTAGCCAGACTATTACCAAAACTAAAACCAAAACCAAAACCAAAACCAGCCAAGAGTGATCCATCTCACAGCCAAGTAGCCGCAGTAATGGGAAAATCCGCGCCACTTTCGGTCGGGATTTTCCCGGTAACCCCATGCACAGCTAACTAATACCAATCACAGTAAACATGTGATCAGAAATAGCGCAGGAAAAACGCTTGAGAACAAAGCAGGATTTTTAGATAAGTAGTTATTCTACAATTAAAAATACTAATACAGTTATCGAGCGTTTTAACAAGCTAGAATGATCAATTGTTTATTACGATTGGTATAAACCGCCATCACGCGCTCACCTAGGCCCGAAACCTCGAAGGGAAGCCGAATTAAGCGATGACAAAGTCGTGCATGACACACAAGCCAATGCAAGCAAAAGCAAGATAACACCTAGAGCCCCTATGCCCAGCCACACCCAAGTTAGCGCCAAAGGCAATGCCCTGGCGATCGTCTCATTTCTACTGTGGGGACTCCTGCCCCTCTACTATCAGTTTCTGCCCGGTGCGGATATCACCGAGATGCTGGCGATACGCCTGCTCTGCTCTGTGCCCTTCATGCTGCTGGTCTTTCTGCTACTCGGTAAGCCTCTGCCCAGTCTGGCAATACTCAAGGCCAACCTCCCCTCGGTAGCCTTGTGCGCCCTGGCATCTGTCATCATGTGCGTCTCCTGGTACAGCTTCACCTGGGCACTCACCCATGGTCAGGTGTTGGCGGCGAGCCTGGGCTTCTTCATCAACCCGCTGTTTGCCATAGGATTAGGCGTGATCTTTCTAAAAGACAGGCTATCTGTCGCCCAGAAATGGGCTGTCATGCTTGGCGGATTGGGCATAGCTTACATGGTGATAGCCTATGGTCAGCTTCCTTGGCTGGCGCTACTCATGGGCAGCTTCTTCGCCCTCTATGGCCTGTGTAAGAAATATATCCACTTCGATTCGCTCACCTCAGTCACCATAGAGGCGGCCCTACTGACCCCCATCGCCGCCGGCTATCTGCTCTGGCTCAGCGCCACGGGCCAGAGTGAGGCGCTATCGAGCGGGACCGGTACTCTGCTGCTCTACATCGGCTCGGCGCCCGTCACCCTGCTGCCGCTGATCTTCTTCGCCCTGGCGATTCGTCACACTAGCCTCTCCATGGTCGGCCTGTTGCAGTACATAGAACCCAGCTTGCACTTCTTGCTGGCGATCTTCCTGTTTAACGAGGCATTTGACAGCGTCAAGGCCGTGAGCTTTGCCCTCATCTGGCTGGGGCTAATCCTCTGCTCGCTGGAGGCCCTGCCCGGCCTGTGGCGCAACCTCGCCAACCGGCGCCAGCTGAACCACTCCCGCTAAGATCTCGGCCACCACCCGGCGACTGAAGATCATCGACAGATGAAGCGGTCGCCAGATAACTCTATTGTCGGCGCCAGGCCAGTGAGAGCTGCGACTCGGCACTATGGTAAAGTCGATGGGTGTGCGAAACGAATAGAGGGCGATCCCGTTAAGCGACTCCTGGCTGCAGGCAAGCTGTGACAACAACTGACTCCTGGGGCGCAACTCACGCATCGCCCGCGACGGATAGGGCAGCCAGGCGAGATAGCTACCATGATGGGGAGAAGAGATGGAAAACAGCGCCCGGGTACGTTTATCCCCACCCAGATGCTGCAGATAGTAACGGGCGACGATACCGCCCATGCTAAAACCTATGAGGCAAAGAGCCTCATCCTCGCCCAAAGCCGACTCGATATAGCTTTGCAGCTGCTTAGCGGCATAGGCTATTCCCCGCCGGCCATCTAAGGGACTCAGGGTCGGTGTCAGACACTCGTAGCCCTGGCGCTCAAATTGGCGACGCATCCACCCCATCACATGACCTGTATTAAAGATCCCATGCACCAACACGAGTTTCATCCCTAGGCCCTCATCCTCAACAACCGAGTTAATCACCCCCAAGGGGTAAATATTTGCTATGATCCGCGCTCACCTCAGCATACCACCGATTAGGGATCATAAGCTCATGTCGAACGCCGACCTGCTGCGCCAGGCGATCAGCCAAAGAAGCGAGCTGCTCGCCGCGGCACAAGCCGCCAACACCAACTGCTTTCGCGTATTTCACGGCACGGTCGAGGGGATAGATGGACTCACCATAGACCGCTATGGCGACGCCTGGCTGATCCAATCGTTTCACCAGAGTCTGACTCAGGAAGAACTGGATAGCCTAGGCGATGAGTTAACACGCACCCAAGATCTTCCCGTCATCTACAATGATAGATCCAATAAAAACTCGCGTATTCTCAACCCGCTAGCCCCCGAGCTCGACGCCTTTGCCCGCGACGAGCAGGAGATGAGCGAAAATGGCATCCGCTTCATCAGCAAGTTGCGTCACGAGGGACAAGATCCCCTGCTGTTTCTCGACATGCGTGTCGGCCGGGAATATGTGAAGGCCCATAGCCAAGGCAAGTCGGTACTGAACCTGTTTTCCTACACCTGTGGCATAGGCACGGCCGCGGCAGTTGGCGGCGCCGATTCGGTGACTAACGTCGACTTCTCCTCCTTTGCCCTGGCCGCAGGCCGTCGTAACGCCGAACTCAATGGGGTGAGCGACAAGTGCGAGTTTATTCAAAGCGATGCCTTTCCCGCCATGCGCCAACTGGCCGGGATGAAGGTTGGTGGACGTCGTAACCAGAAACTCCCCAGCTATCCTAAGCTGGCACCGCGTCAGTTCGATCTGGTGTTTCTCGACCCACCGCGATTCGCCAAGAGTCCCTTCGGCACGGTAGATCTGATCAACGACTATCAGAGCCTGTTCAAACCCGCCATGCTGGCCACTAAGGCGGGCGGCACCATAGTCTGCTGCAACAACGTCGCCAAGGTGGAACGCCAGGCCTGGCTTGACGCCTTGATTCGCTGCGTCGAGAAACAGGGACGAAGGGTCGCGAGTCACCAATGGATCCACTGCCACCAAGACTTCCCCTCCTTCGACGGCAATCACCCGCTGAAGATAGTCGCCCTCACATTAGCCGAGGATTAACCGGCTCGCACAAAATCTGCCATGCTCATCCTTGGTTAAACTTAGCCAGGATGAGTATGAGGAAGTTATAACGGGCATAAAAACGGTAAAAAATTGACCGCAAACCTGAAGATTTACACCTTTAACCAATAAATTCCCAACCAGAAACAATAAAGCAACAAAAAGCGAGCAAAAAAGTCGCTAAAACAACCCTAGAAATTTAAAAACAGCTATCGAAAAACAAACCTAAAACTGATTTCCCCGAGAAGTTAAAGCGTACATTCCTTAATCGCAAAACCAATTCTGAGAGCAAAAAATCTACTATAAACACAAATTTCCTATCAAAAAACCATCAAACATCAAAATTCACTTTACTTAGCGCCTCACTCGCACTACATTTCGCTTCCCGCTAAACCCTTAATAAATGACGGCCCAACAAGCATATCCCTCCAAGCCGCCATTTACACAACTTAATTTGGAGATTATTGGTGTTAGACGTCGCCGATAACTGTAAATCGAACAATCCTACGGCACCCGTAATAGGCCTCTCTTTCTTTGCCGTCGCCTCCGGTTTTCTGATGAGCCTGATCCCCCTATCATTGGGCAATTTTGGCCTCTCGCCGGATCTCGCCCCCTGGCTCGCCAGCATCTTCTATCTGGGCCTGCTGCTGGGCGCGTTACGGGTAGAGCGACTTATCACCAAGATGGGCCACAGACGCGCCTTCGTCCTCTTTCTAACCCTACTCATTGCCAGCATAGTGGCCATGTTGTTATTGCCCCATGCTGGCATTTGGCTTGGGGCGCGCCTGTTGGCGGGTTTCGCCGTCGCGGGCGTATTTGTGGTGGTCGAATCCTGGCTGCTGATGGCAAACAGCATCAAGGCGCGTGCCAGACGACTGGGGATCTACATGGCTGCCCTCTATGGTGGCAGCGCCCTCGGCCAACTGGCCATCGGCGAGCTGGGCACCCAGGGGGTCTTACCCTACCTGTTTGTCATCGTCCTTCTCATGATGGCCATACTGGCTCCTGTACTGATCCGCTCCGGTGAGCCGGCCCATCAGGCTCAGCAGAGGCTCTCTTTTGCCGAGAGTGCCAGCCTGAGTCGCCCGGCCATCATAGGCTGCCTGGTCTCTGGCTTGCTGCTCGGCCCCATCTATGGACTGATGCCTGTCTATATCGACAATCAGGTCGACGAACCGACCCAGACGGGACTCTTGATGGCGGCGATTATCCTGGGGGGCATGGCGGTGCAGCCGTTGATCAGCTATCTCTCGCCTCGGATGGATAAACGTCTGTTGATGGCCATGTGTACCCTAGTGGGCCTGGTTGGTGTGGTCAGCGCTATCGAGACCAGCGCCTTGCAGCTCAAAGCGGTGAGCTACTTCATCCTGGGGGCGGCCAGTTTCGCGCTCTACCCTATCGCCATCTCGCTGGCTTGCGACAGACTGCCGAGCACCAAGATAGTCTCGGCCACCGAGGTGATGTTGCTCTGCTATAGCCTGGGTTCTGTGGCGGGGCCACTGCTGGCGTTGACCCTGAGCGACAAACGCCACGGTATGATGCTCTACTTAGCCATCTGCCTGTTGAGCACCTGTCTCTATATGTTGCTCAAGAGTGTACAGAGACTCGACGGCCAAACCGATAGCCTGCAGAGTTAGACCTTACTGTCCTCGCCATCGGCCTCAGGCTCGCCCTGCCGATGGCGTTTAGCATACCAATTAGCCAGAGGCTGAGCCGAAAGGCCATGGGCCAGTATGCTCATCAACACCGTCACTGTCACCACGGCATAGAGGGTCTCGAACCCCTTGATGCTGCCCATCTCATGGGCGACGATCAACACATAGAGAATAGAGGCGATCCCGCGAGGGCCAAACCAGGCGATAAAGGCGCGGGTCGACAGATCTAACTTGGTGCCGATCAGCGAGATCATCACTGGCAGCATGCGCAGCAAGGTCAGACTCAGCAGGGCATAGAGCATCACCTCCACGGTGACATAGGGCAGGGTCATGGGCACAAATGCCAGACCGAAGATAAAGAAGCTGATCAACACCAGCAGCTCCCCCTCACTCTCGGCAAAGTCTTTAATATGCCCCCTGGCCATCTTGCTTGTGTTACCGGCATAGAGACCGGCGAAGAAGGCGGCGATGAAACCATTGCCCGAAAACGCCTCGGCCAGATAGAAGGCCAATATTGCCAACGCGATGGGGATCAGGTTGAGGTAGGTCTCCACCATGCCATCGCGCTTAAAGCAGAAGGTTTGCAGCTTGGTGCCAAAATAACCGACGGCGCCGCCCACCAGGGCACCAAACAGGATCTGCTCCATCACATAAACCATCCAGTGTTGGTCCTGGGCATGCTCCAAGCCACTCATGATCAAGGCCACCACGGTAATTAACACAGGAAAAATAATGCCGTCATTCAGTCCGCTCTCCACATTGATGGTGGAGCGTATCGTCTTGGGTACCTTAGGATCTGAGACCACTGCCTTGCCAAGGGCCGCATCTGTGGGCGTCAGTAGCAGCGCTAACATCAAGAGATAGAGAAAGGGCTGGCCGGGAAAGAAGAGTCCTGCAACTAGGGTTCCCACGGCGACCGTGATGGGCAAACCAACAAACAGCAGACGCGCCGGTAACTGCCATGACTGCTTCAGCAAGCCGAGATCCAGCAGGGCGGCGTCGCTAAACAGCACCAACACCAGGGCGATCTCCACCATGATGGTGACAAACTCGGCATCGACCTGCACCTGAGTCACGTCCAATCCGAAGGGAGACAAGAACAGCCCAAAGCTAGTAAACACCATGGGCCCTGAGATATCGAAACGCGCCAACCACTTAGAGATATAACCATAGAGCAATACGACTAAGGCAATGATAAGTATGACGATATGTTCATCCATTAAGGCTTTCCTTGGCGATTTACAATTGGTGGACTTCTCGCACCTAAACTAACAGAAATTATGTTCCATGGCGCTAACTGAAACGGACTATTCTCGGCCAGGCAACCAAACCAGTTCGGGCAAGGCGGTAAGATCTAAGATGTCACCCCGCTGGGCTATCACCACATGGGGAGACCGACTCCCTTCTGGCGCCAACTCAGCCTTGAGCCGCTCCTGGGCCTCACGCTCACCATGGATCAGTATCAGCGGCGGCGTGTGTTTAAAGTGTCGATACCAATGGATAAGCTCGGCCTGATCCGCGTGCGCCGACAGGCCGCCGACCGTATGTATCTTGGCCGCCACAGGAATGTTACGGCCATGTATGGTGAGTGACTCGGCGCCATCAACCAATAAACGCCCCGGCGTGCCTAAGGCCTGGAAGCCACAGATGATCACATCCGACTGAGGATTCGCCAGGTTATGTTCCAGATGGCTGCGGATCCGGCCGCCGTTGCACATGCCGCTACCGGCGATAATGATCAAGCCCTGATGGATCTCGTTGAGCTCCATCGACTCCTGCGTGCTGTCGATAAAATCCACATTTGAGAGCAGCGGATGTTTACCCGGTGACAACCGGGTGAAACGCTTAAAGTCCTCATCCATCAGCTGATAGTTGGCCACATAGATCTGGGTCGCCTTGATCGCCATGGGGCTGTCTAGGCAGATACGCCAGTTGGACAGCGCCCACTCCTTGGCATAGAGATGAAACAGATAGAGCAGCTCCTGGGCCCGACCGACGGAAAATGCCGGCAGCAGAATGTTGCCGCGACTCTCCTTGATGGTCTTGGCAAAGATCGCCTTGAGCTCTTCTAGAGTATCGTCCCAACTGCGATGCAACCGATCGCCATAGGTACTCTCCATCAACACCAGGTCGGCGTCATCAACAAGCGTGGGGTCATCGAGAATGGGCATGCCCGCCCGCCCCAGATCGCCACTAAACACCAGTTTCTTACGCTCCTCCCCCTCGCCCAGCCACAACTCGACCACGGCTGAGCCTAGAATATGCCCGGCATCACACAGACGCGCCGTCAACTGAGGCACCACCTGTATAGACTGGCCATAGTCGAGCGCGACAAATTGCTTGATGACTAGAGCCACATCTTCCTCGTCGAACAAAGGCTCCAGCGGCGGCAGATCCATCTTCACCCGCTTCTTGTTAAGCCGCTCCACGTCGCGCACCTGCAGCATGGCCGCATCTTGCAGCATCACCTCACACAACTCGACCGTCGCCTTATGGGTGTAGATGGGGCCGGTGAAGCCCGACTTGACCAGCAGAGGGAGGCGCCCCGAATGATCGATATGGGCATGGCTGAGCACCACGGCATGAATGTCCTTGGGCTCGAAGAGGAAGGGCTCGTGGTTACGCAAGGCATCAAGCTTGCCTCCCTGGATCAGGCCGCAGTCGAGCAGCACCTGACGACCCGAGATATCGAGAAGATGACAGGACCCCGTCACCTCCTGGGCCGCGCCGAGAAAAGAGAGTGTCATCTGCATAACAATGTCCTGTGCATAACAGTGTCCTTAGTGTGCCCGCAACGAGCTAGGCAAAGGGAATACCAGATCCAAACGCGCCTGGAAAATGTATCGGCTTATGATCAAAAGATAGTCTTTTTAATAGCTTCCAACCAGGCGTATCAAAGAGAATCACAAACCCAGAAGCGATAAATCTAGTTCTGCCCCACACCAAGAAGGTCAATAAACCTTCCGACGAGTAAATTCGAATATTCTCATTCCTTAGTCTTATTTTCTTACCTCTTTATTATTGACCGTGGCGCAACAAGTAAATAACATATCAACAACAAATATTGTTGATGTACAAAGACTTAATTAAGTAAAAGCGAATCTAACACGAGATAAGATACGGGTGATGTGATTAAGCCTCACCCACAATAACAACAAACAAAGAAATAGGGATATTCACTATGCTAAAGGGATTAATGCGTATAGGCTGCATGCTTATACTGGCAACACAGCTCAGCGCCTGTGGCGGTGGAAGCGGATCATCAGATACAGAAAAGGTTGCTGTAAAACTCGGTCAAACTCTGAGCTTTAGTCAGGGTGGCCCCATAGATAAAACCTTCGGTGATGAGGCTTTTAGCACTCGCTTCAGGGCCTGTTGGGAACTGGAGCCATTAGTTATACCAGCTCTAACCCAGAAGTTGTCAGCGTCTCCAGTGATGGGTTAGTCACCATAATAAACGTGGGTTCCAGCACAATAACAGCCCAGGTAGAAGAAGATGCCAAGTACCTGGCAGCCTCCGCCGCCTACCAAGTCAATGTCGCCAAGGCCGAGAGGGCTATCGCCTTCGACAACACAGGCACGGTGGCACTTTTTATCGATCAAACTTATCTGAATCCCGTCAATGTCGAGGTTGCTAATGTCACCTTTAGCAGCCAAGATCCTGCCGTGGCGTCGGTGGATGCAAGTGGACAGGTAACGGCGCATACGACGGGCGAGACGCAGATCTTTGCCGAGATCGCCGAAACCGCTAACTACCTAAAAGCCAGCAGCAGCTTCTTTGCTTCTGTCGCGCCAAAGTCGCTAACACTCAAGTTGCTGATAGGTGCCGATGACACGGAAGTGTTTACTGATGTAGATACTCCCCTGCAACTAGCCAGAACCACTCAGGCTGACTGTGACTTTAACAATCTCAGCAACTGCGACAACTGGCTGGTCGACAAACTATCCACACAACCGCTAATAGACAGCAGCTTAACCACGACTAGTGATGCCTACTATAACCTCTTCCACGGCCAACATGCTGGTCAGGCAAGCTATATCGCCAACAATACCCCTTCTGGCCGCTCTTCAGCCAAGGTCGTTTCTTTCGATGGCTATCTCTGGCTCATCGGCGGCAATGACTACACCGGCAATGATGCCAGTATCTGGCGCTCGAGCGATGGCAACATCTGGCAAAAAGTGGTTGATGAGGCTCCTTTCGGCGTGCGTCCTCCTGTGGCTGTCATTACATTTGCAGACCATATCTGGCTCGTAGGAAACCGACGCGATAAAAGTCTTAACGATGTATGGCGCTCAGCAGATGGCATCAATTGGACTCAGGTAAATGCCGATATTGGCTTTGGCGAACGCAACAACTATTCGGTGACCACTTTCAAAAACAAGATGTGGATATACGGCGGCTATGACTTTCAGGCCGGAGACTATGTCAAAGAGATCTACTCCTCTACCGATGGCATCACCTGGAACCTGGAATCGTCAGACTCGACAGCAACCCAGAGAGTAAGCACCGCCTTTGCTGAATTTAATAGCAAGCTTTGGCAATTTAGCGGCAGAAACGATACCGGGAGAGTCGCCGACATATGGAACTCGGACGACGGTATTCATTGGACATTGGTGACAGACAAACCAGAATTCTCGGCTAGAGAAAAGCATGAAGTTAGGCAAATCGGTAATCAACTAATTTTGCTGGGCGGTTATATTGATCAGCTAGATCCGAATCGCTCTCAGAATCCAAACGATGTATGGACCTCCACCGACGGTGCCTCTTGGACGTTAGCAACTGATGACGCTAACTTCGGTGTACAGTCACCACACATGGTCGATAGGATACGCTTGTACTTCACCACCGCGGTACATAATGATGCCCTGGTCGTGATCGGCGGCAGAAGTGATTATGGCGTCTTACTCAACGACAACTGGCAAACGACAGACGGCAAGCATTGGCTGCCGCTCAACAATCAACTACCAGCCATGAAGGATATTCAGGCAGTCAGTCACCAGGGAGAGATACAACTGCTTTCCGGCTCCAACGAAGATTTCGAGAAAATAAATACTCGTTGGCACTCTGCTGACGGATTCAGCTGGACATTAGATGATTCCACGACGCTTCCTTTTCCGACGGACAGCAAACTACTTACTTTTGCAGGAAAAATTTGGGCATTCCATTCATCGGGTAGCTACTCATCACTCGATGGGAAGTCCTGGAACCAAGAGGCGCTCACCGGGCCAAATGTTGGCACGCAAAACGGTCAATACTCAGTCTATCCATTCGACAATAAATTATGGGCTATCGACACGCAAAACAGCGTCGTATATCGCTCGGAAGATGGTATCAACTGGACAGATGTAGGCAACAATAACTTCCCCGCGCGTGCCGTAACCCAAATCAGCAGCTTTGGCGGCAAACTCTGGGCTGTTGCGGGTCATGAAACCCAATCACGAACGACTCAACTCAGCGATATCTGGTCCACCACAGATGGCATCACCTGGACAAAACAGGCAGACAGCACTGAGTTCGGCGCGAGGCATATTCACCAGCTCGTCGAATTTGACGGTAAATTATGGGCCTTTGGCGGATATGGCGCTAACCAAACCTTAACCGATCTCTGGTATTCCCAAGATGGCACCAGCTGGAGCAAGGCCATGGATAACTTCCCCTTCGATGCTAAGCGTGATTATCGCGCCATGGTTCACGGCAATCAACTCTTCATTTTGGGAGGGATAATGCCCTACCCCTTAGATGCCACCTATCACACCACCGCGAAGCAAGTATGGATGACGACTAACGGCACCGAATGGCGCCGAGCGTTACAGCAAACGCTGAGTTTCTAAGCCCAAGCGGCTAACGGCAAGAATGAAAAGGCTCGATGAGATAACCACTCATCGGGCCTTTGTTGTTTTTCAACAAAGGCCATCGCGCCAACCAAGTAAGCTTTTGCGTTAAAGCAAACCGAAAAGAAAAGCAAAAAATAGCCCTAAACCCGCCGCTGATTAAAAAAACGACAAACCGGCGAAAGACACGGATGAAATCTTTAGGTTATAGTTAGTTAAACGGATGGCACACGCGCTTTTCAGGATCCCCTATGAAGCCCTATCAAGACGCTCTCTCATTGCTGGAGCAAGACCCACTCTTCAGCCAGACTCAGGTCAACACAGCCCAGCTTGCAGTGCCGGAAGAGATGTTTAACGGCTGGCAGCAAACCTTAGATCTCTTGTCGGAAATCGTCGACACTCCGGCCATTCTGATCATGCGGGTGACGGAGAAAGATATCTCTGTCTTCACCACCAGCCATCATCCGGACAATCCCTATAAGCGCCACGACACAGAGAGCCTTGGCCATGGCCTCTACTGCGAGACAGTGATCCAGCGTCAGGCCGAGCTGGTCGTGCCCAACGCCCTTAAAGACAAGGATTGGGATCACAATCCCGACATCAAGCTGGGGATGATCGCCTACTGCGGCTTGCCGCTCACCTGGCCCAACGGTCAGCCCTTCGGCACCCTATGTATGCTGGACAACAAAGAGAGAGACTACGGCCGCACTTTTCGCCATCTACTGGCACGGTTTCAAAATGCCATCAATGCCAATCTCGCCAGCCTGTACCAGAGCGCCAAGCTCTTTCATCTCAACCAGATCTTAGAGACCAAGGTGCAGGAACGCACCCAGGAACTCACCAGGCTCAACAAGAAGTTATTAAGCGAGATAGAGCAGCGCACCTCAATTGAAAACTCGCTGCAATTTCATAAGGATCACGACCCATTAACTGGTTTGGCTAATCGGTTGGGCTTTGTGAACCAGCTATCACAGCAGCTCAGTCAACCCGATGACTTGTCGACCTATGTGATCTATTTTGGCCTGCGTAACTTCAAGTCGATCAACGAGAGCTATGGCTATGTGGTCGGCGACAAGGTGTTGCAGCTCTTTAGCCAGCGCATCAAGCGCATCCTGGATAAAGAGACCCTACTTGCCCGCATCGCCGGCGCCGAATTCGTCATCGCCCACAGGGGCAAGAATCCCCTGGAGCTCCCGCTGATCGACAGCATAATACAAACCGCCAATATCCCCTTCGCCCTGGCAGAGTTCAGCATCAAGATCCCCTGCTGCATTGGGGTTGCTGTCGCACCGACCGATGCCCAAGAGGCCTCAGAGCTGATGCAAAAAGCCGGTGCCGCCATGAGCATCAGCAAGGCCGAAGGCACGCCTTACAGCTTCTTTAACAAGTCGACCCAGACCAATATCGAACGCCGCTGCCTGCTGGAGTCACACCTGGTGGACGCCCTGAAACATCAGGAGCTGAGCCTACATTATCAGCCGCTATTTAGCCTGCAACACAAACGAGTCATTGGCGCCGAGGCGCTGCTTCGCTGGCACAGCCCCCAGCTGGGCAATGTACCGCCGGATCAATTTATCAGCCTGGCGGAGCACAATGGTCAGATCATCGCCATAGGTAACTTCGTGCTGCATACCGCCATAGAACAGGCCGCCAAGTGGCTAAGCCAAGATCCCAACAGGCGCTTTCGAGTGGCGATCAACATCTCGCCGCTGCAGTTTCGCGATACCGATTTTGCCGACTATATCGCCAACCTCTTGAGCCTGTACCGCCTGCCGGCCTCCTGCCTGGAACTGGAGATCACCGAAGGGGTGCTGCTACAGGATGAGCAGCTGGCGCAGCATATCATCGGCCGTCTGCAGGCCCTGGGGGTGAGGATCTCCCTCGACGACTTCGGCACCGGCTACTCCTCCCTGAGCTACCTGCAAAAATACTCCTTCGACACCCTGAAGATAGATCGCTGCTTCATTACCAATCTGGAGAAGAACGAGCAGGACAGGGAGCTAACCCGGGCAATTATCGCTATGGGCAAGAAGCTGACACTCAACGTGATCGCCGAAGGGGTAGAGACTCAGGCACAGGATGCCTTTATCCGCCAGGAGGAGTGCGACTTCGGTCAGGGTTATCTCTATGGTAGACCCGTGGATGCGCAAAGCTTCGAGCATGACTATCTGAGCGCTGACAATGAATAGCCTTAGTCTCGGCTAAATGACCGCCTATTGATGAGCGCCAGTTAAACAGAAAATTGAGCGAGAATGAGCCCGTCGACAATCAAAGAAACAATTCATTAACAAACAGATTCACTCGACGCCGCGGCTGTTTTATAGTGTAGAAAAAGAAAAAGATTGCTTATGAATATTGACCCCATTGCCGAGCTGCTGGTGCTATTTATCTGCCTGCTCGCCAGTACCTCTACCTTAGCCTGGGGCCTTATGGCCTACCCTTTAGGCATAGCTCCCCGCGCCAGCAGCTATTTCTCCCTTGGCAATATGTTAATTCTATTCGGCGTACTGCTCACAACCCTCAGGGATCAGACGCCGAGTTATCTCTACTGGTTCGGCGCCGATATGCTGCTATTACTCGGTTTTGTGCTGCTTCGCAGCGGCACCCAGCGGCTGTTTCGCCTGCCAAGCAGTATCAAATTAGACGGCGCCCTGCTGTTCCTGACGGGGAGCTTGATGTTAACTCAGCCCCCGAGCGCAGAGGCCAGCGATATCCTAGGCATCTGTTTCTCCTTCATGGCAGCCAGCACCTTTCTACTCATGGCCAGAGACAACCTGGTCGCCCTGGAAAACACTGTCAAACGCCCCATAGCCGTGGTCCTATTAAGCCCCATTGCCCTGATGGGAGTAGTTTTCGCACTCAGGGGCCTGTTACTGCTCACCGAGCCCACGCTAAAACCCCATCTGGTCAGTATTCAGAACGCAGATGCCATCCCCATGTTATGGCTGTACGTGGTCATGACCTTGTGGATCAACGTGATCATGATGGGCAACGCCCTCACCCGTCTGGTGCAGAAGATGCGCCAACAGGCAGACAGGGACTATCTCACAGGACTATGGAACCGACGCGCCATGCAGCAGCAACTGGAGCAGCTGCATCAGCGCTGGCTCAGGGATGGTCAAGCCTATAGCCTGATCCTGTTCGATCTGGATTTTTTCAAACAGATTAACGACAAGTTTGGTCACTCGGCAGGGGATGCCGTGCTGGTCAAGACGGCAAAGCAGATTGGCAAGGTAACCCGTGCCATGGACATCTTCTGTCGTCTCGGCGGGGAGGAGTTTCTCATCGTCTTACCGACAACGAATAGCCATGTGGCGGAAATCATCGCCCAGAAACTGCAGCAGACCCTGAGGCAATCCAGCCTCAACTGGCAGGGAGCCCTCATCCCCATCAGTGCCAGCTTCGGCATAGTCACCACGGCACCAGGCGATACGCCAGACAGCCTGTTGGCACTGGCCGATAAGGCGATGTACCGCGCCAAGGAGACTGGCAGAGATCGCTGCTGCAGTGCCCAGCGACAGCTAGGCGAGCCTAAGGCTACACCATCTCAATAGCAATCTGCTGACAGGGCGCCTTATTAGCACGAATAAGCGGCTCACTAGGGTTCATCCCTTGATTGGCCAAGGGCAGGTTGGCACTGGTATAGAGCTTAGCGAGATCGTTAATGTCTATGGCACCACGTGACTCGCTGATGATCCCTTCGGTGACCATCTTCTTCATCAGACGGGAAAAGGTTTCCGGCTGAATCGATAGGCGCGACGCCAGCACACGTTTAGGAATATCCAACTCGACCCGTCCCTGGTTGTCGCCTATCTTTTGCATGTTGCGCAGCAGAAAAAGCAGCAGACGCGACTGGGCATTCTGCACCGAGAGCAGCTCTACCTCGTTAATATCCTTACGCAGTCTAACGCTCATCTCCGCCATCACGGCGATACAGGCATCGGGATTGCCCCTGAGCATGGCGAGATAAGCCTCGCTATCGAAGCTCACTAAGGTGCAGTGGGACACGGCCTGGGCCGATACGGGATAGGAGGCCTGACGGCTAAACATTAGGGCTTCGGCGAAGGTGCGTCCCTCGCGTACTACCTCTATCACCTTATCCTGCCCCTGCAGGCTGGTGCGATAGAGTTGCAGGTGCCCCTGAATCACTAAGTAGAAACGTTTGGCCAGATCCCCCTGATAAAACAAGTTTTCATGGGCGGCCAGGGTGATCTTGGCTGCCTGACCGAGCAGGCGACAAAGCTCCTCTTCGCCCAGTGTCGAAAACAGGTGATGTTTGTGAATGCAGGCCTTAATCTGTGGATCGGTTATCATCGCGCCTTCCTTAGTCCTGTTGCTCCGTTAATCTAAATCACAACCTGCTGGCAAGTCGTGATCTAGATCATAATGAACAGGTATTTAGGATGAATCAAATCAAAAAGCGCGTGTAGGCATTTTTAGTGATGCATGCTATGGTCGTGAGCCTCTCCCTGGGCCGTCACTTTTGCCATCACAGACAGGATCTCACCATCGGCCAGGGTCAACGTAAGCGCCACCTCTTCGCCGAGCGCGGGCACCCCGGCGTTAAAGTCTGACATCATGCCGTGATAGCCACCGGGCGCCAGTTTCACCATGCCATGGGGCGGGATCTGAATCGCCTCAACACCCTGCATGCGCATCACCTCATTCTCCATCAGGGTCTGATGAAGCTCGACGATGCCTCTAGGACTGCTGATGGCCTTCAGCACCAGTGGTTTGTCGCTGGGGTTATGCAACGACAGGTAGACAGGCACCACCCGAGAGGTAGGCGGCATGCCGCGGATCCAGGCGTCGTGCACCATCAGCTCGCTGGCCTGAGCGGCGCCAATCCAGCTACAAAGCAAAACAAACAAACAGAATCGAGCTTTCATATAATTTCCTTCTTTCATGATTAAAGCAGACTCTCTATCTGCTGACGCATCTCATCTATGGGGGTACCTGTGTAGAAGAAGCCTCGTACCCGCTGTTTACCGTCGAGCACGAAGATCTTGGCGGTGTGGGAATAGAGATAACCCTGGCGCTTAGGCGCCTTGCTGTCTTCCAGACTCAGCTTCTTATATTCTGTCGTCACCTTCTCTTCGGCCAGCTTGGTGTAGTCGGCCTTAAAGAGCGCGGCCACTTCATCTATCTTCTCCCGCTCGTCGACCAAACCGATAAAGCTGGGGTCGAAATAGCTGAGGTATTTATTCAAATGCTTGGGCGTGTCGTAGTCGCTGTCGATGCTGATGAAGAGCACCTGAATACGCTCACGGCTCTCGCTCGGGAGTTGATTCATCAGCTGACTGATATGCGCCATGGTGGTGGGGCAGATGTCGGCGCAGTTGGTGTAACCGAAAAACATCATCACCACCTTGTCGCTAAAGTCCGACAGGCGCACCTCGCCCCCCTTGCTGCTGCGCAGGCTAAAGTCGCCGCCAATCCCCTTGAGGATAGGCATGTTCGCCATGCTAGCGCCGCTAATCAGGCTACCCATGAGCAGCAGGCAGAGGCTCAGCACCAGATTAAACTTACGTTGAATAGCTTGTGTCATACTCAATTCCTTCTCTGTGAGACTAGGGCCTGTTGACCTTTCAAGTTTAATTTTTGTTCAATCTAAACGCGTTTTGCGCGAGGCGAGAGCCATGAATCATAGTTACTCTATGTAAATGGCGAACAACACGGTGCAGCGCGCGTTTAGATGAACCCCTTGGGCAGCGTTTGTAGGCCATTTCTACAGCGTTATCGCCAGTTTGTGTAGAGGACTACACGACACAGGCTCTGCCTTGTATAAATCACCTTCAAACTGCTGCAAAAACAAACGGCAAAGCTCAACAGGCCTTAACAACGCACCTCGGCGCCGAGATCGGTTACCGGCGGCAGATACTCTGCGCGGTAAAGCATTACCTTGGCCCCCTCGGGCGTGACGACCAGCAACATAGTGACGCCGACCCTCGCCAGTTCCACGTCGCCGTCGCTATTGGTGGCGGTCCACTGATACTCGAAGCTCAGACGGTATTGCCCATCCTCTGGCGTGAGGCTGTAATTCTTGATCACCCGGCGACTGTTACTGTGATTAAGGCTGTGCAGATAGGCGAGATACTGACTCGGGATCTGGCCAGCATCTTCCGGGCCGGTAAAACTTGCATCCTTAGCCAGCAGACCGAGCAGAGTCACGTCATCGAGCTTGTCGAGCGACTCGGTCCAGCGGTATAGCGCGGCGCGAACCAGGTTTATCTCTGCCGCAGGGCGATAGCGAGAGGTAAAATCATCATACTCGTTGACCAGGGTGACGCTGCTGCGCACCAGGCCCTGGCTATCTAGGCTCAGGCGCTGCACCACATATTGACCCTGCACCTCTGTCTCGCCCTCGTCAGTAGCGGGGTTGGCAGAGAGATTAGGAGAAGTGAGCTGAAACTCTGTCTCCACCTCTACCTCTATGCCATCTTGGCTGCGGCTGATGAGGTTGATAGACATCAGATGATGGGCGCCGTTACCGGGTTGGTTACCGGCATATTCGGCGTGATCGACCAGATCCCTCTGCGGCGCAAGACGCTTGTCTGCTTGGCCCATATCCAGACTGGCATACCAGAGATACACGCTAGCCTCCAGGCCATAATCCACCTCGGCGGCCTCTGTGCGTGGACTCATAGAGACGAGTCCCAGCATCATCAGCAATCCCATCAGGAATAACCTTTGCATCTGCACCTCCCCAAGTCGTGATGATAGGTGGCTCGAGCCTAACCTAGACTCGAGCCTTGTGGCCTTAGGCCGTGGCTATGCTAGATGGCTTCTTGATCTGCACCATCAGGTTATCATCCCACTCACCGTCGACCTTAATGTGGGCGGCGGCCCCTTTCATGATCGCCTCGATCAGGTTGTGGTTCACATAGGCATAGAGGCCTGGCTGACGGAAGTTATACAGGGCGGCACAGGCACTACCACCGGCGACCATCCAGGTTTCCAGGTTGGTCTGCGGCGCATCGGTGAAGGAACCGGCCGGCCAGACATAGTCGCCGTGTCCGCCGATGATGTGAGGACGGGTGTCACGGTTGGCCTGTGAGTGAATGAAGAGTACAGACTCACCCACCTTAGCGGTCATGGCATTCTTACCTGTCAGGGCACCCACACCACCGTTAAACACTACATGAGAAGGGGTAAGCGTCTTCATCACTTCCAGCACGTCATTCATGCTGCCCATCACAGTGTCGTAGGCCTTGTATTTACCTTTGGCATCCTTAGGCACATAGAAGTCGGCTTCACCAATATAGTAGGCCTTATCATATTTGACTGGCTTGCCAGCGGCGTCTGTTAGTCCCTCACGAGGCAATACCATGATGGCACCGTGCATACCCATGGCCACGTGCCAAGGGATCATCACCCCGCCCGGCGCACAGTGATAGACGAAGGTACCCGCCTTGGTCGCCTTGAAGCGGAAGGTAACCTCCTGGCCAGGAGAAACCAGGGTCAATTCGCCGCCGCCCAGCGCACCTGTGGCAGCATGCAGGTCGATGTTGTGGGCCAGGGCATTACTGGCAGGGTTAACCAGTGTCAACTCGACAAAATCATGTTGATGGCAGACGATGAGCGGACCAGGCACGCTGCCATTGAAGGCGCAGACCCAGGCGTTGGTGCCATTTTCCAGCTCTATCTGCTTCTCTTCTACCACCAGTTTGACCTGTACCACCTTTGGCTTACCCTTGGCGACCTGATCATGCTTAGGCACCATAGGTGGTGGCACTAACTCTTGAGTCACGCGTTCCAGCTGATCGGCCTTGTAGTTAGCCATGCGGTCCGACTTAGTCTGTGTGGTGGCCGAGGCACTGCCAGAAACCAGGCCTGCCGCCATACCAGCGCCCACTATGCCCAAACCGACTGAACCACTCAAGAAGCTACGACGTTGCTGATCGACATTGACTACAGGGGTAGAAGATTGCTTTTTCATAAAATACTCCGTTGTTAGCGCATTTCACCAAAGGGGTTCAAACTGCCAGAGCCACTGTGATGAAGGTGTTATTACCTTGTTGCGCTAAGATTATTCCTTTGGCGCGGATTGAAATTGACTTTGGTCAAGTCGCTCAAGAAATTTCAATTTGGCTAAATTAGCCAAGAAAGGCGGCTAAATGTCGGCGAAAAAACGGGCAGAAATTGAGGTAAAAATGCTCGCTAACCCAGACGGCAAGCGAGTTAAAAGGACAATAGAAAGCAAGTATCAGACTGTCAAAGTGACCAAGCGAGTCCCACCAACCTAGACCAAGCGTATACTTTTATTTACAGGCAGAGTAGGAAGGAGCGATGAAAAAGTCGGCAGTCAGCAGCGGCTGTCCACCGACGGATGAAGGGCAAACTTAAGACTCAAATGCCTGCAACCAATGTTTAAACAGCGCATTAACTTGCTGTTTCTCATCGAGCGACAGGCGACTGGTTAACGCCTGCTGCACCGCCACATGGGCCAGGATAGCCTCGTCGATCAGCGCGAGTCCAGCCGCCGTCAGCCCGACACTGACGCTACGCCTGTCTTCCTGACTATGGCTTCGCGACACCAGTCCCTTCTTCTCCAGTCCGTCAACACGATTGGTCATGGCTCCCGAGGTGAGCATCATGGCCGCGAGCAGGTCCGACGGTGTCAGACGATAGGGCTCTCCCGAGCGACGTAGGGTCGCTAACACATCGAACTCCCCCATGCTGATACCAAACTGCTTGTGGCAGGCGCTCACCTCTGCCTCCAGATGCTTGTGGATACGCATCAGACGGCCGAGAATCGCCATGGGTAGGGTATCGAGTTGCGGCTTCTCCTTGGCCCATTGGGCCGTGAGGCGATCGACGCCATCGAGGTGATCTGAGTTCATCTGCTCTCCGGGAACAATTGGGGTTAATGATTGCGACTTACTTATCCCGCGCTCAGGATAGTTAGGTGACGCGGCTACCACCGCGATTTATCTTCAGGCAAAGATAATTAATCCTGAGGTACTTTACAAGCAGAAACAAAAGGCGCAGACTAATATCTTCACGCAAAGATACTTTTTATTGAGATAAATATGAACGTCCTCCTTGCCATGATCCCCGCCTTCTTCTGGGGCACCACCTATGCGGTGACCCAATATACCCTGCCAGATTGGCCCCCCCTGTTATTGGGCGCCTTGCGGGCACTGCCTGCTGGCCTGATCCTACTAGCAATCAAACCCAGCCTGCCCAAGCGTCAGGAGTGGAGCCTGCTGTTTCGACTGGGCTTTATCAATATCGCCGCCTTCTTTAGCCTGATCTTCGTCATGGCACTCACCCTGCCGTCGGCCATCTCTGGGGTAGGCATGATCTCGGTGCCGGTATTTGCCATGCTCTACCAGTGGCTGTTTCACGGACGTCGTCCCGGCCTGACCCAGGGCTTCTTCGGCCTGGTGCTGATCGCCCTGGCCTGGCTGTTGTTCAATCCCAACTCCATCAGTCTCAACCCCATAGGACTCCTGGCCATGCTGGCGGCCATAGCTTGCATCATTGTCGGCAGCGGCATCACTAAGGCACTTGGGAATCGTATGCATTGGTGGACGGTATTAACCTGGCAGCTGATCATAGGCGGTGTATTGCTTAGTCTGGCGGCAGGCGTTCATGCCTGGTTAGCGCCGCAGAACTATGCCGGCGCCCTGACACAACTGAGCCTAAGCAACGCCGTCGGCATAGGCTGGATTATCCTGCTCAATACCGTGCTGGGCTATATCATGTATGTGTGGCTGCTACAGCGCATGAGTGTGGTGGACTTTACCTTCGGTGGCATCGCCAATCCGGTCGCCGGTATTGTGTCGGGCATGGTGCTCATGGGCGAATCCTTCACGCCCCATCAGTACCTGCTGATGCTAGCCATGATAACCGCCTCCCTGATGCCACAGATCATCGGCCTGATCGGCGAGCGCAAGCGTATCGCTCAGGCGAAATCCCAATAGGCTTCACAATAATCGACGTCGGAGTTCCCCCATAGTACGCAAAGGGTTACCATGGCTTTTTCATTATTTAACAGGAAGATAAATCAGTATGAAAATTAGCGCACGCAATAACCTAACCGGTAAGATCAAGGCAATTGAGGAAGGTTCGGTAAACAACGAAGTCGTGATTGAATTGGCTCCAGGCGTCGAGATCACCTCAGTGGTCACCAAGAGATCATGCCAAGAGTTGGGTCTGGTCGTGGGCGGCGAAGCCTATGCCATCATCAAGGCAAGCAATGTGATGATCGCCGTAGACTAAGGCCAGTTGACTTTTTGAGAACAAATTTTGTTCTCATTGAGCACGTTCAAATCGCGGCATAAGGCTTGAAGTAGTTATTCTATATAAAAGCCGAGTACCAACATAAAGCCGAGTAACAAAGAGTTGAACGTGCTCAAGACGAACCCTGCAAAAATAAACTTGAAAGATAAACAGGCTCTAATCATTCTCTGAGAGATTGATTAAGGCATGGGATCTGTTTTACGCCGTTTCTTAATCGCGGGTTAGAAAAGTGTCCTATGCCGAAACTCATTCCTGACTCTAGTCTAAATACTGCCAAGTATCGGCACCATCGAAATGACGGATGCGAATAGACTCCCCTAGCGGCTCGGTTGCCATCCTGAAATTGAGCGCTATCCTCGGCTCACTCACCTTGTCCGTGGTCAGCGTATGGGTCACACAGCCACAGGTCCTGCAGTGATAGAAGAGCAAGTATTTATCCCCATGGCTGTAACCCGCGGTCGCGCTATCCGCTCGCGCGTTCAGGCTGACCTCCGTAGGGTCGAAATAGCCCCACAGCGCTGCATAACGGCTACAGATGGAGCAGTTGCAAGAGGTTAAGGTGTCCGGTGGTGTCGCTAGGGTCAGCTGTACCTGCCCACAATGACAAGAGAGTTGCATGCTAAAACGTCCTTATTTTTGAGTCATGCCTAACCTATAAGGTTAACCCTCTCATATCAAGGCGCGCTCTTTAAGTGCTCTCTATCAAGACGAGCTAATCAAGCGATGACGCGCGAGTGTCGGTGACTGTTAGCCGTTAGTTATATCCCAGGACATAACAATCTGGCTCTTCATCTTTAAGATCTGTCTCGTTACCCGCCAGCATCTCCTGCAGCCATTGTCGACGTGTCATGGCGCCGTGATCAGAATCGGTTTCGGTTACGCTGCGCGCTGTGTTTGTTTCATGTTCCATAATCAATACCCAATTTATCTTAGCTCGCCGGTAAATCACCCAGCCCTAATTAAGCATTTGAGAGCACAACAAAACGCCCGCCGCGTTTAATTTATCAAACACTTGAATTTGATTAAAAGACTGAAAACTATTGATGTCAATGAATTTTATTGGTCATACAAATAAACCAAGAAAAGTGGCAAAGGAAATCATCAACCCAGCAAGATATTGATTAATTTGATTTTTACGAAATGAATTTTATATTCAATCTTACCAAAACAATAAACCAAGCCAGATTTATCCTTAAAATAATTAATCTTCAGACCATAAAAACCACTACTTACACACTGATTAATAAAGCAAACACTTGTTTGAATCTCTGCCTGATGGCGCCGAAATCCTGAATCTTAGATGCCAATCCCCTGGGGTGCGCAGCGGGTGCGACACCTTGTCGCACTATCTGAGTTTGTCTTTGTCACGCCTAAACCAGGCTGCCAAAATGCCGCCACCTAATAACCTAAGAACTCAAATATTATGGCGCTGCGTCTCTCTCACCTTACGCTCTCTATCGGCACAGCCTTGCTGACCCTTCCTCTTGCCCAGGCTCAGGAAGCCGCATTCGAAATCATTGAAGTCCACGGTGCCCACCAGGGCAGCTACACCTCGGTAACCCCCGAAGCACAGGCGCCCGTCAGCGACATCAGCGGCTTGCTGACCCAGCTGCCGGGCACGGCCGTCAACGGTAACGGTCCACTGACCGGCATCGCCCAATATCGCGGCCTGTTCGGCGACAGGGTTAATACTCAGGTCAATGGCGTCTCCCTCGCCGGTGCAGGCCCCAACGCCATGGACACGCCGCTGAGTTATGCCAGCCTGATCAATAGTGAGCGTATCGAGATGCACCGCGGCATCGCCCCCGTCTCCGCAGGCACAGATACCCTTGGCGGCAGCATCAAGGTGATCGAGTCCCAGGCCAGCTTTAACGACACCCAAGGACGCGTCGCCGCCCAGTATCAGGGCAATGGCGCCCAGAGCCATCTTGGGGCCAAGGTCAATGTCGGTGGCAAAGAGCACGCCCTGCTGGTCTATGGCGATCTCATGCATGGGGATGAGGACATGAAGTCCGGTAACGATCTTCGCATCTCCCCCAGCGGCTATGATAAACAGATCCTCGGTGGCCAATATCGCTTTAACCTCAGCGACAATGGGCTAGAGGATGAGTCCATCGCCATCGGCTATCAACACCTGGAAACCACAGAGGCGGGCACCCCGGCGCTGCCGATGGATATCGACTTCATCCGCACCGACAGGGTAAAGCTCGAAGGCCAGCACAGGCTCAACACCTGGGAACTCGACTGGCATCTCGCCTATAGCGATGCCAGACACGGCATGGACAACTTCAGCGAACGCCAGAAGCCCGAGAGTGCCAACGCCCGCTACAATAACGCCGAGAGCAAGAGCTATGATATGGCACTGACCCTGGGCAGAGACGCCTGGCTATTTGGCCTCGACAGCCAGCTCAGCGAACACAACTCGGTGATCACAGATCCCACCAAGCCCATGTTCAGGGTCGATAACTTCAACCAGGTGCAAAATGACACCTACAGCGCCTTCGCCCAGTGGCAACAGCAGCTCGAACAGTGGCACTGGCAGTTGGGCGCCAGGGTAAAACACTACCGCGGCGATGCCGACGAGGTCAGTCACTCCATGGCCGGCGCCATGCCCGCCATCAAAGCCTTGATGGACAGATATAACCAGGCCGATCGCGCCCAGGCTCAAACTGGGGTGGATCTGGTGATCAACGGCCGTTACCGCGTCAACGAGGAGTTAACCTGGATACTGGGGCTGGCCCGCAAACAAGACAGTGCCAGCTACCAGCAGAGATACCTGTGGATCCCAATGGAGTCCACAGGTGGACTCGCCGACGGTCGCACCTATGTGGGCAAGATGGATCTCGACCTGGAGACCGCCTATCAGCTGGAGCTGGGTGCCGACTTCAACCGCCAGGGACTGAACATAAGCCCACGCATCTTCCTGCATCGCATCGACGATTATATCCAGGGAGTGAAGTCGAATGACCCTGCGGTGATCATGGCCGCCAACATGATGGGTAACCAAGATCCTATGGAATTTGCCAATGTCGATGCCCAGCTGTTGGGTATGGATATTAACGCCAGCTACGAGCTCACCGAACAATGGCAACTGGATCTTATGGCCAGCTATGTCAGCGGCGAGCGCCGCGACATCGACGATAACTTGTACCGCATTGCGCCGCCACGGGTAAATCTGGGCCTCAACTTCACAGAGGGTAACTGGTCGGCCCGCATCGAGGGGGTCATGGTGGCGGCTCAGGACAAGGTCTCACATAGCCAGGCCGAGCAAACCAGCGCGGGCTACGGCCTGGTCAACCTGATGCTGGCCTACGACGGGCAGAAATGGCTGATTAAGGCGGGTATCAACAACCTGTTCGACATCGACTATGAAGATCACCTCGGCGGCTACAACCGGGTGTTCAATGCCGACCTAACGCCAGGACAACGCATGCCGGGCACAGGCCAGAGCGCCTGGCTCACAGGTGAATATCGCTTCTAAAGCATTAACTCGTTTTGGGAACCCTCCACTGCGCTCCCGTCCCCGAGCACCCTGCACGCTCGGGGATTTTTTTATCTAGAGGGCCTGTTTATCGCGCTTACGCCTAAACATATCCTCATCGGCCTGCGCCAACAGGACATCCAGGCGGACATCCTGATCCGCTATCTTGTGGCCTATGGTCACAGAGACCTCGGGCAGGTGACTATCGAGCATGGCGTTATCCAAGCCCTGCATGATTCGCGTCTCGGTGGCTATCACGTCCTCGTCATTCTGACACATGAGCAGCACCACAAACTCATCGCCGCCGATGCGCCCCACCACATCCGAGCCACGCACACTCTGCTTGATGATCCCCGCCAGCAGCTTGAGCACTTCATCGCCCACCGAATGGCCGTGGCCATCGTTGATCCCCTTGAAGTCGTCGACGTCGATATAGAGCAAGGCCAAGCGGCTCTCGTTTCGCTGGGCAAGCTTCATGCGCTGCCTGGCGAGCCCCTTAAATCCACGACGATTATTGATATGACACAGCTCATCCAGGTGGGCCAGTTGCTTGAGTTCACCATAGATATCCAGCAAGGCGAGATCCGCCTCGATGATCTCCTTGAGTTGGTGGATTAGCTCGAAATAACTGGCCTGGTAATCTGTCTTGGCGCGATCCATCACGCAGAAGGTGCCGAAACAGCTACCATCGGGCCAAAACACTGGCACCCCGAGATAGGAGGAGAAGCCATCTTTCTGCACCTCGGGGTTGGTTTCCCAGCAGGGATCTATCTTGGCGTCGGGCACATAGAGATCCGAGCGGGTCTCGACGATGCGCCGACAGAAGATATTGGTATCGGGTGCGATCACCACTCCGGGCGGGTAGGGATTGCTGACCTGTTTACTGGCGATGGTCACCTGGAATCCCTTGGGGGTATATTGCACTAGGAAGCTCGCCGGTGCGTTAAACACCCGGGCCAGCAGATTGACGGTTTTCTGCCATTTATCGAGTGAGATGAGATCGATAGGATTATCGAGAAGAAAGCGCTCACTGCTGTACAAAGTATCTGTCGACATCGTCTTTCCTTTTCTCAGGATAACGAAATCGCCTTCCTAGCGTCTCGACCTAAGGTCAAGCGCACCTGCCTGTGAACTAGCCATGTCTTAGAGCATAGAGGCCAACGGAGAGCAATTCAAACCCCAATAATAAACATAAAAAATACATCTTATATCAAATTATGGGGCGAAAGACTCGATAGAGCAATGCTCCAATCTGGTTATTGACTGATATCCTGCGGCTTCTTGAGTAACTTGCGTTGCAGGGTTCGCCTGTGCATCCCGAGCTGGCGCGCCGTCGCCGACACATTGCCCTTGTTGGCGGTCAACACCTGCTGCAGATGTTCCCACTCGACCCGCTTGGGACTCAGGGGCGCCTCATCCACCTCGGGAGCGATCGCCTTGGGCGCCTTGTCGTCCAGCACCTTGAGCAGGGTGGCGGTATCTGCAGGCTTGGTCAGGTAGTTGTCGGCGCCAAGGCGCATCGCCTCGACGGCGGTGGCTATGCTGGCATAGCCGGTCAGCAGCACCAACACCGCCTGGGGAACGGCCCCCTTGAGCGGAGTAATGAGCGCCAGGCCATTGTCGTCGGCCAGCTTCATGTCCAGCAGAATATGGCTGGGTTTAAACTGACGGGCCTTGAGTAGCGCCTGAGTGGCATCGTGCGCCAACGCGCACTCGTAACCGTGCTTGCTCATGCGCCGCGCCAGGATCCCGGCAAAGCTCGGCTCATCTTCGATGATCAAGAGTCGTTTCATGCAGCCCCCTGTATCGGCAGATAGACCTGGGCCACGGCGCCGCCATCCACATGGCTGCCGAGGATCAATCGCCCGCCGAGACGCTCCAGGCTCGCATGGCTAAGTAAG
Organism: Shewanella sp. cp20; assembly: GCF_000832025.1. Lineage (NCBI taxonomy): Bacteria > Pseudomonadati > Pseudomonadota > Gammaproteobacteria > Alteromonadales > Shewanellaceae > Shewanella > Shewanella sp. cp20. Next base: position 14,655 of record NZ_JPII01000025.1, on the reverse strand, counting down.
AGGGCAACGCCCATCCCCTTGGGCTGCTCGACGATCTGATGGCCAAGCTGCTGCAACAACGGCGCCGGAATGCCCGAACCAAAGTCACGCACCCCAAGCACCAGCTCATCCCCCTGACGCTGAGCCGAGAAGGTCACCCTCTGCTCGCCTGTCGTCTCCTGACTGGCCCTGGCACCATTCTCGATGAGCGCCAGTAACGCGGGCTGCAGGCTGGCGTCGACCCTTAGCCGCAGCTTGTCCAAGCCTTTATCAGGCTGTAGCGATAGATTCACCGCCGGCATCAGCAGGTTGACCTGCTCTGTTAGGCCGCTCAGCACTTGCTCGGCCGACTCCAGGCGCTGCGCGCCCTCGCGGATCGATTCGGTTGCGGTTCGCAGCGCCGTCAGTGTAGATTCGCACACCGCCAGTGCAGACTTCATCTCCTGCAGCGCAGGACTATCGCCCTCCTCCTGCAACTCATCTACCAGTAACCTCAGGCTAGCCAATGGGGTCGCCAGCCGATGAGCCATCTGCGCCGAGGCAGTACCCAGGGCGATCAACTTCTCCTGGCGTAACTGGGCCTCGCGCATAAAGGCGAGCTGCGCATCCTGGCGTCGCATGCGTTTGGCCAGCAAGGCCACACTCGTGGTCAACACCAAAGATGAGATGATGAAGTTGACCCACATCCCCAGATAGTGAGACTGCATATCCATGCCGTGGTGACTCATGGCACTCTGGGGCATGTTAAACAGCATCAGGCTGTAGGCCACATTCGACAGCAGGGCCAGAGACCAGGGGGCCCAGAAGGGCAGCAGCACGGCGGCAATGGCTATCGGCAAGAGTAACAGGGAGATAAAGGCGTTGGTGGCACCACCGGAAAAATAGAGCCAGGAGATCCACAACAGGGTGTCGAGCACCAGGGCGATAAACAACCCCGAGTCGCTGCTGAGCAGGGGCTTTCTCAGCCAGAAGGTAAAGCTTAAATAGAAACCCTCGAGGATCAGGGTCAGGTTCAGCGCCGGACTGTGAAGCGACAAGCCAAAGGTGTCGGCAAACAGGAAGGTGAGACAGAGTTTCAGCATCAGGGCCATGATGCGCAGCAGGGCCAGTTGGTCGGCGGCGCGGTAGCGGCCGTAACTCAGAGTCGTCACATTAGATTCCTATTTCATATCAAAGGCTAATCCTATCTTCGCCAGGGCATCGCCCGAGCGGGACAGGCTGTATTTTACCCCCTGTTCGAAATCGATTTCACTCTTTATTGCCAAAGAGTTGAGGCGCGCCATGCTCAGGCTGCAATCCTCCGGCCGCTGGGCACTGTCGTTGGGAGATGACAAGGGCGAAACATGTCGGCAGCTCAGCCCCAAGCTCTCCGCCATCTTGTTGAGCATCTGATACTTGGTCATCCGTTCGCTCCCGCTGAAATGATAGATGCCCGCCACATCACCTAACCGCTGCTGGCGCGCCACCAACTTAACCAAGGCGCTGGCAATATCCAGGGTTGAGGTGGGGCTGCGCACCGCCCAGTCATCTTGCGAGCTCGGTGCCTGAGTCGCCAACTGCTTTAGCATCACCAGCACCGCCGACTCCTCTATCGACTCGACCGGCCCATAGAGGATCGGCAGGCGCAGCACGGCAAAGTCGCCGGAGACATCTAGCAGTGCCAGCTCTCCCTGGCGCTTGGTTTCGCCGTAAAAGTTCAGTGGATTAGTCTGCGCCTCCTCGCCGTAATCGGGCGAGGTACCGTCGAACACATAGTCGGTAGAGATATAACAGACCCAGGCGCCATTGGCCTCGGCGGCCTTGGCAAGCTGCCGGGTGGCGGCCAGGTTAAGCGCCTTTGCCGCCGACGGGTCACGCTCGGACACATCGGGCCGCCGCTCGGCCGCGCAGTGTAATATCACATCCGGTCTATGGGTCTGGATAAACTGGCTCACCGCCCGTGCATCGGTCAGATCCAGTCTATGCATGCCCGCATCGGCCCGGGAGTAACCGCAGGCCAGCACTGTCACCGCTTCATCGGCAAATCTGTCGACCAAGGCTCTACCCAAGAGGCCTGTGGCGCCTGTGATCATTATCTTCAACATCAATTCACTTCTCTGTTATTGGCTTGCTGCCCGGCTGCAGCATGGGGCAATCCTTGGGCAGCACCATGGCAATCGCCGCAACCTGCACCTCGAAATCCACCCGCGACTCGGCGATGGGCTCGCCATCGAGATTAATGGGCATGGGCGGGGTGGAGCGCCAGCTGGCCTGGGTATCGCGATGATACTTCACATACTGATTATCGACCTTAGGCGCCTGCAGCTCGGCGATCACCTGCGCCAGGGCCTCGATGGGAAAGTGATGCAGGGCCACCAGATCCATCAGGCCATCGTTGATATAGGCATCCGGCGCCAACACCTGACCACCACCGGCCTGACGTCCGTTACACACGGCGCCCACCAGCAGCTGCTGGGTACTGGCCTCGCCATGAATAATAAACTCGCCGTCATAGGGCTTGAAGTTAAGCGCCTGCACCAGCCCAGACAGGGTATAGGCACCGCCACCGAGAAAGTGTTTCAGCGCCACCGGCGTGTTGGCCGTGACCTGGGCACCGAAACCGCCGCTGGCGATATTCACCACATACCTGTCATTGGCCCGAATCACATCAACGCCATAGGCCTCTCCCTGGGCCGCCAGACGCAGCGCTTCCTCGAAGTCGCCTGGCACCCTGGCGGCGGTGGCAAAGTCGTTAGCCGTCCCCATAGGCAAGAGCGCCAGCTCGCAGCGTTCGTCGCTGGTATGCCGCATCAGGGCATCCACCAACTCATTCACCGTGCCGTCACCACCCGCCGCGACGAGGCGGTGGCAGCCTTCGGCTATCGCCTCATCCACCAGCCGGGCCACATCCCCGCTTTCAAAGGTCACGCGCACCTGAATCTCGTGATCGGCCCGCACCCTGTCGATCGCCTGGCGAAGCACCTCGTCACCGGCCTTCTTACCATTGAGTATGATGCGAAGTTTCATTGCTAATCTCCTGCCTGGGACCACCTGTTCACTCATCATAGCAGCAAGACGGTATCGGCTAAACTGGACTCACACCATTGCGCCCCATGAAGCGAGTTTCATCTCTCGTTTCATTTCTAGCCTCTGTTTTAGCCTGCTGACCTCTCTAAACACTCCCTGCCCTGGATTGTTCACAGCTCACAGCGTGCAAGCATGCGTCATAGCCCTCGACTCGCGCCAAACACTTGTAGATAAACAGGCGCCATGGATTTGCCGCGCCCGGCACAACAGGATATGCTCATGAGTTATCAAGGATATCTGGCCCAAGCTTGGAGCTTAACCATGAACAGATTATTGTTAGTCGTCGTTGCGGGCGTACTGCTACCGGCCTGCAGCCAGCAGGCCTCTCAAGCTCTAACTCACACTCAAGCTCAGCATCAGAGCACTGCCGAGACGACAGACAGCCACAGTAGCCAACCCAGCTTCGACTGTAATAGCGATAAGCTTTCCAGCATAGAGACCCTGATCTGCCATGACGCCGATCTGGCCGCGCTTGACCAACAGATGGCCAAGGTGTTCCAGGCAGCCAGCACCAAGGCCATTAACGAGTATCCGCCCATGTTGAAAGCCGAACAACGCGGCTGGATAAAGGGCCGTAACGAGTGCTGGAAGAGTGAAGATAAAACACAGTGCGTGCGCGACACCTACCAGATGCGTATCGCCGAGCTGCAAGCCAGATATCGTCTTATCGCCCCCACTGCCGAGGTCAGCTACCAATGCGACGATATCGCCGCCAAACAGGTGATGGTCAGCTATTTTGCCACCGAGCCTGCAACCCTCATCGCCGAATTTGGCGATAGCGTCTCGCTCATGGTCAGCCAGCCTAGCGCCAGCGGCAGCCGCTATCAGGGACGCAACGAATCGCTGTGGGAACACCATGGCGAGGCGCGCATCACCTGGGGCTATGGTGCCGCCCCTATGATCTGCACCCTCGCCGACTGATATGACACTACCTCTGCTGCTGACCGGACCCATGCTGCGTCACTGCGACGCAGACCATTTCACTCTCACCCTGGTGACCAGTGCGCCGCTGTCACAGTTGACGCTCACCCTGGGCGAGACTCGGCACTTGCTTGAGGAGGACGCCGTCGAGTGTCTCGAACTCGGCACTCACGCCTTCTTCTATTTGATCCATCTCAGCCAGCCCGGACTCAACCCTGTCGGCACGAGTATTCCCTACCGGCTCAGCGACAGCCAACATGGGGATCTGCTCGCACCGATCGAGCAACTGACCTATGGCGACAGCGAGTGCCCGGATTTCGTGATAAAGCCTGAGATAGACACCCTGCTGCACGGCTCTTGTCGCAACGCTCATCACCACAGTAGCGATGCCATGGTCGCCGCCGATACCCAAGTGGAAATCGCACCGGATGCGACAAAACGGCCGGCGCTGATGATGCTCAGCGGCGATCAGATCTATGTCGACGATGTCGCCGGCCCCATGCTATTCGCCATCGGCAAGGTCATAGAAAAATTAGGCCTGTACGAGGAGGAGTTTCAACAGGCGCCACTCGGCCACAGTAAGCAGATAAGCTATCATCCGGCGGCCATGTATCAACGCCACAAGAAGCTACTGCCTCGCACCGAATATCCTGCGGGCAGCGCACTGGTACGTTGGTATATCAATCACCCCATCTTTACCTCATCGATCGCCGAGAATCACCTGGTAAGTCTGTCCGAGATAGTCGCCCTCTACCTGCTTAGCTGGTCACCCGAGCTGTGGCAGTTGATCGATATTCCCAAGGAGGTGACAGGCCTATCACCCAGCAATCAGCAGAGATGGCAGAAGGAGTGGCTACACCTGCTGGAGTTTAAGGCGGGGCTGACCAAGGTGCGGCGCCTGCTGGCACACCTGCCCACCTACATGATCTTCGACGATCACGACATCACAGACGACTGGAACCTCACCGCAAAATGGGAACAGGCGGCCTATGGCCACCCCTTCTCGAAACGCATCATAGGCAATGCGCTGATCGGTTATCTGGTGTTTCAGGGCCTGGGGAATCAAAAGCGCAAGTTTAGCGGCGACATTCTGCCCCAGCTCAAGCAGTTTCTCGCCAGTCGCGAGGAGGCGCAGCACGACGCCTTAATCGAGACGCTACTGGATTTCGACGAGTGGCACTACAGCCTCAATACCTCCCCAAAGTTGGTGGTACTGGACACCCGCACCCAGCGTTGGCGCAGCGAGTCTAACCTGGCCAAGCCATCTGGTCTGATGGACTGGGAAGCCCTGATGGAGCTTCAGCAGCAGCTAGTGGGACAGGAGAAGGTGATTATCGTCTCGGCGGCGCCCATGTTCGGCGTAAAACTGATAGAGGCGGTGCAGCGCGCCGCCACTTTTATCGGCGCCTCCCTCCTGGTGGACGCCGAAAACTGGATGGCCCATCCCGGCACGGCCAACACCCTGCTGAGCATCTTCCTGCATCGTAAGACGCCGCAGCAGTTCGTGATCCTTTCGGGCGATGTGCATTACTCCTTCGCCTACGACATAGGGATCCGCTTTCGCACTCAGGGGCCGCAGATCTATCAGATCACCTCGAGCGGCATCAAGAATCAGTTTCCCGAGAAGCTGTTACCCGTATTCGACAAATTGAACGGCTGGCTCTATGGTCACTTCTCGCCGCTCAACTGGTTTACCAAACGCAAGCGCATGTCCATTCGCGGTCGACGCCCCAACGGCATGCGCAGTCAGCGGCTGATCAACGCCAGCGGCATAGGTGTGGTGAGCTTCGCTAAAGATGGCGCCCCCTCGAAAGTCGCCGTGCTCCATGGCGACATGAGCACCACAGAGTTCCTGCCGCCGCGCCAGTCTCGTAACGGCTAAGTCTTATCCGGCGAGGCCTTTAAAATGAGGTTTTTAAAGTGAGACTTCTAGAGTGATGCTTCTAGAGTGAGAGTTCCGGCAGGCAAATATCCAGCTGCCGACCCGTCACAGGATCCGTGAAAGCCAGGCGACGCGCCAGCAGCTTCATCGGCTGTTCATAATCCTCACTGCCTTTGGGCTGAAGAACGGGATAGAAGTTGTCGTTGAGAATAGGCATGCCCAGGCTGTTCATGTGCAGCCGCAATTGGTGGGTCTTACCTGTGACCGGCATCAGCTCGAAGCGACCTATCTCCCCCTCGACGCTCACCAGGGCGATCTCCGAGTGACTATTGGCCTCACCCTCGACGATGCGCATGGTAAAACTAGGGCTTCCCTTATCGATACGATTCTTCACCGTCCAACGCTTGGGCAGGCTGAGTTTTCCGGCGCTATGCTCCGCCAGTAACTCAGGAGTAAGCCGCGCCAAGGCCTGGTATTCCTTGGTGATCAGCCCATGACGAAACAACCCATGATAGGCGTCGCGGCGCTCACTCTGCTTGACCAGCAGCACAATGCCCGCGGTGGCGCGATCCAGCCGATGAGCGGCGATAAGTTGATCGCAATCGGTACGTACCCTTAGACGGTTGATTAAACACTGATTAATTACCTCGCCTCCTGGGTGCAGGGCCATGAAGTGCGGCTTGTTGGCCAGCACTATCTGCTCATCTTGATACAGAATAGACTCGCTGTAGGGAGGCGTCGTCTCATGGGCGACCTCGCGGTAGTAATACACCTTCTGCTGTGGCCGATAGGCGGTGGTGAGTGCCAGCGCCTGACCGTCTTGCCAATGCACCTTGCCCGCATTGAAACGCTCTCGCCAGACGTCGGCTGGAATGTTATCGAACCGCTGACAGAAATAGTCGTAAACGCTCGCCGGGGGATTGGCAGTTTGAGGTAGGACGATAAAGGAGGCTTGAGCCGCACGCACCATGACAGAAAGGCCTAAAGATGAAGTAGCGACCATGGTAACAAAAATTGCGGCCCGGATGAGAGCAAATTATCCCAATCACAATGAGTGAGTGTTCAAATCTAGCGCAGAAAAAACCTTTGAGAACCAAGCAGGATTTTCGATAACTAAGGCCAGTTGAACTTTAGCGTTCACGCTTGCAGCGTTCTGTATCGCTTCTATAAAAGTCCTAGCAACTCTGCAATCGAAAAGAGTAACGCCCTCATCGAGCGTTTTAACCAGTTAGGATGACCATGAGATCGGTATTACTGCCCCGCGTGGGACTTGATCAGTTCCAGCACGAAATCCATGGTCTTATGGCAATCGGGCTGATTGACCAGCACCTGCTTATCACGGTTATAAAGCGGTAGCACCTCGAGCCAACGCTGGCTGACCCAGGTGGCGTCTTCCAGATGCAGATCGCCATAGAGCTCCTGCAGGGCGGGGTTGACCAGATAGAACTGCTCTAATGCTGCACTGATTAGCTCAAATTCACCCTTGATGGGCTCTTCGCGCCAATTGCTGCAACTCAGGGTTCTGGCTATCCAGTTACCGTCACGCCGCTTGGCCGCCGAGAAGATCTTCACCCTCTGCTTACCTTCCAGCACTAGGCCCAGACAGTCGTCTTCGAGTTGATTGAAATCTATGATCTCGCACTGAGTCGCCAGTGGATAACAGGGGGGATTCGCCTGAGGGCGAGACATGGCAAAGGCTAGCGGGAAGTGCCCCTTGAGCACCTCGGCAATCAGTTTCAAGCTGCTAGGCCCCGCCACTCGTATCTCTATTCTGCCATCGGGCAAAAGTAGTTCGTCGCGGGTGATCAACGCCATCTCTTGAGTCAACATAGCAACCTCCTCCCCCTTGGTGGGTGATCGCCGTGAGTGTCGAGTCAGTGCGACTGAAAAATAACCAAGGAGCAATAATGATAAAGTGTAGCAGTTGTCGAAATTACTGCCCGAAACGCCATTATTGGATCGGCGATGCCATGCCAATCAAAATACCCGGTCCTTCGCTTATTAGACCCTAAAAGATTCCCTTTTGTTGCAGCCAATTAATTAGAAAGTGTTAATGTAACGCATAATATCGCCACTTTTTAATACCTTATCCAAGTCTTCTGCCAGTACTTCACTCATCTTCGCCGCCTGTCGCCAATAGCGCATCCGCTCCTCCGTACTCAGGCGGCTGAAGTCATTTCTGTCCGGCAACTTGCCATAGGGAAGTTGCTTTAAATAGGCCTCGCTAGGGGCCAAGATCAGGGCGTTGTCATAGTTGCGTTTGGCACTTCGCCAGGGCAGCGACTTGTCGAACCAGCCGGGCAGAATCTTGCTGTAGAAGTGAGGATAAAGCGTCAGCCCTGGCGCATGGGCCAGTGGCAGATCGAAGTGATAGTCTGTGATGCCACCGTCGTAATAGTGGCCGGCAGGCGCACCCTCGATACGCGTCACAGGTGCCAGCACCCAAGGGATAGAGCCGGTGGCCAGCAAGACCTGGGCTATATTTTCCCCGGTCAGGGGAAAATGACGACCCGGCAGATCCCTTAACTCGTTATAAGGAGAGGCGGCGCCGCCGCTACCAAACAGATAACGTTCGAAATGCCATCCCAGGGTCCGCCGACTCAGCAGATTACTGACCGCAGTGGTGGCAAGGCCAGCCCCCAGGGCGGCCCTGTGAGACAGGCGGTTGAGATGACGGCCACGACAGGCGATGAAATGGCTCTTGATCACAGGATTGCTGACGATATCCGCCCCCTGCTGCGCCCCCAATATGCCCGAGACGATCCCCGCCACCTTATGCGATACCTCGCTTGCGCTGGGTTTGGTCTCGTAACGCTGGCCAATATATTCCCGCTCCAGGCGCTCGTAAGCCGCCAAGGGATCTTGCTGGGCCAAACAGGCCAGACGCCAGGCACCAGAGGAGGCGCCCAGGGTATAGAGCGGAGTCTGTCTCGCCTTGAAGAAGGTGCCAAACAGATACTTATCCAGCGCGGCGATACCGAGCCATTTGGGCCCACCCGACGCCGCCAACACCTGGGTAAATAGCTCGGGTTTCAGCCCCTGCTCGGCGATCTGTTTGTAGGCTTTCGGCCCGGCGAGAAAACGTAACTTAAGCACCTAACTCGGCTCCCTGAATTTATCTATGTGCATGCTAAAAGCCATTCTATAAGAATTGCACTAAACTTGTCAGCGCGATTAAAATAGGCCGGTGGCAGGAGGTCACTGAGGAACAAAATGGACGACACGGTAAAAATTAAGCCCAACCAAACACTCGCCTACGGCATCATCACGCTGACGGCCAGCCTGTTTATCATTAAGCAGCTCTTTTTGAGTGACTTAAACGGTGAATGGCTACTCTTCATGGGTTACTGCCTTGCCATGCTCGTATGGGCTGGCGCCCTGCTGAAACAAGAGATCATTTTTACCCCCCAAGCGATCGCCTTTGCCAATATTCCTCTCACGGGCAGTGCTTCCCTTGGCAAGCAGAGCCTGATCGCCTATAGAGATATTATCCGTTGCCATGCCAGACTCGAAGGCCTGGAGATAGTGACTGACACTGAGGCCATCAGGGTTAGCCTATCACTCAACGACAGGCTTATCTCCCGCCTCAGTGCTGGCTTTGAGGCCCACGGCCTGCAGCTGACCCTTGAGACGAGCGAGCAATAGAGGCGAGTCTAAGGCCAACAATCTCTTAAGGGGGCAACTTGCCGCAGACTCACGTCACCTCGATGCTCAAGATCCTTATGTTCATCAGCCTCTTGCTGTCGCTAGCTGGCTGTCAGCGGGCCAAGGATGTAGATTATCTCTGGCAAGACTATAGTCAGCGCCTGGCCCATGTGATCGACCAGGCCTACTCGCCGCCTCCTTTCGAGCCACTACAACTCGGCAAGGCCAAAATAACAGAGCAGGCCCCGATCACCGTCTCGATACTCGAGACTCTGTCTCTGGGTCACTGTCCCTTAGGTCGCCTCATCGCAGACCACAACAGCACGCTCGGCAAGGTGGCGCCCCCCAGCCAGCAACTCATCTACCAGATAAGGTTTATTCAACTGGCGCCCGCCTGCATCGACACCCTAGAGCCCAGCCCACTGAAGACTAAGCTGACGCGCGCGCTTGAGCAGAAACAAGATAATGCGATGCAATACTTTAATCGGGTGCTCACCAGAGACAGGAGTATTACTAAGAGTCTGTTTATCGGCTACGACTCTCTGGTGCTCGGCGAGATGCGCGCCGGTCGCTTCGAGCTCGAGTCGGCCATAGGCCAGCTGCTAAGTATCAAGCGCAACATCACTCAGGGGCTGTGGCAGCAGATAGACACGACGCAGATCGAACCCGCGCTCGCCCTCATGGCCCACCAAACGCTGCTGCAGAGGTACTTGCGAGCCCTGGCCTATAGCCAGGCGCAGCTCCATGGCCTCAATGACTATCTGTCAACACATAGCGCGTCGGTCGCCTGCCGCCCCGGTCATGCCAACCGCAAACAGGAGATACTGCAAAATGTGTTTCATAAATACTACCTAGCACAAACCCAGGCCTATCTGTCACAGCTCAACCAGCTACATTACCGCCTGAGTGAGCCGCTACTAGCCCTGTTCGAAGGCAGCAGCCATCAGCCCTTCATCGACCACTATTTCGGCCAGCAGCCTGATGCCCTGCCAGAACAGCTCAAGACCCAGATGCGCAGACATGTGAAGTGGTGGCAGGCCTTTAGGCAGAGCTGCAACATTAAGCCGCCCAGCCGCTAGGGCCTGTTGATCTTTGCCGTTTGTTTTTGCAGCAGTTTGAAGGTGATTTATACAAGGCAGAGCCTGTGCCGTGTAGCATCCTACACAAACTGGCGATAACACCGTAGAAATGGTCTACAAACGCTGCCCAACGGGTTCATCTAAACGCGCGCTGCACTTTATGAAAGGCTTCCTGCCTTTCACCGCAGGCGGTCAGCTACGCTGTTAGAAATCGTTCCAGACGATTTCTTTGTTGTTCGCCATTCACATAGAATAACTATGCTTCATGGCTCTCGCCTCGCGCAAAACGCGTTTAGATTGAACAAAAATTAAACTTGAAAGATCTACAGGCCCTAGGGCAAAAATCGACAAGCGCTAGTGCTGAGGCTATCTTGCCCGTCGAAAAGCCTGCTACACTGTCGCCACTTTAATTGCATCTTACCAGCCTGAGCATCCAACCATGATCTTAGACACCCTAGATAACCTGGCACACTACACCCACCTGGGGCCGCGCATTGCCAAGGCGCTGCAGCACCTCAAGGAGACAGACTTTACTCAGCTGCCCGTGGGCAACTATGAGCTTGAAGGCAAAGATATCTTTGTCATCGTCAACGACTATGAGACCAAGCCCAGAGAGGTAGAGCCCTTCGAGGTGCATCGTAAATATATCGACGTCCAGTATGTGGTGAGCGGCGAGGAGGAGTTTGGCTATCTGCCTCTGGCGGATCAGACACCATCCAAGCCCTATTATGACAAGCACGACTACGCCGAATATGACTATGAGTCCAACAAGGCGCGCGCGGCCTTTATCCCCTTCAAGGCGGGGATGTTTGCCCTCTTCTTCCCCCAGGACATGCATATGCCTGGCGTCTTCGCGACCCCGCAGGCAGTGAGAAAGGTGGTGATCAAGGTCAAGATCTAATCCCCCTTATGCCCGCGCCTGTCGTGCCCGCGCCTGTCGCGGGCATGTTCACTTCCCCTCGCCCATTCAGGCGGCCATTCAATAGCCCATTCATCTGATACAAATTGTCACCCCCTCTGTTGGACACATCAGCTCTTAGGCAAATCAGCTCGGAGACGCAATAGATCTTGGGCGAATTAGCTTATCTGCGCCCTAGGGCCTGTTGACCTTTTGAGAACAAATTTTGTTCTAATTGAGCACGTTCAAATCGCGGCAGGAGGCTTGGAGTATAGTTATTCTATATAAAAGCCGAGTAACAAAGAGTTGAACGTGCTCAAGACGAACCCTGCGGGCAGCGTCTGTATCATTTTTCTACTGCGTTATCGCTCATTTATGTAGCACACTAAATTACAATCGCTCTGCCTTGTATAAAATCGATACAGAATGCTGCAAAAATGAACGCGAAAGATAAACAGGCCCTAGCGCCTCTCACCCAAATCCCCCACCGCGCTCCAACAACACACACATTTCGCCCTATGGGCGGCAAAAACATGATCTTGATCAATACTCACAAGCTGCTAATATAGCCACATCGAATTACATATACTATTTTGTTATATGGGAATTTTTTCTAATAATAAAAATAATCAGCAGCGAGTATCCCATGCACCACACATCCCCGCTTAGCCAGATCTACCTCGACGCCAACGCGACCACGCCCGTATTACCCCAGGCCGCCAAGGCAGCGCTTGGCGCCATGGAGGAGCTTTTCGGCAACCCCTCGAGCAGCCATATCACAGGCCTGAAGGCCAAGAGCCTGATGGAGCAGACCCGCCTGCGGGCCAAACAGCTGCTGGGCAGCGGCCAGGGCAAACTCATCTTTACCAGCGGCGCCACAGAAGGCATACAGACCGCCATCCTCTCCGCCCTCATCAAGGCCAAGGCCAGCCTGGAGCCAAACAGGCAATACAGCCTGCTGTATGGTGCCACCGAACATAAGGCGGTGCCCAACTCCCTTGCCCACTGGAATGATCTGCTTGAAATAGGCGCCCAGCTCAAGGCGATTCCGGTCGATGAGCATGGCGAGCTGGATCGCGACTTCATCGCCAAAGAAGTGCCCAACGCCCTGATGATCTGCACCATGGCGGTCAACAACGAGACCGGCGTGTATCAAGATCTCGATGCCCTGGATACCTGCATTCGTCAGCACAATCCTGAGGTATTCTGGATGGTGGATTGTGTTCAGGCGTTGGGTAAACGACCGCTGGCACTGGCGCAAACCAGCATAGATTACGCCCCCTTCAGCGGTCATAAGCTTTATGCACCCAAGGGGATCGGACTGGTCTATATTCGCGATGGCGCGCCTTTCACCCCCTTCATCGCCGGCGGTGGTCAGGAAGGCGGACTGAGATCGGGTACCGAGAACCTGCCGGGCATGGCGGCGCTCAACGAGGTGTTCGCCATGCTTCTGGCCGAGCAAGACAGCGCCTTCTACGGCCATGCAACGCTTAAAGGCTACCGCGAGCAGCTCGCTCAGGCGCTGCGCCGCGCCTTCCCGACGCTGGTGTTTAACCACAGCTTCGATAACAGCGTGCCCACTACCTTAAACTTCGCCGTGCCCGGCTTTAGCAGCAAGGAGATCATGGATCTGTTCGACGCCGCCAATATCCGCGTCAGTTCAGGCTCGGCCTGCAGCTCAAAGGTAACCCGCAGCTTCGTACTCGACGCCATGGGGCTGCCCGCCTGGCAGAGCGAGTCGGCCATTCGCCTCTCCTTCGGCCCCGCCATGACCCAGGCTGAGGTCGACCAGGCCTGCGAGCGCATCCAGTCTGCCGCTAACGCCTTGGGCAACAGCTGCCTGACTTTGAGCGGCAATGACGCCCTTACAGATAAGCAGCCGCTTAACGGCTTGGTTCAGCTCAAGTCGGGCTCAAGCTGCAGCTGGATCTACGCCGATCAGCAGAGCAAACAAGCCGTGGTGATCGATCCCCTGCCCGAGCTGAGTAGCCGTATCGACACCCTGCTGCAGTGCCAGCAGCTAACTCCCATCGCCTTTATCGACACCCACGGCCACGCCGATCACGTCTCGGAACGTCTGGAGTTGGCCACTCGTTATCTACCCGAGCAGTCAAGCGATCATCTTGGCTGGCCAGAGGCACATCAGATCACTGAGATAGGTGCCAGACCGGCGCAGATGATAAGCCTTGGAGCCCTGTCGCTGGTGAAGCTGGCCACCCCGGGCCACACCAATGACAGCATCAGCCTGCTGCTGTGCTCGCCCCAGGGCGAGGTGATCTACGCCTTCTGCGGCGATCTCGTCTTGATGGGCAGCCTGGGACGCACCAACTTCGACACCAGCTGCGCCAAGCAGATGTACAACAGCCTCAAGCTGCTACACAGCCTGATAGGCGACGACACCCTGCTCTGCCCGAGCCACGACTACAACAACGAGTTCACCACCAGCTTCGCCGCCGAGTTTAGGGTTAACCCGCTGCTCAACGAGACGATTAACGGCGCCCTCTCCATGACGCAATTTGAGCAGCACAAGGCCAGACTCGATACCCACCTCAGGGATGAAGCCGGCAGCGAGATCATCTGCGGCGCATACTCAGGCGATTGCGACAAGGCCAAGGTGAAGGAGTACGACAGCCAGACGCTCAGGCTGCAAGTGGGTCAGTCACCTGAGATTAAACTGCTGGATATTCGCGAACCCCATGAATATGCCCTGCAACATGAGCTGGGCGCTCTGGGTGAGCAGACCATCAACGTGCCTATGACCAGGCTGGTGCAATTCGTACAGGAGCACAAGCAGGAGAGCGATGCCGAGTGGGTACTGGTCTGCCGTAGCGGCAGTCGCTCACTGGTGGCGGCCCAGGCGCTGCACAGACTCGGCTTTAACAAGATAGCCCACCTCAAGGGCGGCTATGCGTTAAGCGACAGCTAAGGAAGGTGCGAATAAGTCCCGTGCTTGCTCTGCGTGTGCTTAAAGTGGATAGATGCAAGGCACAGTTTGCAGCGAATGGCCCTAGTCCTTCGCAAGAACTGTAACGCAGCAAATACCGCTGTAAGCCTCGCCCTGCGGGGCTTTGATAGCAACACCATTTCGGCGTTATTCAACTTCAGCAGGCCTCGCCCTCAGTTGAATGCCTTGAACTGTCGCTGCTATCAAAGCCAGAGCTGCGCGACGACTTGTTCGCCCCTTC